>NZ_JBITHK010000008.1:0-6996 GCF_044457925.1 Nocardiopsis sp. NPDC050513 | reverse complement strand
CACCCACACCAATCACAGTTTCGATACCTACCCCACGCCCGCCCGGGCGGGGCCGTTCGCCGTGGGGTGTCCGGCCGGGTCCGCCGCGGGGGGGGGGGGTGCCCGCACCCCGCGCCCCCCGTGCGTGACTCCGCGGCCCTAGACGCCCTTGGCGAGGCCCTGGCTGGTCTCCACCCAGGTCGCCAGCGCCCGCTCGGCCGCGCCGCTGTCCACCGCGGCGGCGGCGCGCTCGTAGCCCGCGCGCACCGATTCCACCAGGGAGTCGCCGACGCCGTCCACGGCCGCGAGCGCCGCGCCGGCGTTGAGCAGGACCGCGTCCCGGACCGGACCCCGCCGACCCGCGAGCAGGTCGCGCACCGCCTGCGCGTTGAACTCCACGTCGCCGCCGCGCAGCGCGTCGGGCGCGGAACGCCCGATGCCCAGGTCCGCCGGGTCCAGCCGCTCCCTCCGGGCCGCGCCGTCGCGGACCACCCACACCGTGGACGTGGTGGCGGTGGTCAACTCGTCCAGGCCGTCGTCGCCGCGGAACACCAGGGCCGAGGAGCCGCGACCGGCGAACACTCCCGCGATCACCTCGCACATGCGCTCGTCGAACACCCCGATCGCGGACGTGGTGGGCCGCGCCGGGTTGGTCAGCGGACCCAGGAAGTTGAACACCGTGGGCACCGCCAGTTCACGGCGCGGCTTGGCCGCGTAGCGCAGCGAGGGGTGGAACAACGGGGCGAAGCAGAAGGTGATGCCCGCCTCCTCCGCGACCCGGGCGGTGAGCTCCGGGGGCAGGTCCAGCACCACGCCCAGCCGCTCCAGCACGTCGGCCGTCCCGCAGGACGAGGAGGCCGCGCGGTTGCCGTGCTTGACCACGCGCGCACCCGCCGCCGACGCCACGATCGCGGCCATCGTCGACACGTTCACGGTGTGCGCGCGGTCGCCGCCGGTCCCGACGATGTCCAGGGTCGGTCCGGGGACGCTGATCCGGACGGCGTTGTCGAGCATGCCCCTGGCCAGACCGGTCACCTCGGACACGCTCTCGCCCTTGGCCCGGAGCGCGATGGCGAACCCGGCGATCTGGGCGTCGGTCGCCGAGCCGGCCATGATCTCGTTCATCGCCCACTCGGTGTCGGCGGCGCTGAGCGTCTGACCGCCCAGCAGAGCGGTGATCAGGGTGGACCAGGTCCGTTCGGTGACGGCGGACGCGCGGTCGGCGGGACGGTCGGGCTTGGTGTTCATCGCTTCTTCGACTCCACGGTGCGGTCGGGCATGGGGGCGCGACGGGGCGGCGGCACGCTGACGCGTCAGCTCCGCCGCCGGTCAGCGCCCGAGGGGACGGGACGGGGCGCGGCCACGCCATCGCCCGGTGTCCGCACCGTGGTTGAGCGCACCGCGCACGACGCAACGCCGACGCATCTCCCGGTCGGCGTTGTGACGCCCGCTCAGTGTCGCGTGGTGGCCCACCGGGTCACCCGCTGAGGGCGGCGGCGCGCTGGCGCATCAGCTCCGCCAGGGACTCGGCGAGCGCGACGGGGTCGATCGGGTGGCTGACCACCTGGTCGGCCTGCGACCAGGTCGCGAGCCAGCCGTCGTCGCGCCGGCCCACCAGGAGCAGGACCGGCGGGCAGCGGAAGATCTCGTCCTTGACCTGGCGGCACAGGCCCATTCCGCCGACCGGGGCGGCCTCGCCGTCCAGGATGGCCACGTCGATCCGCTCCGAGGGGTCGGTCGCCTCCAGCCTGCGGACCACGACGGGCGCGGTCGCGCACTCGACCGTCTCCACCCGGGGCACGTCGGCGGCCGGGCGGCGGCCGATCGCCATGAGCACCTTCTCGCGGGTCTCGGCCTTGTCGCTGTAGACCAGCACGCGCATCCGGGCATCCGTGTCCGTACCGCTGACCACCATCGCGCAACCGTCCCATCACGTCGGTCCTCGGCCGCCGTCGAGGGGGCGCGGCCGGGGCGTTCGTTGGCTGTGTGTGTTCGACTCTATTGCCTCGCGGTCCCGGTGCCCAGAGCCCCCGGGAGGCCGGGTGGCGGGGCTGAGACCTTCGACACCTCCAGGATGCCAGCACTCCGAGGGGGACCGCCCACACGTCCCCGGCAGGGCGTTGTGCAACGGTGACCCTTTCGATACCTGCGCGTTGGCCGAGGGGGGTTGGGGTGGATTCCACGTGGGTACGGATCGCCTCAGCCGCCCAGGATCGCGCCGGTCGGCCGCGTTCGGCGGGTCGCTGCCGCACGGACGGCGGCCGAGTCGGTACAGTAACGCCCGAGTCACGGTGAACGCCCCGGTCCGGGGCACTTGGATGGTCGATACCGGTACTGATCCGCCCCCTTACGGGGGGTCGGGTACGGGTCCCCGCGAGATGCCGTAATAATGCTCCCGTGGCGACAGCAACCGCGAACCTCAAAACAACTCCGACACCAGAGCATGGTGTGGCGAAGCGTCCTGACCTGGTCAGCGTTGGCACCATCGTGTGGCTCGCCAACGAGCTCATGTTCTTCGCAGCGCTGTTCGCGATGTACTTCACCATCCGATCGGTGACGAACGGGAACCCCGAGCTGGGTCCGTGGCCGGACACGCACCTCAACGTGCCGTGGGCGACCGCGATCACCGTGGTGCTCGTGGCTTCGAGCTTCACCGCGCAGGCCGGCGTCTGGGCCGCCGAGCGCGGTGACGTCAAGAAGCTGCGCGCGTGGTTCTTCCTGACGTTCTTCATGGGCCTGTTCTTCGTTCTCGGACAGGCCTATGAGTACTACGTGCTCATCGCGCACGAGGGCCTGACTCTCCAGTCGAGTGCCTACGGCTCGATGTTCTACCTGACCACGGGCTTCCACGGTCTCCACGTCACCGGTGGGCTGCTGGCGTTCCTCATCATGCTGGGACGCACGTACGCCGCGAAGCGCTTCACCCACCAGCAGGCGACCAGCGCGATCGTCGTGTCCTACTACTGGCACTTCGTCGACGTCGTCTGGATCGCTCTGTTCTTCACCATCTACTTCATCCAGTAACCCGAAACGGGGAAACCGTGAAATGGATTACCGCGCGGCGACGGCATCCCCTGGCGGGGTATGTCGTCGTCATCCTCGCGCTAGCCCTGTTCGGGGTGGGGTACGCCGCACTGGCCCCCACCCCCGACCAGGCGCAGGCGCAGACCCTCGCCGCTGACGCGCCGTCCCCCGAGGACGTCGACGTCGCCGAGGGCCGGCAGATCTTCGACCAGTCGTGCGCCACGTGCCACAACTACGACGGGTCCGGCATGCTGGCCGAGGACGGCAGCGTCCAGGGTCCGGACCTGCGCGAGGTCGGACCCGCGGCGATCGACTTCCAGGTCAGCACCGGCCGCATGCCGTCCGCGAACCCGGACGTGCAGATGCCGCGCAAGCCCATGGCCATGTCCGACGAGGACCTGGCCAACCTGATCGCGTACTACAACGCGCAGATCAGGGACGGCCAGAGCGGCGCGGACGTCCCCTACGACGTCCCGGACCTCGCCCCCCAGAGGGCCGACTTCAGCGTCAACCGCGCCGAGTTCGACTCCGAGGAGGAGTACGAGGAGGCCGTCGAGGAAGCCGAGGCCGAGTACGAGGCCGCGCTCGAGGAGTTCGAGGCCGAGTACGAGGAGTACATCGCCGGTGCCGAGGACACCGAGATGGGGATGAAGCTGTACCTGACCAACTGTGCGCACTGCCACAGCTGGTCCGGTGCCGGCGGCGCCCTCACCGACGGCCGGTGGGCCCCCGAGATCCACGACGCCACCCCGCGCGAGATCTACGAGGCCATGGTCACCGGCCCCGGCGCCATGCCGATGTTCTCCGACGCGGTCATCACGCCCGAGGAGAAGCAGGAGCTGATCTCGTACGTGAAGACCCTGCAGGACGAGCCGAACGCCGGCGGCGTCTTCGACCTGGCGCGCGTCGGTCAGGTCGCCGAGGGCCTCATCTCGTGGACCATCGGCCTGGCCCTGATCATCGCCTGCGCGATCTGGATCACCGCGAAGCAGCGTGCACATGACTGAGAACAACAACAACGACAACACCGAGGCCGGAGCCGACGGTCCCGAGCGCGTGCTCGGCACCCCGTCCTCCGAGGCCGGGGAGAGCGTGGTCTCCAGCGCCTCCGCCGAGGCCGAGCACGAGGGCCCCTACCCGGCCGCCGAGACCCACGCGCACTCGGAGGAGGTCCAGCGCCGGGGTGAGAAGATCGCCTCGCTGTGGTTCGTCATCGCCTTCCTGGGCGGCGTCGGCTTCCTGGTCTCCTACTACCTGTTCCCGCCGAACGCGGAGGACGTCCCGGCGATCGCGGACCCGCAGATCGGCCAGTACTCGAACATGCTCCTCGGCGGCACGCTCGCCCTCGCGCTGTTCGGCATCGGCGCCGGTATGACGGTGTGGGCACGCAGGGTGATGCCCCACTACGAGGTCTCCTCGCCCTACGACGACCTGCCCTCCAGCGACGAGGAGAAGGGCTCCTTCGGCGACTTCTTCATGAAGAGCGCCGACGAGAGCGGCTTCACCAGGCGCCCGCTGATGCGGCGGACGCTCATCGCCGCCATGCTGCCGCTGGGCCTCGCCCCGATCGTGCTCCTGCGCGACACGGGCCCCCTGCCCGGCGACAAGCTCAGGGACACGCCCTGGGCGGAGGGCGTGCGCATGGTGGTCGAGGGCACCGACCGGTTCATCCGCGCCGAGGACCTGGAGTCCGAGCCCAACGGCATGATCACCGCGCTGCCCTACGTCGCGCACGATGGCGGCCACGGTGAGGGCGGCCACGGTGAGGGCGAGGGAGAGGGCGAGTCCGAGCGGTACGCGCAGAACTACCACCTCAGCCTGAACGACAAGGCCAAGTCCGTCATCCTCCTGATCAAGATCCCGGAGGGCGACTACAAGTCGGGCATGACCGAGACGGTCGAGGGGCAGGACGAGCCGCGGATCAACTGGACGCACAACGGGATCGTCGCCTACTCCAAGATCTGCACCCACGTGGGTTGCCCGGCGGCGCTGTACGAGCGCACGACGCACCGCATCCTGTGCCCGTGCCACCAGTCGACCTTCGACGCGGCCAACGCCGCCGAGGTCGTGTTCGGTCCGGCGCACCGTCCCCTGCCGCAATTGCCGATCGGCGTCGACGACGAGGGCTACCTGGTCGCGACGGGCGACTTCACCGAGCCGCCCGGGCCGACGTTCTGGGACTACGCGAAGGACTAGTCGATGAGTAAGACCACGCAAGCACCCAAGGCGCTGCGCGGCGTCGGCAACTTCATCGACGACCGCTTCCACCTCGCCAAGACCGGTGAGAAGAACCTGCGCAAGGTCTTCCCGAACCACTGGTCGTTCATGCTGGGCGAGATCGCGCTGTACTCGTTCATCATCCTGCTCGTCACCGGTGTCTTCCTGACCCTGTGGTTCAAGCCGAGCATGGCGGAGATCGTCTACGACGGCTCCTACGAGCGCCTCCAGGGCGTCGAGATGAGTGAGGCCTACGCCTCGACCCTGTTCATCGACTTCGACGTCCGCGGCGGCTTCCTCGTCCGGCAGATCCACCACTGGGCCGCGCTGATCTTCGTGGCCTCGCTGGTGGTGCACATGCTCCGTGTGTTCTTCACCGGTGCGTTCCGCAAGCCGCGCGAGATCAACTGGCTGATCGGCGTCGGGATCTTCACGATCGCCATCGTCGAGGGCCTCTTCGGCTACTCGCTGCCGGACGACCTGCCCTCCGGCATGGGCGTGCGCATCCTCCAGGGCGTGATCATGGCGCTGCCGCTGGTCGGCAGCTACATCTCGATGTTCCTGTTCGGCGGGGAGTTCCCCGGCGATCTGATCATCCCGCGCCTGTACATGCTGCACATCCTGCTGCTGCCGGCTCTGCTGCTCGCGCTGATCGCGGCGCACTTCATGATCCTGTGGCACCAGAAGCACACGCAGTACCCGGGCACGGGCAAGACGAACAAGACCGTGGTGGGAACGCCCATGTTCCCGGGCTTCGCGGTCAAGGCGGGCGGGTTCTTCTTCTTCACGTTCGCCGTGGCCGCTGGTCTGGCCGCGTTCGTGCAGGTCAACCCGATCCACCTGTTCGGGCCGTTCACGCCGACCTCCATCACCTCCGGTCTCCAGCCGGACTGGTACATGGGCTTCCTCGAGGGAGCGCTGCGGATCTTCCCGAACACGTTCGACTTCCAGATCTTCGGCTACGCGGTGCCCATCGCGGTCCTCGTCCCGGGTCTGGGCCTCATGGGTCTGCTCTTCGGCGGGCTGGCCGCGTGGCCGTTCCTGGAGGCGTGGATCACCGGCGACCGGCGTCCGCACAACGTGGCCGACCGGCCGCGCAACGCCCCGGTCCGCACCGCTCTGGGCGTCGCGGGCGTCACCGCCTACGGCATCCTGTGGCTCGCCGGGTCGAACGACATCCTGTCGGAGACGTTCTCGATCGAGCTGTACGTCACCACGTACATCTTCCGTGCGTCGATCATCGTCGGCCCGGTCATCGCGTTCATCGTCACCAAGCGGATCTGCCTGGGTCTGCAGCGGCGCGACCGCGCGACCCTGGAGCACGGGTACGAGAGCGGCGTCATCCAGCAGCTGCCCAGCGGTGAGTTCATCGAGGTCCACAAGGAGAGCTCCCAGGACACGGTGGACGCGCTGCTGAGCAAGCCGACGATCACCTCGTCCGCCCTGGGCGAGGAGACCGACGAGAAGGGCGTCGAGAGCCCCGGCAAGCGCAAGGCCATGGGCAGGCTCCGCCGGGCCCTGGCGCACTGGTACACGAAGGACTACGTGTCCTTCGAGGGTGTGGAGCCGCACAGCGGCCACCACCTGCACCACTCCGCCGACGCGGAGAAGGAGTCCGCGGCCCACTAGGGACGCGCGCACCGCACACCGCGGGCCCGGCCGGATCCACGGCCGGGCCCGTCGTGGTACGCCCGGCATGGGCAGTTGCTTGGAGGTGGAAGTCCTCTAGAGGAAGCGGCAGTGCTAACTCTGAGCCAGAGGCAACGGCGTCATCGC
>NZ_JBITHK010000007.1:372477-383909 GCF_044457925.1 Nocardiopsis sp. NPDC050513 | reverse complement strand
GGTGGATCGTGTGTCCGGTCGCTCTTCCGTGGAAGGCGTCTGCGTTTCCGCTTTGTTGTGTCTTTACTTTATCAGGTGTTCCGTGCCCCGCCAAACCGGCGGTTTCGGATCAACCGAACGGGGTAAAGCGTCCGTTTTGCCTCCGTCACCCGCAACGGACCAAAACGTCCATTCGGATTTCTGAGGCGGCTTCCCGATCCTACCCGCACCGAGCACGTGCTCGGACCGGTGTGACTGGGAGGAGGTCTATGGATCGCGGCCCGGGTCCGAGTCGACTGACCGTCGCTCGCCGTCCCACGAAGACTTGCCGAGTCTAGACAATGGGCCCGGAAGCGTCAACTCCATCCGTTCGGTGAAGGGTAACCCTCATCTCTCGGACGTCCCACGTCGATCGTCATCCTGGCGACCGGGTCGTGGACTAGCGGCGCCTCCGGGCGAGTCGATCTCCTTCCGGAGACCGGCTGTCTGTGACCTGGACCATATCCAGGCAAGATCCATCCTCCCCCGCTCGCCCCTGGCTCAAACCCCCGGATCCCAGATTCCTCCGGAGGAACTCGTGCCCCCCGCCAGCGCGAACGCGGGGCGGCTCCGAGGCTTCCGCCCCGCGACCGCCCCGCGTGCGTTCGTCCCCGCCGCTCCCCGGCACCGGTGGCGCGCGGGAGCGGCGCGCTCAGATCATCTCGGCGAGCTCCCGGGCGATCGTGCGGAACGCGATGCCGCGATGGCTGATCGCGTTCTTCTCCCGCGCGGACATCTCAGCCGTGGTCCTCGTGTGCCCCTCGGGGACGAACACCGGGTCGTAGCCGAACCCGTTCTCCCCCCGGCGCTCCCGCAGGAGTCGGCCACGCAGGACCCCCTCGGCCACGATCTCCACACCGTCCGGCATGACCAGCGCCGCCGCGCACACGAACTGCGCGCCCCGGCGTTCGGCCGGGGTGTCGGCGAGCTGGTCGAGCACCAGGTCGAGGTTGGCTCCGTCGCGGTCCTCGACGCCGAACCGCCCCGACCAGCGTGCCGACAGCACGCCGGGCATCCCCTGGAGTTCGTCGACGCTCAGGCCGGAGTCGTCCGCCACCGCGGGAAGCCCCGTGTGCGCGGCGATCGCCCGGGCCTTGAGCAGCGCGTTGCCCATGAACGTCGGCTCGGTCTCGGGGACGTCCGGAGCGTCGGGGAAGGAGTCGAGCGCGAGGACCTGTGCCTCCACGCCCGCCTCGGCCAGGATGTCCCGCATCTCCGGGACCTTCTTGGCGTTGCGGGTGGCCAGTACGAGTCGCACCCGTCCACCTCCTCCCGGGACTTCGCCGATCCGCCTGCCCACGCGCCCGCGCACCGGGCCCGTGGAGTCCGCCGTGTTCGCCGCGGTCACTCCGCCAGCGCCTTCTTCTGGATCGCGGTCAGCTCCTCGCAGCCGCTGACGGCGAGGTCGAGCAGGGAGTCGAGGAGTTCCCGGTCGAAGGGGGCGCCCTCGGCGGTGCCCTGCACCTCGACGAACTTGCCCTCGCCGGTCACGACGACGTTCATGTCGGTCTGGGCGACCGAGTCCTCCAGGTAGTTGAGGTCCAGCCGGGGCTGGCCCTGCACCACGCCGACGCTCACCGCGGCGAGCGAACCGGTGAGCGGGTTGTTCTTCAGCTTGCGGCGCTTGCGCAGCCACTTCATCGCGTCGGCCAGGGCCACGTAGGCACCGGTGATCGCCGCGGTCCGGGTGCCGCCGTCGGCCTGGAGCACGTCGCAGTCCAGGGTGATGGTGTGCTCGCCCATCGCCTTGAAGTCCACGACGGCACGCAGGGAGCGGCCGATGAGGCGGGAGATCTCGTGGGTGCGGCCGCCGATCTTGCCCCGGACGGACTCACGGGCGCCCCGGGTGTCGGTGGCGCGGGGGAGCATCGCGTACTCCGCGGTGACCCACCCCTCGCCGGTGCCCCGTCGCCATCGCGGCACACCGTCCTCGACGCTGGCCGCGCACAGGACTCTGGTGTCGCCGAACTCGATGAGTGCGGAACCCTCCGCGTGGCGGAGCCAGTTGCGGGTGATGGTCACGGGTCGGAGTTGGGTCGGAACGCGTCCGTCAGGTCGAGCCATGGAAAGAAGCGTATATCCGCGGGCTGTCCTTCGGTGCGGGAGTCGCGAACTGTCCACCGCGCGGGTCGACGTGCCCTTCGCCACCTTCGCCGGCGTTCGTCCGCGGGCCGCGTGCCGACCGCGGCCGGGTTCCGTCTCCGTGCCCCCGGTGCTCCGGTCCCGTCAGGCCCCGACGATGTGGGTCTCGCCGCTGCGCGCCAGCCCGATCGGCCCGTCGTAGGTGGACCGCGCCTCGGTGAGCGTCACCTCGTCGTCGTTCCACGGCACGAGGTGGGTCAGAAGCAGCTTGCGCGCGCGGGCCCGGCTCGCGTGCTCGCCCGCCTCGCTCCCCGTGAGGTGCATGTCCTTGGGGTGTTCCCGGTGGTCCTGGAAGGCCGCCTCGCACAGGAAGAGGTCGGTGTCGGCGGCCAGGTCGATCAGCGAGTCGCACGCCCCGGTGTCCCCGGAGTAGGCCAGGGTCCGGCCCTCGTGCTCCAGCCTGATCCCGAAGGCCTCCACGGGGTGGTTGACCTTGTCGACCCGGGCGGCGAACGGACCGATCCGGAAGTCGCCGACGGTGAGTTCGTGGAAGTCGAAGGCCTCGGTCATCCCGGGGTCGGGGTCGAGACCGTACGCCTCGGCCATCCGCAGTGCCACGCCCTGGGGGCCGTAGACGGGGATGCGGGGCTTGAGGCCGCCGGGCGGGAACATGCGCGCGACCCAGTAGGAACACAGATCGAAACAGTGGTCGGCGTGCAGGTGGCTCAGGTAGACCGCGTCCACGGAGTAGATGTCGACATGCCGCTGGAGCGCGCCCAGCGCCCCGTTGCCCATGTCGAGGAGCAGGCGGTATCCGTCCACCTCGACCAGATAGCAGGAGGCCGGGCTGTCCGGCCCGGGGAAGCTCCCCGAGGACCCGATAATCGTGAGTCGCACGTCGTCGTCGCCTTCTCGATGGGCCGCACGGCATCCGTGGCGCCCCCGTCGTCCGTGGCGACGCTGGGCGCGGATGGCGGCTGGTTCTGCGGATGTCCCGTTGTTACGGGTGTACCCCAATGCCCGGCCAGGTGGTACAAAATGTGGCCTGCATCTCAGGCGACGTGCGTCACGTGTGAATTTTTCACACGACCTGACCATTGGTGTCCGGTTCGGTCACCGCACAGGTGCCGTCGGCACCGGGGGCTGCGGCACCCGCCGGACGCACCGAGGGCCGGCGCCCCGTGCGGTGCGCCGGCCCTCCCGGCCAGGGCGGACCGACCGCCGCCAGCGCGGTCGCGTCCCCCGGGCCTCAGGCCCAGAGCTGGCCCTCCAGCCGCTCCTCGGCCTCGTCGAGCGTCCCCTCGTAGGCCCCGGTGGACAGGTACTTCCACCCGGCGTCGGCGATGACGAACACGATGTCCGCGCGCTCCCCCGCCTGTTCGGCCTTGCGCGCCACCCCCAGGGCCGCGTGCAGGGCGCCGCCGGTGGAGATGCCCGCGAAGATGCCCTCCAGGTCGAGGAGCTCCCGGGTCCGTTTGAGCGCCGCGTCCGAGGGGACCGAGAAGCGCGTGGTCAGCACCTGCTCGTCGTACAGCTCGGGGACGAACCCCTCGTCCAGGTTGCGCAGGCCGTAGACCAGTTCTCCGTAACGCGGTTCGGCCGCGACGATCCGCACGTCCGGCTTGTTCTCCCGCAGGTACCGTCCCACCCCCATGAGGGTGCCGGTGGTGCCCAGTCCCGCCACGAAGTGGGTGATCTCCGGCAGGTCCGCGAGGATCTCGGGCCCGGTGGTCTCGTAGTGGGCCCGGGCGTTGGCCGGGTTCCCGTACTGGTAGAGCATCACCCAGTCCGGGTTGGCCCTCGCCATCTCCTTGGCGACGCGCACGGCCTCGTTGGACCCGCCCGCCGCGTCGGAGTAGTGGACCTCGGCGCCCCACATGCTCAGCAGCTGCTTGCGCTCGGCGGAGGTGTTCTCCGGCATGACACAGACCATGCGGTAGCCGCGCAGCTTCGCGACCATGGCCAGGGAGATGCCGGTGTTCCCCGACGTCGGCTCCAGGATGGTGCAGCCCGGCGAGAGCAGCCCGTCCTTCTCGGCCTGCTCGATCATGAAGAACGCGGCGCGGTCCTTGATCGAGCCGGTGGGGTTGCGGTCTTCCAGCTTCGCCCACAGCCGGACGTCCGGCGAGGGCGACAGGCGGGGCAGGCCGACGAGCGGCGTGCCGCCGAGGGAGTCGAGCAGGGAGTCGTAGCGCATGACCGGCCTAGCGGCTGCCGCCGGCCACGGCCGGCAGGACGGTCACGTTGTCGCCGTCGGAGAGCTTGGCCTCCAGTCCGCCGACGAAACGGACGTCCTCGTCGTTGAGGTAGACGTTGATGAAGCGGCGCAGCTTGCCGCCGTCCACCAGGCGCTCACCGATGCCGGGAAAACGGCTGTCCAGGTCCTGGAAGAGCGCGCCGAGGGTGTCGCCCGAGCCCTCGACGACCTTGGCGTCGTCGGTCAGGTTGCGGAGGATGGTGGGGATGCGGACCTCGATGGCCATGAAGGTGTCTCCGTTAGCGGTCGTTGTTGTGCGTTCATTCCCAACAGGGGCCCGGCCGCTCCCATTCCGGTCGGCCGCCCCGCTGGTACGGCCCTACTGGCCGCCCTGGTCGCCGCCGGTGATCTCCACCGGCTCCTCGGTGACCTCGCCGTCGACGATCCGGTAGGAACGGAACTCGACGGTGTCCGGCTCGCGCGTGGACACGAGCACGTAGTGGGCGCCGGGCTCGGATGCGTAGGAGATGTCGGTGCGCGAGGGGTAGGCCTCGGTGGCGGTGTGCGAGTGGTAGACCACGACGGGTTCCTCGTCGTTGTCGTCCATCTCACGCCAGACCTTCAGTTGTTCGAGCGAGTCGAAGCGGTAGAAGGTCGGGGACCGCTCGGCGTTGATCATCTCAATGAACCGCTCGGGGCGGTCGGAGCCCTCGGGACCGGCCACGACGCCGCACGCCTCGTCCGGGTGGTCGCGGCGGGCGTGGGCGACGATCTGGTCGTAGATCGAGCGATCAATCCTCAGCATGCGATCCAGGGTACCCACATCCTGTTCCCTACCAACCAAATGGGTATTGATGAGATGCCCCACTCCGCCGGTTGACTCGCCGCTGGTGGGGCGGCCTCAGAAGCACGGCGGCGCAAGAACTAGGCTCGTGCCCATGAGCGAGGACAGCAGCAACGGGCTGCTCACCGACCACTATGAACTGACCATGGTGCAGGGTGCCCTGCGCAGCGGGGCCGCCGGACGCCGGTCGGTGTTCGAGATGTTCGGACGCAGGCTACCGGAGGGGCGCCGGTACGGGGTCGTGGCCGGAACCGGGCGGTTCCTGGACCTGCTGGAGCGCTTCCGCTTCGGCACGGCCGAACTCGACTTCCTGTCCGACCGGGGCGTGGTGGACGAGCGGACCCTGGACTGGCTCGCGAACTACCGGTTCTCCGGGGACGTGTGGGGCTACGGCGAGGGTGAGGCCTACTTCCCCGGTTCCCCGATCCTGGTGGTGGAGGCGTCCTTCGCCGAGGCCGTCGTCCTGGAGACCCTGGCGCTCGCCGTGTTCAACCACGACAGCGCGATAGCCTCCGCCGCCTCGCGCATGGTGGTCGCCGCGGGCGAGCGACCGCTGATCGAGATGGGTTCGCGCCGCACGCACGAGCGGTCGGCGGTCGCGGCGGCCCGGGCGGCCTACATCGCCGGGTTCGCCACCTCGTCGAACCTGGAGGCGGGACGGACCTACGGGATTCCGACCGGCGGCACCGCCGCGCACGCGTTCACGCTGCTGCACGACAGCGAGCGGCAGGCCTTCCAGACGCAGCTGGAGTCGATGGGTCCGGAGACCACGCTGTTGGTCGACACCTTCGACGTGGAGCGGGCCGTGCGCACCGCCGTGGAGCTGGCCGGGCCGAAGCTGGGCGCGGTGCGCATCGACTCGGGCGACCTGGCCGCGACCGCCGGGCGGGTCCGCGCGCAGTTGGACGCACTGCGCGCCGACGAGACCCGGATCGTGGTCACCGGCGACCTGGACGAGCACTCCGTCCAGGCGCTGGCGGTGGCGCCGGTGAACGGCTACGGCGTGGGCACCGCCCTGGTCACCGGGTCGGGCGCGCCCACGGTGTCCCTCGTGTACAAGCTGGTGGCCCGGGCGCGCGACACGGCCCCGGACGCGCCCCTGGAACCGGTCGCCAAGCGGTCGGTGGGCAAGCCGAGCCGGGGCGGACGCAAGTGGGCGGTGCGCCGGTTGGACGACCGCGGGAGCGCCGTGAGCGAGGACGTGTACACCCACGAGCCGTCGGGCGGCAGGGGCACCCGCCCGCTGCTGCGCCCGCTGGTGGTCGGGGGCGAGGTGGTCGGACACGAGAGCGTGCACGAGGCGCGCCAACGGCACCGGGAGACGCTGTCCGAGCTCCCGGAGGAGGCGCTGCGGATGTCGCGCGGCGACGCGGCGCTGCCCACCGTCTTCCACCAGTGACTTAGGAACGAAGGATGTGAGGGAGCGGCGATGAAGGCACTCATCGTGGTGGACGTGCAGAACGACTTCTGCGAGGGCGGCAGCCTGGCCGTGGCGGGGGGCGCGGACACCGCCGCGGCCGTCACCGAGTACGTGCGTGCGCACGCCGACGACTACGGCGCCGTGGTCGCCACCCGCGACTGGCACGTGGATCCGGGCGCGCACTTCTCCGACGAGCCGGACTACGTGCGCACCTGGCCCAGGCACTGCGTCGCGGAGACGCCCGGGGCGGACTTCCATCCGGCGTTCGACACCGCCGGCGTGGACGCGGTCTTCAGCAAGGGCCAGTACGCGGACGGCTACAGCGGCTTCGAGGGCGTCACAGGCGACGGCACGTCCCTGGCCGACTGGCTGCGCGGGCGCGGGATCGACGAGGTCGACCTGGTGGGCATCGCCACCGACCACTGCGTCCGCGCGACCGCGTTGGACGCCGTCGCCGAGGGGTTCCGTACTCGGGTCCGGCTCGGGCTGACCGCCGGGGTGGCGCGGCCGACGGTGGACGCCGCCCTGGTGCGGCTGCGCGCGGCCGGTGTGGAGCTGGAGGGCGAGCCCCTGGTCGGCTGAGGTCCGCCCTCCGGGGGGTGCGTGCGTCTCGGCGCGCGGTCAGGCGACGCCGATGGCGGCGCGCACCTTGTCGATGGTGGCGCGGGCGCGCTTGCGGGCGCGCTCGGAGCCCTCGATCAGGACCGCGTCGATCCGCCCGGGGTCGGCCATGAGCTCCTCGTAGCGCTCCCGTTTGGGGCCGATCTCGGCGTTGACCGCCTCGAACAGCTCGTTCTTGAGCTCGCCCCAGCCCATGCCGCCCGCCTCGAGCCGTTTGCGCACGTCCTCGACGGTCTGCGCGTCGGCGAAGTGCTGGAGCAGCTGGAAGGGGACCGAGCCGTCCGGGTCCTTGGGGTCCTCGACCGGGGTGGAGTCGGTCGGGATGCGGCGGATCGCCTTCTTGAGCTTGTTCTCCGGCAGGAACAGCGGGATGTGGTTGTCGTAGGACTTGCTCATCTTGCGGCCGTCGACGCCGGGCAGGATGCTCGCCTCGCTGTCGTCGATGACGCCCTTGGGGATCGGGAAGCTGTACGCCTCGCCGAACCGGTGGTTGAAGTACCCGGCGATGTCGGCGGTGTACTCCAGGTGCTGGGTCTGGTCGCGGCCGACGGGCACGTGCGTGCCCTCCATGACGAGGATGTCGGCGGCCATGAGGATGGGGTAGTTGAACAGCCCCATGTTGATCCCGGCGTCCAGGTCGGTGACGCCCGCGGCGACGTTGCGGTCGCGGGCGGCCTTGTAGGCGTGGGCGCGGTTCATCAGGCCCTTGGGGGTGAGGGCACCGAGGATGCTGGTGAGCTCGAACGTCTCCGGCACGCGGGACTGCTGGTAGACGATGGTCCGCTCGGGGTCGAGCCCGCACGCGAGCCAGGTGGCAGCCCCCGACCGGATGCTGTGCCGGAGTTCCTCGGCGTCCGTGACGGTGTTGAGCGCGTGGTAGTCCGCGATGAAGTAGTACGTGTCGTACTCGCGGGCCGCCGCGAGGGCGGGCTTGATCGCGCCGACGTAGTTGCCCAGGTGGAAGTCACCGGTGGGCTTGATCCCGGTCAGGTAGGTGTTCGCTGCCATGCTCACAGCCTAGCGGCGCGCCTGGTCCGCCCTGGTGCACGGCCCCGCGGCCGAGGACGCGGGAACGGCCCGGTCCGGCGGGGTCTCCCCGCAGGGCCGGGCCGCGCCGGAGCCGCTACCGCAGCGAGGTGCTGACCTCGACGCGTCCGTCCGGAGCGACGGCGGCGCGGACGTCCACGGACGGTCCGCGTTCCGAGGCGGAGGGCGGGGCGGCGGCCGTGCGGGGGTCGGACTCGCCCCTTCCCTTCCCGGACCGGAACGCCATCCAGTGGTCGACCATGCGCTGGCCCTGGCCACGGGTGAAGTGGGTCATGCACGCGTCCTCGGAGTAGTTCATGAAGTTCGTGACCGGGTCGTCGCCCGGCTGCCTGCGGCAGGTGTCGCGTCCTCGGGGGCAGCCGGAGGCGGCCTCGCGCTCGAAGGCGGTGTCGTCCACGTAGTCGCCCGGGTCGTCGCACCCGTTCTGGAAGGTGTGGAACAGGCCCAGCCAGTGGCCGATCTCGTGGGTCGCGGTGTGGCCCTCGTTGAAGCGGTTCCGGTCGCCGCCGGGCAGCGTGTCGTAGGCGACCACCACGCCGTCCTGCTCCGGCGCCTGCTTCTGGTTCTGCGGGAAGGTCGAGTACCCGAGCAGCCCGGTGTCCAGTCGGGTCGTGTAGAGGTTGAGCGTCTCCGCGCCGCCCCGGTGCAGGCTCGCGCGGACCTCGTCGCGGTGGCGGCTGAAGTCGCGGAACCACGTGTCGTTCACCGTGCGGGTGATGTCGCGCAGGTGGAAGCGGAAGCCCGTGTCGGCCCCCTCGCCGCCGAAGGCGTAGCCGCCGCGGTAGGCCCGGTTGAGCACGTCGATCTGCCGCTTGACCTGCCACTCGCCGACGGCGCCGCGCCCGTCCGAGGCCGAGATGACGTGCACGACCACCGGGACCTCGCGCGTCGGCTCGGCCTGCTGGCCGCGCAGGGGCAGCATCGCCTCGCGCAGGAGCCGCTCGTACTCGGCAGCCTGCTGCGGCGTGACGTCGCCGCTCTCGGGGAACTGGGCGGCCTGGCCCGGGTTGGCCAGCCGGGCGTCGAGGGTCGAGGAGTCGCAGGAGTCGAGTCGACTCCCCGCCGCCACGGTCGTCCCCGGGCCGTCCCCGGCGTCGGCGGGCCGGTACGCGGTACCCGCCACGATCCCCGCCAGGGCGATCCCGCACACGACCATTCCGGACCACAGTGCGGCTGCGCCACCGCTAGAGCTTCGTCGAATCACCACACGGACTGTAGCGATACGAACACTCTCCGCCGATCAGCCGTGCGCGAACTTGCGAAGTGTTTGCCCGATCCCGGCTACTTCCGGCCGACCGCCCAGGTGCGGAGCTTGGCGATGCGCTCGCGGATCTGCGTCGGCGAGGCCTGGGCGACCGGCGGGCCGCCGCAGGCCCGACGCAGCTCGTTGTGGATGACGCCGTGGGGCTTGCCCGTGCGGTGGTGCCACGCGCCGACCAGTCCGCTGAGCTCGCGCCGCAGTTCGGCGACGACCTCGTGCGTGGGGCCCTCGTCGGGCTCCTTCCCGGTCGTGCGCCTGGCCTTGATCTCACTGGCCCTCAGGTCGGCGTTGCGCTTGCGCAGCAGCTGGGAGACCTGGTCGGGCTCCAGCAGACCCGGAAGCCCGAGGAAGTCCTCCTCCTCGGTGGACCCGGGCACGCTGCCGTACTCGTTGCCGTCGAAGAGCGCGCGGTCGAACTCGGCCGCGGACTCCATCGTCTCGAACGGCAGTTCCTCCCCCGCCTCGGGGGTGTCGCGCTTGCGGTTGGCCTCCTTCATGAGGTCCTCTTCCGGATACTCCTCGTCCGAGGGAGGCCGGTCCAGGACGTGGTCGCGCTCGCGTTCCATCTCGCCCGCGTACTCCAGCAGCGTGGGCACCGAGGGCAGGAACACGGAGGCGACCTCGCCGCGCTTGCGCACGCGCACGAAACGGCCGATGGCCTGCGCGAAGAACAGGGCGGTGCTGGTGGAGGTCGCGTACACGCCCACCATGAGCCTGGGGACGTCCACGCCCTCCGACACCATGCGCACCGCGACCATCCAGCGGTCGTCCCCCGCGGAGAAGCGGGAGATCTTCTTCGAGGCGGTGGGGTCGTCGGAGAGCACGACGGTCGCGCCCTTGCCGGTGATCTGACGCAGGATGCGCGCGTAGGCGCGGGCATTCTCGTGGTCGCTGGCGATGACCAGGGCGCCCGCGTCCGGGTGGGTCTTGCGGACCTCCGTCAGACGTCGGTCGGCGGCCTGCAGCACCTTCTTGATCCAGTCGCCCTTGGGGTCGAGGGCGGCGCGCCAGGCCTGGGAGAGCGCGTCCTGGGTGAGCGGCTCGCCCAGGCGCGCGGCGAGCTCGTCGCCCGCGCGGGTGCGCCAGCGCATCTCCCCGGAGTAGGCCATGAAGATGACCGGTCGCACGACCCCGTCCTCCAGGGCGGGGGCGTAGCCGTAGCTGTAGTCCCACGAGCACCGGCGCACCCCGTTCCCGTCCTGGACGTAGTCCACGAAGGGGATCGGGTTGATGTCGGAGCGGAACGGGGTTCCGGTCAGGCTGAGCCGCCGCGCGGCGGGGTCGAAGGCCTCGCGGACCGCGTCGCCCCAGGACAGCGCGTCGCCGGCGTGGTGGACCTCGTCGAAGACGACCAGCGTCTTGCGCGCCTCGGTGCGGTTGCGGTGCAGCATCGGGTGCGCGGCGACCTGCGCGTAGGTGACCGCGGCACCGATGTACTGGCGGCCCAGCGCGCCCTGGCCGTTGCGGAACTCGGGGTCGATGGGGATGCCGAAGCGGGCGGCCGACTCGGCCCACTGCTTCTTCAGGTGCTCGGTCGGGCACACGATCGTGATCGCGCGGACCGCGTGCCGCCTGAGGAGTTCGCTCGCCAGGGTGAGGGCGAAGGTCGTCTTTCCCGCGCCGGGCGTGGCCACGGCCAGGAAGTCGCGTGGTTCCCGGCGGAAGTACTCCTCGAACGCTTCCCGCTGCCAGGCGCGGAGCCCGCGCAGGCGGTCCTCCGTGGTGGTCTGCGTCACCGTCATGCGATTGGTCCCCCGTTACTCACCTGGTAGAGGTTAGCGGCCCCCGGAGACCGGTCCGGGAGCCGCTCCCGTGGGGGGGGGGGGGGGGGGGGGGCGGGGCGCCGCCCCCCCCCCGGCCCCCCGGGGGGGGGGGGGGGGGCCAGGGGGGGGGGGGGGGGGGGGGGGGGGGGGGGGGGGGGGGGGGGGGGGGGGGGGGGGGG
>NZ_JBITHK010000007.1:0-372470 GCF_044457925.1 Nocardiopsis sp. NPDC050513 | reverse complement strand
TCGCGCCCTCCGGCCCGCGCCCCGGGCGCCGCCCCCCCCCCCCGCCCCCCGCCCGCCCCCCCCCCCCCCCCCCCCCCCCCCCCCCCCCCCCCCCCCCCCCCCACCGCCCAGGCGGAGCGAGAACTGCGAGAACTCAGGAACTCTCGGAGGCCGAGGGTTCGGGGGACTCCGACTCCGACGGGGACTCCGACGTCGAGGGGGACTCGCCGCCGGGCAGCGCTCCGGAGCCCTCCGGGACGGCGTTCGCGCCCTGGACGTCGACCGCGCCGTCGTTGAACGGCATGTGCGGAGAGACCGCCGGGAAGGCGAAGAACCACAGCAGCGCGCACGCGCCCGCCACCAGGCCGACCGACAGGATCAGCTTGGACGGCCACGGGCCGGGGAGCACGCGCCAGATCAGTCCGTACATCCGCCTCTACTCCTCGTCCTCTTCGGCGTCCGGCGCCATGTGGGCGATCGATTCGGGCATGCCCTCGGACTTCGGGGTGGTCTCGGTGAGCTCGGCCCAGACGATCAGCCGGTGGGTGTTGTTCAGCTTGGGGGCGCACGTGGTGAGCGTGATCAGGGAGCGCTCGGGGTGCTCGTCGGTGGCGTCGTCGAACGGGTCGGGCTCGATCACCCACACGTCGGAGGGATCGACGGTCTCCTCGCGGAACACCTCGTAGGTGTAGAAGTTCTCCCCGTCCTCCAGAACCATGACGTCGCCGTCGTCGAGCTGGTCGATGTCCCAGAAAAGGCCCGGGGTCCGGTGCGCGGCGACACCGTAGTTCCCGAGCTCGCCCGGCCCGGTGTCGTACTCGGTGTAGTGGCCGGGACTGTTGCGGATGTCCTCCTGCGTCGTCCCGTTGACCACGACCCACTGGAGATCGAGGTCGGGCAGGTACAGGCGGCTGTCCGCGCTGCCGGGCAGCGGCTCGGACTCCGGGCCGGGCTCGACGTCCTCCTCCTGCGCGGCCCAGGCCTCCTCCAGTCCCTGGGCGAGCTGCTGCTGCTCCCGGTCGGTCTCCCACTGACCGCCGTAGACCTCGTAGCCGGCGTAGAAGAGCATGAGCAGACCCGCGGTCAGCAGGATCTCGCCGATGGTGCGGACGATGGCTCGGACGACGTCGCCGGGGGTGTGCCGGGGCCGTCGGGCCCTGCGGCGCCGCCCTCCTTCCGAGCCCCGACGGCCCCGCCCGCGGCGGGGGTGGGGGTCGTCGTGCTTGTGCCGTTCAGTTGTGGAGACCAATAGGACCTACTCCTGTGGACGCTTTCGTGCGCTCCGACACCTACCTGCGGGGAACGACGAGCGGGGCCCCGGTACGCGGATGCGGCAGGACATCGATCTGATGCTGGTACACGTCGCTGAGGAGCGGCGCCGTGAACACGTCAGCGGGTGCGCCCCGTGCGGCGACGCGTCCCTCGGACAGCACCGCCACACGATGGGCGTAGGCGGCCGCAAGCCCCAAATCGTGCAGGACCACGATAACCGCCTGACCGGCGTCCGCGAGTGCGCGCGACACGGAAAGAACGAGTTCCTGGTGGCGGATGTCGAGCGCGGCGGTCGGCTCGTCGAGCATGAGCAGCTGGGTCCGCTGGGCCAGGACCCTGGCCAGCATGACCCGGGCGCGTTCGCCTCCGGAGAGCGTTGGGAAACGGCGTTCGGCCAGGTGGGAGACGCCGGTGCGGTCCATCGCGGCGGCGACCTCGGCGGCGTCGGCGTCCGCTCCGCACAGCCCCGCCCAGGGCGCCCGGCCCATGGCGACGAGGTCGGCGACGGAGAACGGGAAACTGACCGCCGCCTCCTGGGGCAGGACGGCGCGGCGCAGCGCCAGTTCCGGCGGAGTCCAGTCGGGGAGCGGCCGGTCGAACACCCGGACCGACCCGGAGTGGGCGGTACCGCCCCCGTCCGCGCCGACGTCGCCGGAGAGCGCCTTGAGCAGGGTGGACTTGCCCGCGCCGTTGGGGCCGACCAGGGCGACCAGCTCCCCGGCACGGACGGTGAGGTCGACGCGGTCGAGCAGGAGGCGGCCTCCCCTCCGGACGGTGACCCCCTCCGCGCGGACCACGGGTGTGCCGGGTGGGGCGGGGTCGGGGAGGCGGGGCGGGCGGGAGAGGGGCGCGACCGCGGCGGCGGTCCGGCGCCGGAGTCGGGACAGGACGATCACGACCAGCCCCCCTGCTTGGACCGGGTGCGGTGGAGGAGGAAGAAGAAGAACGGTCCGCCGAGGGCGGCGGTGACCACGCCGAGCGGGATCTCGGCGGGGGCGGCGACGGTGCGGGCCAACAGGTCGGCGGCCAGCAGGAGCAGGCCGCCGCCGAGCGCGCTGGCGGGCAGCAGGATCCGGTGTCCGGGCCCGGTGACCATGCGGACGATGTGCGGCACGACCAGGCCGATGAACGCGACGATTCCGGCGAAGGCGACGGCGGCCGAGGTGAGCAGCGCCAGGGCGGCGATGACCACCAGGCGCATGCGTTCCACGTCCACGCCGAGGTGGCGGGCGGGCGCCTCGCCGAGGGAGAGCAGGTCCAGGCGGCGCGCGTACAGGGGGATGACCGCCAGGCCGAGCAGCAGGCAGGGGGTGATCGCGGCGACCTTGGACCAGGTGGCGGTGGAGACGCTGCCGAGCTGCCAGAAGGTGATGGTCTGGATCTCGGCGTCCTGGGAGAAGTTGGTCATCAGGCCGATCGCCGCGCCCGCGACCGCGTTCACGGCGACCCCGGTGAGCAGGAGGGTGACCACCTCGGTGCGGCCGTGGGAGCGCGCGAACACGTACACGGACAGGGTCGTGGCCAGACCGAACACGAAGGCGGAGGCGATGATCGTCCAGTGGCCGAGGACGGTGAGGCCGCTGAAGATGACCAGGATCGCGCCGACGGCGGCCCCCGAGGAGACGCCGATGACGCCGGGTTCGGCGAGCGGGTTGCCGAAGATCCCCTGCATCATGGCGCCCGCCGCGCCGAGGGCGGTGCCGACGGCGACGGCGAGGGCCACGCGCGGTAGGCGGACGTCCCAGAGCACGGTCCGGCCGATCCGGTCGGGGAGGGTGCCGACGTCGAGCCCGGCGGCGTGCAGGACCGAGGCCGCGACCTGGTCGACGGGGACGGGGTAGGCGCCGAGTCCGGCGGAGACCAGGGCGACCGCGACGAGGGCGACGGTGAGGGCGGTCAGCAGCAGGGTCGCGCGCACGCGGTGCCGTCGGGGTCGGTCCGCGGGGGCGGGAGCGTCGTCGGTGCCGGGCGGGGTGGACAGCGTGGTCACTCGGCGGCCCCGCCCGTGCCCGCGGCGGCCAGTTCCTCGGCCAGCGCGGCGATGACCTGCGGTGTGCGCGGTCCGAAGTTGAGCAGGACGCCGTCCTCGACGTCGATGACGGCGCGGTCGGCTCCGGCGGGGGTCTGGGCGACGCCGGGGATCCCGACGAGCCCGTCGACGCCGCCGACCGACTCCAGCCCGCCCGTCATGACGAGGATCACGTCGGGCTGGGCGGCGATGAGCGCTTCGGCGGTGATGGGTGTGAAGGGTGCGGTCAGGCCCATCTCGACGCCGGCGTCGCGGGCGCCGACCTCGGCGAGCATGGCGTCGGCGCCGGAGCCGGGACCGCCGAGGAGGTAGACCCCGGCCGTGCCGCGCAGGTACAGGAAGGCGACGCTCGGGTCGCCGACGGCCTCGGCGGAGGACGCGCGGACCTGCGCCATCTGCCCCTGGGTGCGCTCGGTGAGGCGGGCGCCGCTGTCGGGGACGCCCAGGGCCTCGGCGACCCGGGAGAAGCGCGGGTACATCTCGTCGACCGTCCACGCCTCCTCGACGATGACGACGGGGACTCCGGCGTTCTGGAGCTGCTCGACGGTCTCGGGCGGACCGCTCTGGGTGTCGGCCAGGACGACGGTGGGTTCGAGGGCGAGGGCGGACTCGGCGGAGATGTCGTGTCCCTCGCTGACGACGGGAAGGCCGGCGGCCTCCTCGAAGGTGGCGGACACGTCGCGGCCCACGACGTGGTCGCCGAGGCCCAGGGTGAAGACGATCTCGGCGAGGCTGCCGCTGAGGGGGAGGATCCGGCTGGCGTCGGTGACCTCGACGTCCTCGTACTCCAGGGGGTCCTCGCTGGTCCGGTAGGGGTCGTGCACAACCGAGGGGACGGTGACGGGCAGGTCGGGGACGGCGGGGCCGTCCAGGATCTGGAGGCGGTTCTCGGCCAGCTCGGGGATGGCCCGGCCGTCGGCTCCGGAGGGGGCCTCCCCGGAGGCGCCGCCGCCCGTTGAGCATCCGGCCAGCGCGAGGGCGACCGCGCAGGCGGCGGCGAGGAGTCGGGGGCGGGCGGAGCGGGTTCGGGTGGGTGTGCCCGGGGCGCGGGTGGCGGTCGACGGGGACCCGGGTGCGACGGCTCGCGGGCGGGCGGGCTCGCTCCTGGGGCGGGTGCGCGCCGTGGCACGGGTGCTCGTTCCCGGGCTCGCTGTGAGGGGCCGGTGGTCGGCGTGGGGCATGGTGATCGCTTTCCGTCGTCCGGGCCGGAGCGGGGCTGCGGGCGGGGCCGGGTTGACCTGCCCATTTTTATGACACATCGTCATTATCTTGACAACCCCGGGATTCCGGTGGTCCACTGTTCCCGCCCCGACGCTGACTTAGGTAAGGCTCACTTCACCAAGGTAAGCATAACCTAAGTTTGCTTCCCCACGCCTCGCGGGCGGCCACCCCCAACGGCCCCCGCACGAACGCGAAGGCCCCTCATGCACAGGAGAATCGCCGTCGTGGCGGCGACGGCCGTCATCGCCGTCACGCCACCCGTGGCGGCGTCCGCCGAGACGGTCTCCGACGCGGAGACCGACCACCCCCGGATCACCACCGTCGACCGGACCGAGGAACTGTCCCCCGAGGGCGACACGGTCACGGTCTCCGGAGCCGGGCACGAACCCGGGTCCCGGATCGAGGTGTCCACCTGGGCGGCCCCGGCCGGGACCGGAGCCGCCGACGACGCGGCGGAGACCGGGGACGAGGCGGTGCACGACGCCGACCACGCGGTCACGGTGGACGTCGGCGAGCGCGGCGCCTTCACCGTGACCCTCGACACCGGAACCGGCTTCGCCGTCGACGCCGGGCTGGACGCGGCCGAGGACCCGTTCGAGATCCGACTCGTCGAGGTCGGGCCCGCCCCGGAGTCCCCTCAGGACACGGAAGCCCCGGACACCGGAGGCCCCGCCGACGACGCCCCTCCGACCGGAAGCGCCGACCGGACGGACACCGACGGAGACGCGCACGCGGCCGACACGGCGCCGCCGGGCGCGGGCATGAGCAAGCCCGTCCTCGCGCCGGGCGCTCCGGCCACGGCCCCGGTCGTCGCGCGGGTGCCGATCACGTTCGCCGCCCCCGCGTCGGCACCGAACGTCCAGCCGAACGCCCAGTCCCAGACGCGGACCCAGACCCAGACGACGCTGCCTCCGGCGACCGTCCCCAGCACCCGGGAGACCCCGACCCTGAGCGTCTCCCAGACCTCGGGGCTCGACCCCGACGGGCAGACCGTCACCGTCACCGGCAGCGGATACGACACCTCCAAGGGCGTCTACGTCGCGCTGTGCGACACCAGTCGGGCCGGAGCCGCGCAGGCGCCGAGCCCGTGCATCGGCGGCGTCGACATGGACGGCTCCAGCGGCTCGTCCGTGTGGGTGTCCAGCAATCCGCCGCCCTACGGCGAAGGCCTGGCCGTCCCCTACGACGGGCGCGGCACCGACGGCGGCTTCTCCGTCGAACTGACCGTGCGCGCCAGCGACGCCGGCACCGACTGCACGGACGCCTCGACCGAGTGCGCCGTGGTCACCCGCAACGACCACACCCGCTCCAGCGACCGGAGCCAGGACGTGTTCGTGCCCGTCACCTTCGCGGGCCAGGACGGCGGCTCCGGCAACGGATCCGGCGGAGGCGCGGACGGCTCGGGATCGGGCTCCGGCTCGGACTCCGCAGGCTCCGGCGGCTCCGGCTCCGGCAACGCGGAGAACGGCGGCGACGAGGGCATCGGCACGCTGCCGACCACCGGCTCAGCGCTCTGGGCGCTGGTCCTCGCCGCGGTCGTCGCCACCGTCACCGGCGCCGCGGCCCTGGTCGCGACCCGGCGTCCCCGCGACACGGCCGCCACCTGACACGGCCCCGTGGGCGCCCCCGCCACGGACGGCGTCCACCGCCGTGGACCTCCCCCACTCCGATCCGGTGTCCGGCCACCGGGCCACGGGTCGGTCCCCGTCCCCTTCCGGGACGGTCCCTTCCACCATCCATCCGGAGGTAGCACCCCATGTCCCTGACCACGACTCCCCCGACGACCGACCGCGCCCGGCGCACGCCGCGCGGCCTCGCGGCGACCGCGTCGGCCGCCGTCCTCGGCGCCGTGCTCGCCCTCGCCCCCTCCCCGGCCCTGGCCGACACCGGCCTGAGCGGAGGATCGGCGGACTGGGGCGTCAAGGAGTCCTTCCGCACCTACGTGACCAGCTTCATCGCCCAGGGCGACTACGTCGGCGTGGACGGCGCCACCGTCACCGCGGCCGGGACCGTCGACTTCCCCGGCGCGGGCGGCACCCTGGCCACCGACGGCTCGTTCGACGCCGCCTTCTCCGGCGGCGTGGTCTTCACCGGCCACGACTACGGCAACGGCCCCGTCCTGGAGGTCCAGGTCCACGACCCGCGGGTGGAGTTCGACGGCACCGACGCCGTCGTCCACGCCCGGGTCGTGAGCCGCACCTTCGACGGCCCGTTCCAGACCTCTCCGAACCCGCTCGTCGACTACGGGGAGATCGCGGTCACCGAGCTGACCGGCGAGAGCGTGACCGGCACCGGCACGGAGCTGTCCTTCACCTCCACGGGCGGGTCCCTGCACGCGGACGCGGTCGACGCGTTCGCGGGCTTCTACTCGGCCGGGACCGCGATGGACCCGATCTCCTTCACGGTCACGACCGACTGACGCCCGTCCAGCCCGACCGGCGGCGCGGGACCCGCCCCCGCGCCGCCGCGCACGCCCCCACCTCACGCCGCCATCCCCCGACACGATTGGAACCACCCGTCCCATGATCACCTCGTCAACCAGCGGGACACGGGCCCCAGGCCGGTCCAGGCGCCTGCTGAGATCCCTCGTCTCCGTCACGGGCGCCGCCGCCGTCGGCGGCGCGCTCGCCCTCGCCCCCGTCCAGAGCGCCTCCGCCGAGCAGACCGTGCCCGTCGAGGGCGGATCGGCCGCCTGGGGTGTGAAGGAGTCCTTCCGCAACTACGTCTCCGGCTTCATCGCCCGGGGCGGGTACGAGGGCTCCGACGGCGCCACCGTCCTGGCCGACGGCACCGTCGACTTCCCGACCGTCGAGGGCGAGGTGTCCAAGGAGGACTCCTCCGGCCACGTCGACTTCGGCGGCACGGTCACGTTCACCGGCCACGACTACGGCAACGGCCCCGTCCTGGAGATCCGCCTGTCGGACCCGCGCGTGGAGTTCGACGGCGACGGCTCGGCCCTGGTGCTGGCCGACGTCGAGAGCCGCCCCTTCGAGGGCGTCCAGCAGACCACGCCCGCGCCGCTGGAGGACTTCGGCCGGGTCGCGGTCACGGAGCTGTCCGGGGTCGAGCTCTCCCTGGACGGTGAGGACCTGACCCTCACGTCCTCGTCCGGCACCCTGCACCAGGACGCCGTCGCCGCGTTCGCCAACTTCTACGCGGCGGGCGCCGCCATGGACCCGCTGAGCTTCACGACCACCGTGCGGGGCGGGGAGGAGCCGGTTCCGCACGACCCGCGGGTGACGGTGACCCCCTCGGCCGACCTGGACCCCGCGGGCGACGCCGTCACCGTGGAGGGCACGGGCTTCCGCCCCGGCGCGGGGATCTACGTCGCCCTGACGGGCGTCCCTCGGGCCGCGGACTCCTACCCGCGGCACTGGTACGGGTCCGGTGTGTGGCTGCGCGACGACGCCGCACCGGCGGAGGACGGCTCCTTCAGCACCGAACTGGACGTGGTCGGCGCCTTCGACAAGGACGGGACCTCCTACGACTGCGTCGAGGCGCAGTGCTACGTCGCGGTGTTCAACGACCGCTTCGACCTGGACAACCGCGACCAGGACGTGTGGGTTCCGGTCTCCTTCGCCGCCGAGGACGGCGACGGCGGCGACGGCGGCGGCGAGACCCCCGACGGCCCGCTGACCGTCCACTCCGGGCGCGCCGACTGGGGCGTCCGCGCGTCGTTCCGCACGTACATCGAGGGCGACATCGCCCAGGGGTCGATCAGCGCCGAGGACGGCGCCTCCCGGAACGCCGACGGCACCTTCGCGTTCTCGGGCGGCGACGGCGAGGTCGACCTCGACGCGGGCACCGCGGACCTGTCCTTCGACGGCACCGTGCTCTTCCGGGGCCACGCCTACGAGGACGGGGACCCCCTCCTCCACATGACGGTCACCGACCCCCGGGTGGAGATCGACGGCGACGCCGGCGTGCTCTACGCCGACGTGGTGAGCAAGTCCCTCGACGACGAGGAGCTCGTCACCTACGACGACGTGGCCTTCGCCGACCTGGATCTGTCCGGGGTCGACCCCGCCCTGGCCGAGGACGTTCTGACCTGGGAGGCGATCCCCGCCACGCTGACCGCCGACGGCGTCCCCGCCTTCGCGGACTTCTACGCCGAGGGCGAGGAGCTGGACCCGGTGACCCTGACCGTGGGCGTCTCCGAGGACGCCGACGTGCCCGGCGGCGGAGGTGACGGTGGCGGAGGTGACGGCGGAGGTGACGGCGGTGACGGTGACGGCACGCCGGGCCTGCCCAACACCGGTGCGGCCCTGACCGGACTGCTCGTCGCGGCCGTCGGGGCGATCGGCGCCGGCGGCGTGGCCGTGGCCGCGTCGCGCGGGCGCACGCCCGGGGACGCGACCGCCGGGTCCGAGGACTGACCGGCCGCCCGGGTCGGACGCGGAGACGGGCGGGCCCCGGCACACGCGGTGTGTCGGGGCCCGCCCGGCGGAGCATGACGCGGGCGTCTGGGAGCACGCCTACTTCATGAGCTCCTCATAGGCCTTCTTGCACTCGGGGCACACGGGGAACTTCTTGGGGTCCCGGTTGGGGACCCACACCTTGCCGCACAGAGCGATCACCGGATTGCCCGTGACGGCGCTCTCGGTGATCTTGTCCTTCTGCACGTAGTGCGCGAACCGCTCGCGGTCACCGTCGTCGTGCGAGGTGTCCGGCCTGGTCTCGCTCTCCGGGAGAACCTTGTTGAAGACATCCATCGACATCGTTCCTCACACCTTTCCACGTCTGCGTTCCACGGTATAGGGTGCCGCGCACCTCACGGCGGTCGCTCGACGCCGCTCAGTTCATCGTCGGGTCCTCGGGGTAGGTGGACAGCAACGCGAGTTCACCGCCCTGCCGTCGCAGCACACGCGACCACAGCCGTTCGGGAGCGGTGGTGAACACGTCGTCGGCGATCGCCGACACGACGTACCAGGCGCCCTCGTCGATCTCCCCGGCCAGCTGACCGGCGGCCCACCCGGCGTAGCCCGCGAAGACGCGGAACGCTCCCAGCGCGCCGCCCAGCACGGAGGGCGGTCCGTCCAGGTCGACCACGCCCACACCGTCCAGCCCCAGGTCCGAGTCCACACCCTCCAACGGGGACCAGCCCGGGGGCGGGTCGCCCGTGCCCGACACACCCAGGGCGATGCCGGAGCCCGCCCCGACGGGTCCGCCGGAGAACATCACCGCGGGCTCACTGGCGTAGGCGCCCCAGTCGGTCACGACCTCGTCGACGGCCGTGTCCAGGGGGCGGTTGAGGATCACTCCGAGGGTGCCGTCGGCGGTGTCGTCCACGACGAACACCACCGAGCGGCGGAACGAGTCCTCCTGGAGGAGGGGGGCGGCCACCAGGAGACGCCCGGTCAGTCTTGGCTGGTCCATGGTCCCCCCCTACCCAGGTTCGCGCCTGTCGTCGGGGCGGTGCGGCGCTCTTCCGTCCCGGGACCGCGCCCGGCGTCAGTTGCCGCGGCCCCGCTGGGCGACCTCGCGCACCGCGGTGGCCACGTGCGTGGACAGGTCGGAGTGGAAGACGCTGGGGATGATGTAGTTCGGGCCCAGCTCGTCCTCGGTGACCACGTCGGCCAACGCCTCGGCGGCGGCGACCATCATGTCGGAGGTGACCTCGTGGCTCTGCGCGTCGAGCAGTCCGCGGAAGAAGCCCGGGAACACCAGCACGTTGTTGATCTGGTTGGGGTGGTCGCTGCGGCCGGTGGCGACGACGTCGGCGTGCAGGTGGGCGACCTCGGGGTCGATCTCCGGGTCGGGGTTGGCCAGCGCGAAGATGATCGCGCCGTCGTTCATCTCGGCGACGTCGTCGCCGGTGAGCAGGTTGGGCGCGGAGACGCCGATGAAGACGTCGGCCCCGGCCACGGCGCCCTTGAGGTCACCGGAGTAGCCCTCGGGGTTGGTGTGCTCGGAGATCCAGCGCAGGTTGTCGTCGAGCTGCTCGCGGTCGGCGTGCACCGCGCCGTGCACGTCGCACACGACGATGTCCTTGGCGCCGGCGTGCATGAGCAGCTTGAGGATGGCGGTACCCGCCGCCCCCGCGCCCGACATCGCGATGCGGACCTGGCTCAGCTCCTTGCCCACCACCCGCAGGGCGTTGCGCAGCGCGGCGAGGACGACGATCGCGGTGCCGTGCTGGTCGTCGTGGAAGACGGGGATGTCGAGCAGCTCGCGCAGACGGGCCTCGACCTCGAAACAGCGGGGGGCGGAGATGTCCTCCAGGTTGATCCCGCCGAAGCCGGGCGCCAGGACCTGGACGGTGCGCACGATCTCGTCGACGTCCTGGGTATCGAGGGCGATCGGCCACGCGTCGATGTCGGCGAAGCGTTTGAACAGGGCTGCTTTGCCCTCCATGACCGGCATGGCGGCCTCGGGTCCGATGTTGCCCAGGCCCAGGACGGCCGAGCCGTCGGTGACCACGGCGACGCTGTTGCGCTTGATGGTCAGACGGCGGGCGTCGTCCTTGTTGGCGGCGATGGCCTGGGAGACGCGGGCGACGCCGGGGGTGTAGGCCATGGACAGCTCGTCGCGGTTGCGCAGCGGCACCTTGGAGGACATCTCGATCTTGCCGCCGAGGTGCATGAGGAAGGTACGGTCACTGACCTTGTGGACGGTGACGCCCTCGACGGACCCCAGGGCGTCGACGATCGCCTGGGCGTGGTCGGTGTCACGCGCGGCGCAGGTGACGTCGATCCGGATGCGCTCGTGACCGGCGGCCGCCACGTCCAGCGCCGTGATCATGCCGCCCACGTGCTCGACGGCGTTGGTGAGGCTGCCGACGGCACTGCCTCCCGCGTCCAGTTCGAGGCGGACGGTGAGGGAGTAGGAAACGCTGGGAAGGCTGGCCACGTGTTGCTCCTTGGCTCTCGCTTGGTGTCGTGCGTCGGTGGGGCGCGCGGGCGGCCCCGTTCCCGGGGACGTCGACGCTGACGCCCGGTACCCCCTCCTGTCGCACACCACGCCCAGCGGCCGCTTCGGTGCGGGGTGGGACGCTCGCCCGTCACCCTCCGCCGACCCCGGGCCCGGTCCGACCGGCGCCGAGCGCCGGCCCCGCGCCTGACGCGGTTCCGACACGCGTGTCCGCTCGGGCGGAGCGTCGGGGATTCCTGCGTGTCCGCTGCGCGCGGTGTCTCTCAATGGTGCACCGCGCCGGGGACCGCGGTCACGGGAGGGGGCTGGTTCGGACTCGCGACCGGGTCGCCTCACCCTACCGGAGTCAAGGCCAGATCGTCAGCAGGAGGGGACAATTCGACCCTTAGTAAAAAACTCCACAATTTTCCATGACGACTACGGGGCGGTGAGGCGACGTCAGGGAACCCGACCGGCTCCGCCGTCCCCACCCGCCTTCCCGGCGCCGCCGGGCGCTTCGCCCTCGTCCGGCCCGCGCCCCTGGGCCGCCCGGACCACGATGTCCACGCACGCCTCGATGGTGAACGCGGTGCCGTCCAGGAGGACGTGGTACAGATCCGGAGACGCGGGGTCGACGCGGTAGAAGCGGCGGACGTAGGCGGTGCGGGCGCGGTCGTTGTCGTCGAGCAGCCGGAGGGTGGGCGCCGTGTCGCACCAGTCGTAGCCGCCGACCTCGTCACGGTTCCCGGACTCGAACAGCTCGCGGGCGCGGCGCAGTCGGGCGCTCCGGTCTCCGTCGACGCGGACGTGCAGGGCGGTGGGGTGGCCGGCCAGGACCACGGCGGCCCCGCGGCCGAGCACCACTCCCCCGGAGTGGCCGACCTCACCGATGACGCGTTCGGTCTCCTCGACGAACTCGTGGTCGTACAGCAGGCGCCCCTGGTCGTCGGTGGGACCGGTCAGCGCCGTGTCCACACCGCCGAGGGTGACGGTGGGGAGCCGCGCCGCGCTGGCGAGGAGGCGTTCGAGACCGCCGGGGCTGCGGCCGTCGTGGCGCAGCGCCTCCTCGAGGGAGCAGCCGATGTGGGCGGCCACCGCGCTGGGGATGGCGCGGTCGAGGAAGGGCACGCCGAGCCGCGCGGCGACCGCGGGGCCGATCACGGCGCCTCCGGCGCCGAAGGTCGCCGAGATCGTGACCACGGGGCCACAGCGGGGAGCGTCGTCGTTCATGGGCACCTGCCGGATCGCCATCGGGCCGTGCGACCCGCCGTCACCGGGTTCGTACCCCCTGCCCGGTGGGCTATCCCGCCGCCCACGCGAGCAGAAGATCGCGACGATTTACCGGTTTGTCCATGTATGTGACGCCCTGGGGGTCCGTGGGTGCCGACGCCGGAATTCCCGTCCGCCGTCGGCACCCCGCCGTGCCCCCCGGGGGACACACGTCAGAACAGCGCGGAGGTGAGCTTGCGCCGGGCCGCGGCCACCCGCGGGTCGCCGGGCGCCAGCAGCTCGAACAGCGAGAGCAGGTGGGTGCGCGCCCGGTCGCGGTCGTCGTCGCTGGTGCGCTTCACCGTGGCGACGAGGCGGTCGAACGCGTCCTCGAACTTGCCGCCGTACATGTCGATGTCGGCGACGGTGCACTGGGCGGCGACGTCCTCGGGGCGGTCGGCCGCGGCCTGGCGCGCGGCGCCCGCGTCCACCTCCTGGAGCCGGCCGACCAGCCGGACCTGGGCGAGCTTGAGCTTGGACTCGACGTCGTCCGGGGAGGCCTCCACGGCCTTGGCGTAGACGGCCTCGGCCGCGGCGAGGTCGCCGCGCTCCAGGGCCGCCTGGGCCTCGGCGTCGACCGGGTCGACCTCGGGCTGCTCGGGCCGCTCGGCCTGCTGGCCCGCATCGGCCGAGGGCTCGCCCTCGACGGTGCCGGGGTGGCCCGGGGGCAGCATGCCCTGCTCGGCGAGCGCGGCGAACACCTGGCCGAGCCAGTCGCGCAGCTGCTCCTCGGTGGCCGGACCGGCGGGGCCGGGCATGACCTGGCCCTGGACGGCGACGATGATCATCGGGGTGGTCGGCACGCGCAGGGCCTGCACGAGCTGCGGGCTGGCCTCGCTGTCGAGCTTGGCGAGGAACCAGTTGCCGCCGGAGGCCGAGGACAGGCGGTCCAGGGCGCTCTCGACCTGCTTGGACTGCTCCGACCATCCGGCGAGCACGGCGAGGACGACCGGGGCGGACATCGACCGTTCCAGGACCTCGGCCTGGAAGTTGGCCTCGTCGACGTTGACGGCGTACGGGTTGGCTCGACCGGCCGACTCCTCGGCGCGCTGCTTGGCCTCGCGCTCCAAGGCCGCCTTGCGCGCAGCGAGGTCAACCGCACTGTTCGGTGAAAAGTCCGAAGGCTGCATGGTTCCATCCTGCCGCATGCGCGGGAGGGCGAGGGACGCTCCGCCCGCGTGCGCGACCGGCCCCGACCCTCCTCGGCTCCGCCCGCACGGGACCGCCGTTCCCGGGTCAGGTCCGTCCGTCGCCCAGGTGTTCGGTGAAGAAGGCGTCCAGGCGGCGCCAGGCGTCGGCGGCCGACTCGGTGTCCCGGCTGACTCCGAAGGCCCGCAGCACCAGCTGGAGCGACCGGGGCCCGTTGGGCGCCGTGTTCATGAAGGAGTGGCCGGCGTCCGGGTACTCCTTCACGTCGTTGACCACACCGGCCTCCTCCAGCGCCGCCCTGAGCCTGGCCGCGCCGCCGGGCACCATCCGGTCCTTGGCCCCGTAGCTGGCGACGGTCGGGCAGGCTCCGCGAACGGCCGCGCGCACGTCGTACGGTGTGACCCCGTAGTGGGGTGCGGCGGCGTCGAACGAGGGGGCGGTGGCGATCGCGAACCCGCCGCCCATGCAGAAGCCGACGACCCCGATCCTGCCCGTGCACTCGGGCCGCTCCAGAAGCCAGGCACGCCCGGCGGCGATGTCGGTGAACGCGCGGCCCTGCCCGGCCGACAGGGCGCGCATCACCCGCACGACGCACCGCAGCAGGCCGCCCTCGCTGTACAGGTCGGGGACGATCGTGAGGTAGCCGAGTTCGGCGAGGCGGTCGGCGTGGCCGCGCATCTGCTCGTCGACGCCGTAGGCCTCGTGGGCCACGACCACCCCCGGCCACGGCCCCGCTCCCTCCGGTCGGGCCACGTAGGCACGCAGCCGCGGTGAGCCGTCGTTGTCCGCGGTGAACGCGCTGAGGTCGAGTTCGGGCACGGTCTTCTCCTGTCCGCCTCCGGCGCCCCACCGTACCGCGCGGCAGCCGCACGCCGGGCAGGGGAGTCCGGCGGGACACCGGGCCACCTCCGAACGCGCGCCGCTCAGAAGCGCGGGTCCTCCGTGTAGGTCCCGAACTCCTCGCCCATCGTGGAGCAGATCTCCCCGAGCGTGGCCTCGGCGCGGGCGGCGTCCATGATGAGCGGCACGAGGTTGCCGTCCTGGGCGCGCACGCCCTCCAGCAGGCGGGCGAGGGCGCGGTCGACGGCGGCTCCGTCGCGCCGCGCACGGCGTTCGGCGAGCACCTTGCGCTGCTCCCGTTCCACCTCGTGGCTGATCCGCAGGATGTCCAGCTCCCCGGACACGGTGCCGGTGTGGCAGTTCACTCCCACGATGCGCTTGTCGCCCTTCTCCAGGGCCCGCTGGTACTGGAACGCCGCCTCGGCGATCTCGGACGTGAAGTACCCGTTCCCGATCCCCGCGAGGATGCCGGAGGTCATCGGCCCGATCCTGTGCTCCGTGTCACGTCCGCCGCCCATGCGCAGGATCTGCGCGAAGATCCGCTCCGCCTCCTCCTCCAGCTCGTCGGTGAGCGACTCCACGTACCAGGAACCCCCGAGAGGGTCGGCGACGTTGGCCACCCCCGTCTCCTCCATGAGCACCTGCTGGGTGCGCAGCGCGATCTCGGCGGACTGCTCGGTGGGCAGGGCCAGGGTCTCGTCGAGGGCGTTGGTGTGCAGGGAGTTGGTCCCTCCGAGCACCGCGGCGAGCGCCTCGACGGAGGTGCGCACGACGTTGTTGTAGGGCTGCTGAGCGGTGAGCGACACCCCCGCGGTCTGCGTGTGGAACCGCAGCCAGCACGCCTTCTCTGTGGTCGCCCCGTAGGTGTCCCGCATCCAGCGGGCCCAGATGCGCCGGGCCGCACGGAACTTGGCGATCTCCTCGAAGAAGTCGATGTGCGCGTCGAAGAAGAACGACAGACCCGGGGCGAAGGTGTCGACGTCCAGGCCGCGTGAGAGTCCGAGTTCCACGTAGCCGAACCCGTCGGCCAGGGTGTAGGCGAGCTCCTGCGCGGCCGTGGCCCCCGCCTCGCGGATGTGGTAGCCGGACACCGACAGCGGCTTGTAGGCCGGGATGCGCTCAGCGCAGAACTCCATGAGGTCGCCGATGAGGCGCAGGTGGGGGCCCGGGGGGTACAGCCACTCCTTCTGCGCGATGTACTCCTTGAAGATGTCCGTCTGGAGCGTGCCGTTGAGCGTGCCGACGTCAGCGCCCTGGCGCTCGGCGGCCACGAGGTACATGCAGAACACGGGTACGGCGGGACCGCTGACGGTCATGGACGTGGTCGTCCCGTCGAGCGGTATGCCCTGGAAGAGCAGGTCCATGTCGGCGACCGAGTCGATCGCCACCCCGCAGTGCCCGACCTCGCCCAGGGCGTGCGGTGAGTCGGAGTCGTGGCCCATGAGGGTGGGCATGTCGAAGGCCACGGACAGGCCGCCTCCGCCGGAGTCGAGGATCATCCGGTAGCGCTCGTTGGTCTGGCGCGCGTTGCCGAACCCGGCGAACTGCCGGATGGTCCAGGTCCGGCCGCGGTAGCCGGTGGAGTACAGGCCGCGTGTGTAGGGGTATTCGCCCGGCCAGCCGATCCGGTCGAATCCGGGGACCTCGGATCCGGGCGGCGGCCCGTAGACCGGTCGCAGTGTGCGCCCGGAGAGCGTGGAGAAGTCCGCCTCGCGCACGCGCGCGGAGTCGTGTCGGCGCTGCCATCGCTCGCGCCCCGCCTCGATCTGCTCGGCCCCGCCTCCGCCGGTGGGACCCGGTGTGGTGTCCGCCATACCCGAATAGTAGGACGTCCAACTAAGTCTGTACAGGAGACGCGCCCGCGGCGCCCGGCGGTCGGCCGGCGGGGCGTCAGCGGCCCTCGGCGGCGACGGGCGCGGGGAAGTCCCCGAAGTCCGCCCTGAGCTTGGTGAACATCTCGTGCATCCGCCAGAGCTCCTCGTCCGAGTAGCAGCCCAGGGCGAACTCCATGCCCATCAGGGCACGGGTGGCCTCCTCGGCGACCTCGCGCCCGGCGTCGGTGATCTCGGCGAGGACGCCGCGGCCGTCGCTCGGGTTGGGGCGGCGGCGCACGAGGCCCTGCCCCTCCAGGCGGTCGATGGTGTTGGTGACGCTGGTCGGATGCACCATGAGACGCTCACCGATCTTGCCGAGCGGCAGCGCGCCCGTGGAGCTGAAGGTGAGCAGGACCAGTGCCTCGTAGCGGGCGAAGGTCAGGCCGAACGGCTTGAGGGCGCCGTCCAGCTCCCCGATCAGGATCTGCTGCGCGCGCATGACGGAGGTGACGGCGGCCATGGCGGGCGAGGCGCCCCACCTGCGCGTCCAGTTGTCGTGCGCGCGCTCGATCGGGTCGAACGGAAGATTCAACGGGTTTCCCACGTCGCCACTCTAGCCACGACACGCGCGCTAGCAGGCAAGTGCTCCCGGCACAAGACGCCTGGGTGACCACAAGGGGCCAGTCGGGGAACCCGGTACCGGTCCAGTCCCCCAGCTCGGAAAAGTCGATTCCACGGCGCGGGCCGCCGACCCGGACGGGACGGGAGGGCGAAAAAGGCCCGGTCGCTCTCATTGACGCGCGAGGAAATTATTAGTTAAGTTTCCTAAAAATTAGTTCCCCCACGTCAGGGACGTCATGGCCCGCTCACCACCGTCCTCGTCGACTCTCGGATCCCAGACTCGCACCACTCCGCAAGGACTCTCCCCGCTGCCCGGAGCACCCGCTCCACTGCGGTCAGCCCTCAGTCCCCCCACACTGGAGACCCCCCAATCGTGAGAGCACGTCATCTGAGAAACCGGCTCGCCGCGTTGGCCGCCGCGCTGCTGGTCGCCCCACTGGCCCTGGCTCCGACCCCGGCCGCAGCCGCGCCCGGCGAGGTGACCGTCACCTACGTCGAGACGTCCCGGTGGGACAGCGGTTTCGGCGGACAGATCACCATCCAGAACGAGACCGCCAGCGGCCTCAGCGACTGGACGGTCAGCTTCGACACCCCGTCCGGGGTGAACATCACCACCCTGTGGAACGCCACCCACACCGTCACGGGCAACACGCACACGCTCACGCCGCCCTCCTGGGGCGCGACCGTCCCGGCGGGCGGCACGTACCAGATCGGCTTCAACGGCACCCACGGCGGCGGCGACACCGCACCGGTCAACTGCACGGTCAACGGCGCCCCCTGCTCCGGTGGACCCACCGAGCCCGACACCGAGGCGCCCTCGACCCCCGGCGGCCTGACCGTCGGCGACGTCACCTCCAACACCGTCGCGCTGTCCTGGGACGCGGCGACCGACAACGTCGCCGTCGCGGGCTACGAGATCGTCTCGGGCGGTCAGGTCGTGCGCTCCGTCGGCGGGGACACCCTGGCTGCCACCGTCGGCGGCCTGGAGCCCCTGACCGAGTACGGCTTCACGGTGCGCGCCTACGACACGTCCAACAACCGCGGGGCGGAGAGCGCCGCGGTGACCGCCACCACCCTCGAGGGCGGCGGCACCACGCCGACCGGCGAGCGCCGGGTCGCCTACTTCACGCAGTGGGGCATCTACGACCGCGGCTACCTGGTCCGGAACCTGGAGACCTCCGGCACCGCCGCGAACCTCACGCACATCAACTACGCCTTCGGCAACATCAACTCCAACGGCGAGTGCTTCATGGCCAACCAGCTGGGCCAGGGTGACGCCTGGGCCGACTACGGCCGCTCGTTCCGCGCCGACGAGAGCGTCGACGGTGTCGCCGACACCTGGAACCAGGACCTGCGCGGCAACTTCAACCAGCTGCGCAAGCTGAAGGAGATGTACCCGGACCTGCGGGTCAACATCTCGCTCGGCGGCTGGACCTGGTCGGAGCACTTCTCCGACGCGGCCCTGACCCCCGAGTCGCGCGAGCGCATGGTCAGCTCCTGCATCGACCAGTTCCTCCGCGGCAACCTGCCCATGTTCGACGGCGCGGGCGGCCCGGGCTCCGCCGCCGGGATCTTCGACGGCATCGACCTCGACTGGGAGTGGCCGGGCAGCGCCGGCCACGAGCACAACACCGTCCGCCCCGAGGACCGGGAGAACTTCACCGCCCTCGTCCAGGAGTTCCGCGACCAGCTGGACGCCCTGGAGACCGAGACCGGCCGGGCCTACGAGCTGACCGCCTTCCTGCCCGCCGACCCGGAGAAGGTCGAGGCCGGCTTCCAGATGGGCCAGCTCATGCCCAACTTCGACTTCGTCACGGTCCAGGGCTACGACTACCACGGCGGGTGGGAGAACACGACGGCCCACCAGTCCAACCTGGTGCTGCACCCCGACGACCCGGGCCCGCGCCTGTTCTCCGGCGAGATCGCCGTCCAGGAGTACGTCAGCAGGGGGGTGAACCCCTCCGACATGGTGCTCGGCCTGCCGTTCTACAGCCGCGGCTGGACGGGCGTCGACCCCGGGCCGAACGGCGACGGGCTCTTCCAGAGCGCGACGGGTCCCGCGACGGGCACCTACGAGCCGGGCATCGACGACTGGAAGGTCATCAAGGACCTGCCGGGCTTCACCCTGCACCGTGACGACGCCCTCGGCACGGCCTGGCTCTACGACGGGAACACCTTCTGGACCTACGACGACGAGATCGCCCTGACCCAGAAGACGGACTGGGCCCAGGCCCAGGGGCTGGGCGGCGTCATGATCTGGTCCATCGACGGCGACGACGCGAACGGCACCCTCATGGCGGCCGTCGACGCGGCGCTCGCGTCGTAGCCCCCGCCCCGGACACCGCCCGTCCCCATGAGGGCGGCGGCTGTCAAGGGATCACGGTGGCCGGAAGGGGACACGATCCCCCTTCCGGTCACCGGTCCGGCCCCCACGCTGGGCTGGTCCAGCCCGTCAGCCCCCATGAGTGCCCTGAGTCACTGGGGATCACCGAGTGGTCCTTGACGGGGCATCAAATTATTAGTTAAGTTTCCTAAAAATTAGACCTCACAGGCTCCCGGACGGGTGTGCCCGATCCGGGACGGGCGTTCGGTGCTCTGATCCGGGGAGCACCGCCGCCCCGGCCGACGCGGACCGATGTGCGACGGACCGCGTCGGCCCCTTCTCGTCCGGAGGGATCCGGCCGGGCCGGGGGCTCAGGCGTCCAGGTCCTCGAGCACTGCGTCGGCGGCGGAGTACGGGTCGCGCCGCCCCTCGGCCACCTCGCGCGCCAGGGCGTCCAGACCGCCGTCCACGCCCTCCGCGCCCAGTTTCGAGCGCAACCGGTCGAGCACGATCCCCTGGACCTCCTCGCGGGCGCGGGCGCGGCGCCGCCGCCCCAGCTCACCCGTGGCCTCCAGGTGGGCGCGGTGCTGGTCGACCCGTTCCCACAGTTCCTCGGCGCCCCCGCCCTCGACCGCCACGGTCATGACGATCGGCGGCTTCCACTCCTCGTCGGCCCGGTCCACCATCGCGACCATCTGCCGCAGCTCGCGCAGGGCGGTCCTGGCGCCGTCACGGTCGGCCTTGTTCACCGTCAGGACGTCGGCGACCTCCAGCACCCCGGCCTTGGCCGCCTGTACCGAGTCCCCCATTCCGGGGGCGCACAGCACGACGGTGGTGTCCGCCTGCCCGGCGATCTCGACCTCCGCCTGGCCCACGCCGACGGTCTCCACGAGGATCACGTCGAACCCGGCCGCGTCCAGGACCCGCAGCGCGTGCGGCGCGGCCCAGGACAGGCCGCCCAGGTGCCCCCGGGTGGCCATGGAGCGGATGTAGACGCCGGGGTCGGTGGCGTGCTCCTGCATCCGCACGCGGTCGCCCAGCAGGGCGCCGCCGGTGAACGGGGACGAGGGGTCCACCGCCAGCACGGCGACCGTCAGGTCCCGGGCGCGGAGCAGGCGCACGACCGCGTTCGTGGTCGTGGACTTGCCCACGCCCGGGGACCCGGTGAAGCCGACGACGCGCGCCCGCCCGGTGGACGGCGCCAGCCCCGCCATGATCTCGCGCAGCTCCGGCGCCCCGTTCTCGACCAGGGTGATCGCGCGGGCGAGCGCCCGGCGGTCGCCCTCGCGGACCCGTTCCACCAGTCGGGCGGCGTGCATGGGACTCCTCGTCGGTCCGGCCCGGGCCTCGGGCACCTACTCCGCGGGCACCGTGAACAGCAGGGCGTCGCCCTGGCCCCCGCCGCCGCACAGGGCGGCGGCGCCCAGCCCGCCGCCGCGGCGGCGCAGCTCGTGGACCAGGTGCAGGGCGATGCGCGCGCCGGACGCGCCGATCGGGTGGCCGATCGCGATGGCGCCGCCGTCGACGTTGACGATGTCCTCGGAGATGCCCAGGTCCTTGACGGACTGGATGCCGACGGCGGCGAACGCCTCGTTGATCTCGACCAGGTCCAGGTCCTCGACGCTCCTGCCGGCCTTGGCCAGCGCGTGCTTGATGGCGTTGGAGGGCTGCGAGTGCAGGGAGTTGTCCGGGCCCGCGACGTTGCCGTGCGCCCCGATCTCCGCCAGGACCGGCGCTCCGAGCTCATTGGCCTTGGCTCGGCTCATCACGACCACGGCGGCGGCGCCGTCGGAGATCTGCGAGGAGGACCCGGCGGTGATCGTCCCGTCGTCGTCGAACGCGGGGCGCAGCCTGGCCAGGCTCTCGGCGGTGGTGCCGGGGCGGATGCCCTCGTCGGTCTCGAAGACCACGGGGTCGCCCTTGCGCTGCGGGATCCGCACGGGCACGATCTCCCGGGCGAACCGGCCCTCGGCGGTCGCGGCCGCGGCACGCTGGTGGGAGCGGGCGGCGAAGGCGTCCTGTTCCTCGCGGCCGATGCCGAGCTTGGCGTTGTGCCGCTCGGTCGAGGCGCCCATGGACTCGCCCTCGAAGGCGTCGGTGAGACCGTCGTGCGCGGTCGCGTCGAGCACCTCCACCGAGCCGTACTTGTAGCCCTGACGGGCCTTGGGCAGCAGGTGGGGGGCGTTGGTCATGGACTCCATGCCGCCCGCGACCACGATGTCGAACTCACCCGCGGCGATGAGCTGGTCGGCGAGCGCGATCGCGTCCAGACCCGACAGACACACCTTGTTGATGGTGACGGAGGGCACGCTCATGGGGATCCCGGCCCTGACGGCGGCCTGGCGGGACGGGATCTGCCCGGCGCCGGCCTGGAGCACCTGTCCCATGACCACGTATCCGACCTGTTCGCCGCTGACGCCGGCGCGCTCCAGGGCGGCCTTGATCGCGAAGCCCCCCAGTTCGGCGGCGGAGAACCCGGCGAGGGAGCCGAGGAGTCTGCCGGTGGGGGTCCGCGCCCCACCGACGATGACGGAACCGGGCATCGTAACTGGCCTCCATGTGATCGGGGACGCACCTGGTCTGCAACGATACCCACACAGCGTTCAGCGACGTCCGGGAGGTTCCACCCATGAGCGACGCACCCGCCCCGACCATCCCGTTCTCCGGGCTCACCAGGCTCGACCACGTGGGGATCGCGTGCCGCGACCTCGACGCCTCGATCGAGTTCTACCGCCGGACCTACGGGTTCGAGGTCGAACACGAGGAGGTCAACGAGGAACAGGGGGTGCGCGAGGCGATGCTCCGGATCAACGGCACCGACGACGGCGGTGCCACGTATCTGCAACTGCTCGAACCCACCCGTCCGGACTCCCCCGTGGCGAAGTTCCTCGACCGCAACGGCGAGGGCGTGCACCACATCGCCTTCGGGACCTCCGACGTCGCCGGGAGCGCCGCGGCGGTCGGCGCCCGGGACGTGCGCGTCCTGGACCCGGAGCCGCGCCACGGGACGCTGGGGTCGCGCATCGTGTTCCTGCACCCCAAGGACTGCGGAGGCGTGCTCACCGAACTCGTGCAGAGCACCGGGTGAACACCGGATGTGAGATCCCTCCCGGCGGAGATGTCACGGGGGCGTTCCAGCCACGTCACGACTTGGATTCCCCGGGATGAGTTGACCCCGGACCCACCGGAAGTTACCCGAAACCCTCTTCCCAGGCGTTCCACGCTTGATAAAGTCGCCTAGCCGCCGGAGTGTTCTTCCGGCGTCGGTCCATGTCTTCCGGTCCGGCCGCCGCACGCCCGGACACCGCCCGCCCACCGGGGACGACGCGGCCGTCTTCCGCCGCCCCCCGGCCGCTCGCAAGTAAGCCGTCTCGCACCCGTTCAGGATTCCGCCACATGTCGTCAAACAACATTGACTCCCAACTCGACAACATCTTCAACGAGGACAACACCCCGCCCGAATTCGACGTGGTGCTGCGTGGCTACGACCGCACCCAGGTGGACGACTACGCGGCCAGCCTCCGTAGCGAGCTGGAGCAGTCCAGCAAGAAGATCGAGAAGTTCAAGGCCGAGCTGAGCGCCAAGAACCGTCAGCTCCAGGAACGTGAGCGCCCCTCCTACGCCGGTCTGGGCTCGCGGATCGAGGAGCTGCTGCGCCTGGCCGAGGAACAGGCCAACGAGCTGGTCCAGAGCGCCCAGATCGACGCCAACGACATCCGCTCCGCCGCCAAGATCGAAGCCGCCGAGATGCGCGCCGCCGCCGAGTCGGAGGCGACCGAGGTGCGCACCCTCGCCCAGCGCGAGGCGGACGAGATGCGTCAGACCGCGGAGTCCGAGGCCGAGGAGATCAGCACCACGGCCCGCCGCGAGGCCGACGAGCTCGCCTCCACCACCGAGCGCGAGGTCCAGAAGAAGCGCTCCGCCGTCGACCACGAGATCGCGGAGAAGCGCGCCACCTTCGAGGGTGAGATCGCCAAGCTGCGCACCACCACCGAGCGGGAGTGCGCCCAGGCGCGCGCCGCCGCCAAGCGCGAGCGCGACGAGACCATCCAGGCCGCCAAGAGCCAGGCCGAGGAGCTGCGCAAGAACGCCGAGCGGGCCTACGCCGAGTCCGAGGCGCGCCGCACCGAGGCCGAGGACCAGTTCGAGCTCCAGCTCGCCGACCGCCGCGCCGAGGCCGAGCGCCAGGACGCCGAGCGGCTCGCCGCGGCCCAGGCCGCCACCCAGAAGATGGTCAGCGAGGCCGAGGAGCGCGCCAACAGCGCCGAGCAGCGGGCCACCAAGGCCAGCCAGCAGGCCGAGCAGACCCGCCGCGACGCCGAGAACCACGCCAAGCAGCTGGTCGGCAACGCCAAGAAGAACTCCGCGCAGATCGAGTCCGAGGCCAAGTCGAAGGCCGAGCACCAGCTCGCCGACGCCAAGGCCGAGGCCAACCGGATCATGACGGCCGCCAAGAAGGAGGTCGACGACCTCAACGCGCAGCGCGACAGCATCCAGTCGCACCTGAGCCAGCTGCGGCAGCTGCTCGGCGGCGGCGCTCCGGCTCCGGCCGCGCCGGTCGCCCCGGCCCCCGCGGCGATCGCCCCGAAGGAGGCGCACGCCGAGGAGGCCAAGCAGCCCGCCCACTCCGGCAAGGGCGCCGACGACGAGGACTGGTGGCAGGAGTAGCGCAGGTGCCCTGGGGCCCGTTCTCCGGAACGGTCGCCCCGGAGGGTTTCCGTTCGGGCGCCCGAACGGGGTGAGGACCGCACCGCGGGAATCCGTCGAGGGGCCCGCACCGGATCAGAGTTCCGGTGCGGGCCCCTCGTGCGTCGTCGGCGGGGACGCGCGGCGCGGTCGGCGGACGCGCTCCCGCCTCAGGCCAGGGGAGCGACGTCCTTCTCGTGGGGGCCGTCCCACTCGGTGGGCAGCGGGTGCGCGGCCGGGTTGACGACCCGGACGACCTCGTCGAGCACCCGGCGCACGTACGGCTCCCCCACCCACAGGTGGCGGGCGCCGTCGACCCCGATGATCTCGGCCTGGGTGAGCGGCGCGAACCGTCGGCGGGCCTCGTCGGGGCGCAGGTAGTCGTCGTGCTCGGGGACCAGCGCGACCACCGGCTTGCCGGAGTCCGCCCACACCTTCATGTCCGCCTCGCCCGCGCGGTGCAGCGGCGGCGACAGCAGGATCGCGCCGCTGACCTGGGGGTCGCAGCCCCACTTGAGCGCCAGTTCCGTGCCGAAGGACCAGCCGAGCAGCCAGGGGTCGGGCAGCCCCTCGAACTCGGTGAACTCGATGGCGGCCGACACGTCGTGCCGCTCGGTCTCGCCCTCGCCGAAGCTGCCCTGGCTGGTGCCGTGGCGCGAGGTGGTGCCGCGGGTGTTGAACCGCAGCACGGCGAGGTCGGCCAGGGCGGGCAGGCGGAAGGACGCCTTGCGCAGCACGTGGCTGTCCATCATGCCCTCGGCCGTCGGCAGCGGGTGCAGGCACACCAGGGTGGCCACCGGGTCGCGGCCCTCGGGCGCGGCCAGCTCGCCGACCAGTTCGAGGCCGTCGGCGGTGTGCAGGGTGACGGGTCGGCGCACGGCGGGCAGTACCGTGGTGGCTCGGATCTCCATGGCTCCTCGGGTCGTCCAGGTGGGGCCGGTCAGTGTCGGGGCGAGCGCCGGGCACGCCGGTCCCAGCAGGAGGAGTGCCAGTGCCGCCGGTCGCCGCCGTCGCCGTAGGGGCGCCAGGCCACGACGTGGGCCGTGCCGACGGGGATCTCCTGGACGCATCCGGGACAGCGGTAGACCTTGGTGGCGGACGCGCCGGGGATCCGGCGCGTCACCCACTCCCCGTCGGGGCCGTTCTCCCGACGCTGCCCGCCGGTGATGCGCAGCATCAGGGCGTCCTCGTCGGGCGGTCCGGGGGGACCGCCGCGACCCCGGGAGGGCTTACGGCGGGGGGAGTTTCGGCGCGGGCTCACGCCTACCAGGGTAGAAGAGGCCGGTCAGTGGCCGCCGCCACACCCGGCGGCGGCCCTGGCCCGTCGTGCGTCAGTGGTCGTGGCCGTCGTGCCCGACGTCGGGCAGCTGGTCCACCAGCAGCGGCGCCGGCACCGCGATGGTGGTCAGGCTGTACTCGCCCATGGCGACCAGGGTGGTGACGACGTGCTCGGCGCCGCGCTCCTCCAGAAGCTCGGTCGGGCCCTTGGGGTAGCCGCAGCCGAACCGCATGGCGGTGTCGACGTCGCGGGCCGAGGCGTACCCGTCGCCGATCATGCGCAGGGCGTCGTCGATCTGGGGAGCGATGAGCATCTCGCCCAGCTCCAGGGTCTCCTCCTCGCGGACCATCTCCGCGTAGCGGCCGGTCGGCTGCGGCTCGGCCGGGTCGTCCTTGCCGGTGTAGAAGCCCTGACCGGTCTTGCGGCCGAGGCGACCGGCGGCGACCATGCGGCGCAGCAGCGGGGCGGCGACGTAGCGCGGGTCGCGGTACTCGTCCCACAGCACGTCCATGACCGCCAGGCACACGTCCAGGCCGACGAGGTCGGCGAGGGTCAGCGGGCCCATGGGCAGCCCGGCGGCCTTCTGGACGGAGGCGTCGATCTCCTCGCGGGTGGCCACGCGGCGCTCGTAGAGGCGGATGGCGTCGTTGATGTAGGGGACCAGGAGCGCGTTGGCGACGAACCCGGCGCGGTCGCCGACCGTCACGGGGGTCTTGCCGATGCGCTTGGCGACCTCGGTGACGATGTCGACGGTCTCAGCGCTGGTGGAGACGGTCGTGACCACCTCGGCGAGCTTCATCACCGGGGCGGGGTTGAAGAAGTGCAGTCCGACGACGCGTTCGGGGCGGCCGGTGAGCGCGGCGATCTCGGTGACCGACAGGGAGGACGTGTTGGTGGCCAGGATCGTCCCCGCCGGGCAGATCCGGTCCAGGTCGGAGAAGACGTCGCGCTTGATCGCCATCCTCTCCGGCACGGCCTCGACGACGAAGTCGGCGTCCGCGAGGTCCTCGCGGGAGGTGGTGAACGTCAGGCGCGCGTCGATGTCCGCGCGCTCCTGCTCGGTGATCTTGCCCCGGCCGACGGCCCGGGAGAGGGATGTGTCGACGTGGCCGCGGCCGCGGTCGAGGGCGGCCTGGTCGATCTCGACCCCGGTGACGTCGAACCCGGCCCGGGCGAACACCTCGGCGATGCCCGCGCCCATCGTGCCGAGTCCGACGACACCGACCTTCTGAAATTCCTGCACCATGCGCCCCACCTTAGACGGACGCGTCGTCCGGCGCCCGCGCCGGACCACGCACGTGTTGGTCCGCGGTCCCTCGCCCGGACGCCGGTCCGGCGACGCGCGCCGTCGGCGGAGCGGGGACCGCCGATGCCATGTTACTCTCCAGTAACACGGTGGTCCGCACCGGCGTGGACGGTGTCATCCGACATGCGGCCCGCGGGGCTCCCGGAAGGCGGTAACGTGGCCGCCGTGCGTCTCGTCATCGCCCGGTGCAGCGTCGACTACGTCGGCCGGCTCACCGCCCACCTGCCCATGGCTCCCCGCCTGATCCTCATCAAGGCGGACGGGAGCGTGTCCATCCACGCCGACGACCGCGCGTTCAAGCCGCTCAACTGGATGAACCCGCCGTGCAAGCTGCGCGAGGAGACCGTCGCCGACGGCCCCGACGTATGGACGGTCACCCACGGCAAGTCCGGTGAGAAGCTCGTGCTGACCGTCGAGGAGGTCATGCACGACACCGCGCACGAACTCGGCAAGGACCCCGGCCTCCAGAAGGACGGCGTCGAGGCCCACCTCCAGGAGCTGCTCGCGGAGCACATCACCACGCTCGGCGACGGCTACACGCTGATCCGCCGCGAGTACCCGACCGCGATCGGCCCCGTCGACATCCTGTGCCGCGACGGCGAGAACGCCACCGTGGCCGTCGAGCTCAAGCGGCGCGGCGACATCGACGGCGTCGAGCAGCTCACCCGCTACCTGGAGCTGCTCAACCGCGACCCCACGCTGGCCCCCGTACGCGGTGTGTTCGCCGCCCAGGAGATCAAGCCCCAGGCGCGCGTGCTCGCCGAGGACCGCGGCATCGCGTGCGTGGTCCTCGACTACGACGAGCTGCGCGGGATCGAGCCGGACACCCTCCGCTTGTTCTGACCCCCTCCGGGCCCCGGCTCCGCGGTGTCCTCCGTCCGGAGGACATCCTCCGGCCCGGACGGCGGATACCGGGCGGACGCGCCGCGCGCCACGATCGACCCATGGCAACCACCCCTCCCGTCGTCGAGGCGCGCGGGCTACGCAAGGAGTACGACGGCCGCGCGGCCGTCGACGGCATCGACCTGACCATCCACCGGGGCGAGGTGTTCGCCCTGCTCGGACCGAACGGCGCGGGCAAGTCCACCACCGCCGGGATCCTCACCGGTCTCCGGGGCCGCGACGCCGGCGAGGCGACCGTCCTGGGCGCCGACCCCGCACGCGCCGGGCGCCGGTGGCGGTCGCGGATCGGCATCGTCTGGCAGCAGGAGACCGAGGTCCCCCGGCTGACCGTCCGCGCGGTCGTCCGCCACTTCGCCGGGTACTACCCGCACCCGCGCGACGTCGACGAGGTCCTCGACCTGGCGGGTCTGGGCGAACGGGCCGACGCGCTGGCGCACACCCTGTCCGGCGGCCAGCGGCGCCGCCTCGACGTCGCCCTGGGCATCGTGGGCCGCCCCGAACTGCTCTTCCTCGACGAACCCACCACCGGGTTCGACCCGCGGGCACGCCGCGACTTCTGGCGGACGGTCCGCGACCTGGCCGCCGACGGCACCACCATCGTCCTGACCACGCACTACCTGGACGAGGCCGAGGCCCTGGCCGACCGGGTGTGCGTGATCGCGGACGGCCGGGTGCGCGCCGAGGGCGCCACCGACTCGCTCGGCGGACGCACGGCCGGACTGGCCACCGTGTCGTGGCTGGTCGACGGGGAGCCCCGGAGTGTGGACACCGGCGAACCGACCCGGGTGGTGCGGCGGCTCTCGGACGCCTTCGCCGGGGAGGTGCCCGGACTGACCGTGCACCGGCCCACCCTGGAGGACGTCTACCTGGACCTGATCGACGCCTCCCCCCGGGAGACCGGACTGACGGAGGTCGCGGCGTGAACGACGTGACGGCACGGCGGCTGCCAGGACCGGTGGGGGTGGGGCTGTCCCGGGCCTGGTTGGAGACGCGCGAGTTCGCCCGGCACTGGGAGAGCGTGGCGTTCACCTTCGCGCTGCCCGCCCTCATCCTCCTGCTCTTCGGGGTGATCTTCGACGGCTCCACCGGGGACGACATCTCGGCGGCCGAGTTCTACCTGCCCGGATTGATCGCCATGGGCCTGATGTCGGTCAGCTTCCAGAATCTGGCGATCAGCATCGCCCTGGAGCGCGAGAACGGAACCCTGCGTCGGATGCGGGGCACCCCGATGCCCCCGTCGGCCTACTTCGTCGGCAAGACCGCGCTGGTGTTCCTGCTGGCGCTGGGCCAGGTGGCGGTGCTGCTGGCGATCGCGGTCGGGGTGTACGGGGCCGACCTGCCCACCGACCCCGGCGCCTGGGCGACCATGGCCTGGGTGTTGGTGCTGGGCACGGTCTCATGCGCGCTGCTCGGGATCGCGTTCAGCTCGCTGGCGCGCAGCCCCAACACCGCCTCGGCCATCGTGGTCGTCCCCTTCCTGGCGCTGCAGTTCACCTCCGGGGTCTTCGTGCCGCTGACGATCCTCCCCGGCTGGCTGGTGAACGCGTCCTCGCTGTTCCCCCTCAGATGGATGGCGCAGGGCATGCGCGCCGCCTTCTACCCGGACGAGGCGGCGGTGCTGGAGCCGGGCGGGAGCTGGGACCTTCCGACCGTCGCCGTCGTTCTGGGAGTGTGGTCCGTGGTCGGCCTTGTCCTGACGCTGGCCACGTTCCGCTGGAAGACGGGGAAGGACGGGTAGCGGGGATGACCGGGGATCGGGAGGACGACCACGCCTGGCACGTCGACCGGGCCTGGGGCACCTACTTCACGGGATCGACGGCGGTGATCGCCGTGACCGCGGTCCTGACCGGAACCGGCTGGCGCGGCTGGACCACAGCCGTGCTCCTGTGCGCCGTGGTCGGCTGGTACCTCCTCCTCGGGCGGCGCCTGCTACGCCCGGAGGAGGTCCACGGCAGCCCGCGCACGGTCCCGTTCCTGGGCGGTCTGGTGGCGCTGATGGTCCCGGCCCTCGTCCTCACCCCCACGGCCACGTTCGCCATGTTCGCCGTCTCACCGCTCGTCTTCATGACCGGCGGCGCGTGGCTCGGCACGGCGACCGCGGCCGCGCTGCTGTTCGGCCCGATCCTGTTCCGCGTCGCCGCCGGCTCCCTCCCCTGGGCCGCCGCGGTCCCGGAGCTGCTGATCTTCCTGGTCATCCTCTTCTTCTCGTTCTGGTTCGCCCGGTGGTTCGAGCGGGTGATCGCGCAGAGCCACGAGCGCGCCGGCCTCATCGCGGCGCTGCGGGCCAGCCGGGAGGAGAGCACACGGCTGTCGGAGGAGGCCGGAGCCCTCGCCGAACGCGAACGGCTGGCCCGGGAACTGCACGACACCCTCGCCCAGGGGCTGACGAGCATCATCACGCTGGGACAGGCGGTCGAGTCGGAACTGGACACCGACCCCGCGCTGGCGCGGCGGCACCTGGCGCTCATGCGCGAGACCGCCACCGAGAACCTCGCCGAGGCGCGCGCCATGGTGGCCGCCCGCCAACCCGTCCAACTGGAGAACGAGACCCTGGAGGCCGCGCTGTCCCGCATCACCGAGCGCTTCGGGAGCGAGATCGGGGTCGCCGCGCGCCTGCGCGTGGTCGGAGTTCCGGGCGCCCTGCCGGGGGCCCACCAGGTGGGTCTGCTGCGCGCCACGCAGGAGGCCCTGGCCAACATCCGCAAGCACGCCGGCGCCGGGCGGGCCGACGTCACGCTCTCCTTCGCCCCGGAGTCGGTGGAGCTGGCCGTGACCGACGACGGGCGCGGGTTCACCCCGGGCGGTTCGGGCGGACACGGCCTGGCCGGCATGCGCGCCCGGGCCGACGCGCTCGGCGGACTGGTCGAGGTCGAGAGCGTCCCGGGCGCGGGGACGACCGTGCGCCTGGTGCTGCCCCTGGACCCCGAGCCGCCCCGCGCCACGGCTCCCAGCACCCACGACACCGCCTGCGAGAGAAGGACCGCACCGTGACGATCCGCGTCCTGCTGGTCGACGACCACCCCGTGGTCCGGGAGGGCATCCGCGGGATGCTCGGCGCCGAGACCGACCTGGAGATCGTGGGGGACGCCGCCAGCGGCCCCGAGGCGGTCGCCCAGGCCGCCGCCCTCGCCCCCGACGTCGTCCTCATGGACCTGCGCATGCCGGGCGGCGACGGCGTGGCGGCCACCGAGCGCATCCGCGCCGAACGGCCCGACTGCCACGTCCTGGTGCTCACCACCTACGACACCGACACCGACATCCTGCGCGCGGTGGAGGCCGGTGCCACCGGGTACCTGCTCAAGGACACCCCGCGGGCCCAGCTGGCCGAGGCCGTGCGCGCGGCCGCCCGGGGGGAGACGGTGCTCGCCGCCTCCGTCACCGGTCGGCTGGTGGCGGGCATGCGGCGGCGCCCGGAGGTTCCCGCGCTCTCGCCCCGGGAGGTGGAGGTGCTGCGCCTGGCGGCCGACGGACGGACCAACGCCGAGATCGGCCGGGCGCTGCACATCAGCGCGACCACGGTCAAGACGCACCTGATGCGCGCCTACGACAAACTGGGGGTGGCCGACCGCACCGCGGCCGTGAGCCAGGCGATCCGCCGGGGGCTGCTCCCCGGTGCGTGAGCGGGCGGATCAGGGCCGGATCAGGGACCGACCCCGATGCGACGGACCCTCTCAGAACGACACAATCGGTCTATGGTGGAGAAGATGAACGAGATCACCCCCTCGGGCGAGGGCCGGATGCGCGCCTCCGACGCGGACCGCGACCAGGTCGCGCACCGGCTCCGCGAGGCCCTCGCCGAGGGCCGTCTGGACCCCGACGAGCACAGCGAGCGCCTGGAGGCGGTCTACCAGGCCAAGACACTCGGTGAACTGGTCCCCATCACCGCGGACCTGCCCGAGCCCGACGGGGACGCCGCACCCGCGATGCCGACCGCCCCCGGAGGTCCCGCGTCGCTCTCCGGCCGCGCGCGGGTCACGGCCGCCGATCCCACCAGCCGCCTCGCGGTCGCGGTCATGGGAGGCGCGGACCGGTCCGGGAGCTGGGTGGTCCCGAACCACTTCGTCGCCGCGACCTGCATGGGCGGGGTCGACCTGGACCTGCGCGAGGCCCGGTTCACCCAGCACGAGACCACCATCTGGACCGGCTGCGTCATGGGCGGGATCGACATCGTCGCCCCCGACGACATCGAGGTACGGGTGCACGGCCTGCCGATCATGGGCGGGTTCGGCGGCGGCCGGGGACGGCGCGGCCCGGCGGCGCCGAACGCGCCGATCGTGCACGTCCGGGGCTTCGCGATCATGGGGGGCGTGGACGTCAGGTACAAGCGGCGCAAGCACCAGCGGGAGTCGGACGACTGAGCGGGTCCGGCGGCGCACGCGATTCAGACGATCTGCTCGAAACGAGCCCTCCATCCAACCACAGTGATCAGCCGGACGTAAGACCCTTGGCTGATTGTGGCAATTTCCCCCATCGGATCTTGCCGCGCTCCTCGGTCCGGTGACAGGCTGCAGCGGTCGCTTCACCCATGACGGGTGTCCGTCCCCCGCGACCGCGGCGTGACGGCCCCGTACGACGGAGGAGGCTCGTTGCGACCGATCCATGACCGCGTTCGACGACACCGCCAGGGAGCATCCCCCTCCCCCACGGCCCGGCGCACGGCGACCGCAGGGCTCATGGCCGCCCTGATGGCCGCCGGAACCCTCGCGGTCGGGGCGCCCGCCCACGCCGCGGGGCCGATCGACCCCGCCCGCCTGCCCGACACACTGCCGGAGATGGTGACCACCGGCGCGATCGAGCAGCACATGGAGAACCTCGCCACCATCGCCCGCTACAACGGCGGCAACCGCGCCTCCGGGACGCCGGGCTACGACGTGGCGGCCCTGTACATCGAGGACCAGTTGGAGCGGGCGGGGTACGAGCCCTACCGCGACTACTACGAGTACACGGCGTGGGAGGAGAACTCCGACGCCGTCCTGAGCCAGACCGCGCCCGACCCGGTCGACCTGGTCAACGGGACCGACTACCGCACCATGTCCTACTCCGCCGCGGGCGACGTGACCGCCCCCGGCGTCCAGGTGGACATCACCGGCGGCGACAGCGGCTGCACCGCCGACGACTTCGCGGACTTCCCCGCGGGCGCGGTCGCGGTCACCATGCGCGGCGCCTGCTCCTTCGCCCAGAAGACGCAGAACGCGGCCGACGCGGGAGCCTCCGCGGTCCTGGTGGTCAACAGTTCCGACGAGCTCTTCGCCGGCACCGTGAGCGAGCCGTCCGAGATTCCGGTCCTCGGCGTGTCCGGCAGCGCGGGCGCGGCCCTGCTGGCCGCCGGGGACGCCCTGGAGCTTCGGGTCATGGTCGACAGCGTCGTGGAGACCCGCGAGTCGTTCAACATCCTCGCCGAGACCGCCCGCGGTCGCGACGACAACGTCGTGGTGGTCGGCGGTCACCTGGACAGCGTCGAGGAGGGCCCCGGCATCAACGACAACGGCAGCGGCACCGCCTTCGTCCTGGAGACCGCCATCCAGCTCGCCGAGCAGGCCCCGCCCGACAACCAGGTGCGGTTCGCCTTCTGGGGCACCGAGGAGAGCGGCCTGATCGGCTCCACCCGCTACGTCGAGGGACTGAGCGAGAACGAGCTCGACGACATCGCGCTCTACCTCAACTTCGACATGATCGGGTCCGACAACTACGCCCGGTTCATCCTCGACGGCGGCGGCGAGCTGCCCGACTCCGAGTCCGCGCCGTCCGGCTCGGGGGCGATCGCGGCGGTCCTGGAGGAGTACTTCGACTCGCAGGACCAGGTCAGCGAGCCCGGCGTGCTCAGCGGTCGCACCGACTACCGGCCGTTCAGCGTCGCGGGCGTCCCCGTCGGCGGCCTGTTCAGCGGCGCCGACGGCGTCAAGACCGAGGAGCAGGTCGAGTGGTACGGAGGTACGGCCGGTGAGACGTACGACCCGTACTACCACACCGCCGAGGACACCATGGAGCACGTCAACAGCGACTCGCTGAGCGACCTGTCGGCCGCGGGCGCCTACGCGGTGGAGTACTTCGCCGAGAGCACGCTGCCCGTGAACGGTGTGTTCCGGACCGCCGCGGCGCCGGACTTCCCGCGCCTGGGCGACGACTGGGTCCGCTAGGGAGCGGACCGAAGTCGGGGCGGGCGGCGTGAACCCCCCGGTTCCACGCCGCCCGCCCCGAACGGTGCCTCCCCCTCCACGGCGTGCCCGGGTGGCCCCCCTCATCTTCATCCACTCGGGTCCGCCGTTAAGGACACCGTGCGGAAACTACGTTGAGTAGCTCCCTGTGTGCACCAAGGTAGCAGTGACATGGGTCACCTTCACCCCATGATGCGGAACAGTTATCCTCCGTCACACGACTTTCCCCGGAGCACCGCGGCGTAGGCTGGCCCCATGACCAAACGGGACACGGACACACCGGTCGTACTGTCGAAGATCTACACGCGCACCGGCGACCAGGGCACCACCGCGCTCGGCGACATGAGTCGGACGGGCAAGAACGACACGCGGCTGGTCGGGTACGCGGACGCCGAGGAGGCCAACGCCGCCATCGGCGTCGCCCTGGCTCTGGGCGAGGTTCCCGACGACGTCCGCGCCCTGCTCGCACGGGTACAGAACGAACTGTTCGATCTCGGAGCCGACCTGTCCACCCCGATCACGCCCGACCCGGAGTTCCCGCCCCTGCGTGTCCTCCCCGAGTACGTCGCCCGGCTGGAGGAGGCCTGCGACCGCTACAACGCCGACCTGCCCACACTGCGCAGCTTCATCCTGCCCGGAGGCTCCCCCACCGTCGCGCTGCTGCACACCGCGCGCATCGTGGTCCGCAGGGCCGAGCGCAGCGTGTGGGCGGCGATCGAGGAGCACGGCGAGACGGTCAACCCGCTCACCGCGCGCTACCTCAACCGTCTGTCGGACCTGCTGTTCATCCTCGGCCGGCACGTGGCCCGGGACGGCGACGAGGTGCTCTGGAAGCCCGGCGGGGAACGCTAGCCCTGCTCCTGCGGCCGTCCGCCTCGCTTCGGACCGCCCCCGGGCGCTACCGCGCGAGCTCGCGCTCGACGGCCTCCACCTTGCTGTGCAGGCCGTCGACGACGCCCTCGCGGATGTCCGCCTTGAGCGTCAGGCTGATGCGGTGCGCGCCTTGCCCGGCGGCGTCGACCGCGCGCCTGACCACGTCCATCACCTCGTCCCACTCACCCTCGACGCTGGTGAACATGGACGTGGTCTCGTTGGGCAGCCCGCTGTCGCGGACCACCTTCACCGCGCGGGCGACCGCGGGGGCGATGTGCTCGTCCGTACCGAGCGGGGTCACAGAGAAAGCGACGATCATGGGGCCACCCTAGGCCTCCCGCGGCCCCCTGTGAAGGACGACACTCACGCCTCCCACCGGGTCCCCGGAGGCATCGACTCCATCCAGGACAAAAACCCCGTCAGGGCGGCGTCGCCCATCGCGATCTCGTACTCCGCGGCCTCCGGATCACCGCCGTCCGCGTCCAGCCAGGCGAGCTGGACGACGCTCACGTCGCCGGGCAGGTGGGCCCGGTCGTCCTCGTCCGGGGGACGCCGCCCCACAACGACGAGACCGCGGCGCGACAGCATCGCTGTCGGCCGCGGTCTGAGCGAGAAGATCGGGAACCATCCCAGGCTCTCCGAGCCGTACCGGCCGAAGCCGATCCGCCAGGAGCCCCGGCGTCCCGGCACGCCGGGGGCGCGCAGATAACACTCCACGGCCCCGCCGCGCCGTATCAGGACCCACCGGCGCAGGGTGACGGCGGCGAGCACCGCCAGGAGGACCAGGAGCAGGACGAGGACGACCCACTGCGTCGACCCCGTCACCATGCCCGCCTGTGCGGAATCCGGCTGCTCCATGTCCCCCCTCGGTCGCGGGTATCGCTAGGCGACGTCCTCGCCAGCGGCACGCAGACGGCTGCGCGCGCGCCCGAGGGCGTCGTTGTCGCCCTCCTCGGCGGCGCTGGACAGCGCGGTCCGTGCGCGGTCCACGTCGACGTCCTCCGCCAGCTCGGCGGTCTCGGCCAGGATGGAGACCCGGCCCTCACCGGTGACCGACACGAAACCGCCGTGCGCGGCCGCCCGCACCTCGCCGGTCTCGCGCGCGCCCAGCACGCGCACGACCGCGTCCTGCGACAGGAGCGCGAGCACGGGCAGGTGCCCCGGCTGCACACCGATCTCGCCGTCGACGGTCTTGGCGATGACCATGTCGCCCTCGCCCGCCCAAACCTCACGTTCGGGAGAGACGATCTCGACGAAAAGCTTCTTCGACACTGCCACAAACTCCTCGGCTAGCGGGCGAGTTCGGGCGGGTCGGCCCACGGCCGACCCGCCCGCAAGAACAACTAGCCCTGCAGCTTCTTGGCCTTCTCGACGGCCATCTCGATGTTGCCGACGTCGAGGAACGCCTGCTCGGGCAGGTGGTCGTACTCACCGTCGCAGAGCGCCTTGAAGGAGGAGATGGTCTCCTCCAGCGGCACGAACACGCCCGGGTTGTTGGTGAACTTCTCGGCGACGAACATGTTCTGCGAGAGGAAGCGCTCCAGGCGCCGCGCCCGGTTGACGATGATCTTGTCCTCTTCGGACAGCTCGTCCATGCCGAGAATGGCGATCTGGTCCTGCAGGTCGTTGTTGCGCTGCAGGATCTCCTTCACGCGCTGGGCCACCTGGTAGTGCTCCTCGCCCACGTACTGCGGGTCGAGGATGCGCGAGGTGGAGGCCAGCGGGTCCACCGCCGGGTAGATGCCCTTCTGCGAGATCGGGCGGGAGAGCTCGGTCGTCGCGTCCAGGTGGGCGAAGGTGGTCGCCGGAGCCGGGTCGGTGTAGTCGTCCGCGGGGACGTAGATCGCCTGCATCGAGGTGATCGAGTGACCGCGCGTGGAGGTGATCCGCTCCTGGAGCTGACCCATCTCGTCCGCCAGGTTGGGCTGGTAACCCACGGCCGAGGGCATGCGGCCCAGCAGCGTGGAGACCTCCGAACCCGCCTGGGTGAAACGGAAGATGTTGTCGATGAACAGGAGCACGTCCTGCTTCTGGACGTCGCGGAAGTACTCCGCCATCGTCAGAGCGGACAGCGCCACGCGCAGACGGGTGCCCGGGGGCTCGTCCATCTGGCCGAAGACGAGAGCGGTGTCCTGGAGGACCTCCATCTCGTCCATCTCCAGGAAGAGGTCCGTGCCCTCACGGGTGCGCTCGCCGACGCCGGCGAACACGGACACACCGCCGAAGTTGCGGGCGATACGGGTGATCATCTCCTGGATCAGCACGGTCTTGCCGACACCGGCGCCACCGAACAGACCGATCTTGCCACCGCGCACGTACGGGGTGAGGAGGTCGATCACCTTGATGCCCGTGACCATCATCTCGGTCTTGGACTCGAGCTGGTCGAAGGCCGGAGCCTCGCGGTGGATCGGCCAGCGCTCGGTGACGTTCAGCTCCGAGGTCGGCACGTCCAGGGACTCGCCCAGGGTGTTGAACACGTGGCCCTTGACGACGTCGCCCACGGGGACGCTGATCGGGGCGCCGGTGTCGCGCACCTCGGCGCCGCGCACCATGCCGTCCTGCGGGGCGAGGGAGACGGTCCGCACCAGGTTGTCACCCAGGTGCTGGGCGACCTCCAGGGTGATGGTCTTCTCCTTGCCGCCGACGGTGACGTCGGTGTGCAGGGCGTTGTAGAGGGCAGGGAGGGAGCCGACGGGGAACTCCACGTCGACGACCGGGCCGGTGACCCGGGCGATGCGGCCGGTGGCGGTGCCAGCCCCAGCCGTCCCTTCAACAGTCGCAGTCACTTTTGTTACTCACTTCCCGCGCTGGCAGCAGCGAGCGCGTCGGCACCGCCGACAATCTCACTGATCTCGTTGGTGATCTCGGCCTGACGCGCCTGGTTGGCCAGTCGGGTCAGGTTCTTGGCGAGCTCCTCGGCGTTGTCGGTCGCGGCCTTCATGGCCGCGCGACGGGACGCCTGCTGGGACGCGGCGGACTCCAGGAGCGCGAAGAAGATCCGGTTGTGGACGTACTGCGGCAGCAGCCGGTCCAGGGCCTCCTCCGCGGACGGCTCGAACTCGTACAGGGACAGCGGCCCCTGCTCGGCCTCCAGCTCCTCCCGCGACACCGCCTCGACCTCCATCGGGAGGGCGCGGACGGTGTGCGCGCGCTGGGTCAGCATGGAGACGAACTCCGTCGAGATCACGTGGATCTCGTCGACGCCGCCGTCGGCCGCGTCCGCGGTGAACCGCTCCAGCAGCGCGGAGCCGATCTCCTGGGCGTGCGCGTAGGTCGGCCGCTCGGTGATGCCCTCCCAGCTCGCCTCGACCGGACGGTCGCGGAAGCTGTAGAACATCGCGCCCTTGCGGCCCACCATGTACGTGACGACCTCCTTGCCCTGCTCCCTGAGGAGCTGGGTCAGGGCGTCCGCCTCCTTGAGCACGTTCGCCGAGAAGGCGCCGGCCAGGCCCTTGTCACTGGTGATGACGAGGACGGCCGCGCGGGTGGGCTGCTCCGACTCCGTCAGCAACGGGTGGTCGCTGACGCGTGCCGCCAGGGCCGACACGGCCCGCGTGATCTCCCGCGCGTAGGGTCCGGCAGCCTCAGCCGCACGCTGCGCCTTGGTGATGCGCGTCGTGGCGATGAGCTCCATCGCGCGGGTGATCTTCGCCATCGACTTGGTCGAGCGGATCCTCCGGCGATAGACGCGAAGCTGTGCACCCATGGGTTACTTCCCGCCCTTGGCGACCTTGATGGTCTCCTGGCCGACCTTCTCCTCGTCCAGCGCCTCGGCGGTGCCGAGCATGGTGCCTGCGGAGGTCTGGAAGCCCTGCTTGAACTTCTCGACGGCGCCCTCGAGGGTCTTCTTGTCGGTGTCCTCGAACTTGCCGGTGTCGCGGATGCTCGCGAGGACGCCCGCGTGCTCGCGGTCGAGGTAGGCCAGGAAGTCCTCCTCGAAGCGGCGCACGTCCTCGACGGGAACGTCGTCCAGCTTGCCGGTGGTGCCGGCCCAGATGGAGACGACCGTCTTCTCCATGGAGAACGGGGAGTACTGGCCCTGCTTGAGCAGCTCCATCATCCGGGCGCCGCGCTCCAGCTGCTGCTTGGAGACCGCGTCCAGGTCGGAGCCGAAGGCGGAGAAGGCCTCCAGCTCGCGGTACTGGGCCAGGCTCAGGCGGAGCGTGCCGGAGACGCCCTTGGTCGCCTTGGTCTGCGCCGCGCCGCCGACTCGGGAGACCGAGACACCGACGTTGATGGCCGGGCGCTGACCCTGGTTGAACAGGTCGCTCTCCAGGAAGACCTGGCCGTCGGTGATGGAGATGACGTTGGTGGGGATGTACGCCGAGACGTCGCCCGCCTTGGTCTCGATGATCGGCAGAGCCGTCATCGAGCCCCTGCCCATCTCGTCGGAGAGCTTCGCACAGCGCTCCAGGAGACGGGAGTGCAGGTAGAAGACGTCACCCGGGTAGGCCTCGCGGCCCGGCGGGCGGCGCAGCAGCAGGGACACGGCGCGGTAGGCCTCGGCCTGCTTGGTCAGGTCGTCGAAGACGATGAGGACGTGCTTGCCCTCGTACATCCAGTGCTGGCCCAGGGCCGAACCGGTGTAGGGGGCCAGGTACTTGAAGCCCGCGGGGTCGGACGCCGGAGCCGCGACGATGGTGGTGTACTCCATCGCGCCGGCCTCTTCCAGGGCGCCGCGCACACCGGCGATCGTCGAGCCCTTCTGGCCGATCGCGACGTAGATGCAGCGCACCTGCTTGTCGGGGTCTCCGGTCTCCCAGTTGGCCTTCTGGTTGATGATCGCGTCGATGCAGACCGCGGTCTTACCGGTCTGGCGGTCGCCGATGACCAGCTGGCGCTGTCCGCGGCCGACCGGGGTCATCGTGTCGATCGCCTTGATGCCGGTCTGGAGCGGCTCGTGGACCGGCTTGCGCTCCATCACCGTCGCGGCCTGCAGCTCCAGCTCGCGCCGCTCGGTCGTCTCGATCTCGCCCTTGCCGTCGATGGGGGCGCCCAGGGGGTCCACCACACGGCCCAGGAAGTTGTCGCCCACCGGCACCGAGAGGACCTGGCCGGTGCGGCGCACCTTCTGGCCCTCCTCGATGCTGGTGAAGTCGCCCAGCACGACAGCACCGATCTCACCGATCTCCAGGTTCTGGGCCAGGCCCAGGGTGCCGTCCTCGAACTTCAGCAACTCGTTCGCCATCGCCGAGGGAAGGCCACCGACGCGGGCGATGCCGTCACCGGAGTAGGTGACGGTTCCGACCTCTTCCGCGCGGGTGGCGTCAGGCTCGTACGACTGGACGAAGCGCTGCAGCGCGTCCCGGATCTCATCCGGCCGGATCGTCAGCTCCGCCATCTCTGCGTTGTCCTTGCTCTCAAATGGCGCCGGGCCGGCGCCGTGCGTGCTTGCCTTGCGTGTTCGCGTGTGTCAGCCAGCCAGACGGCGCTGGACCTCAGCGATGCGCCCGGCGATGGTGTCGTCGATGACCTCGTCGCCCACCTGGATGGAGAGTCCACCCAGGGCCTCGGGGACGATCTCGATGTTCAGGTGGATGTCGCGGCCGTACCTCCGGGTGAGCACGGCCCGCAGGCGCTCCTGCTGGGCCTCGCTCAGGGCGTGCGCGGCGCGGACCACGGCGATGTACCGCTGGGCCCGCTCGGCGACCAGATGCCCGAAGTGTTCGAGCGCCTGCTCCAGCGTACGTCCCCTGGGACGGACGACCGCCTCGCTGACCAGGGCCAGCGTCGCGGCGTTGACCTTGTCCGCGAGCAGGCTCTCCACCAGCGAACGCAGCGTGCCCGCGGCGACGCCGTCACGGGTGAGCGCCGCGCGCAGCTCCGGCTGGGCGACGACGATCCGCTGGAACCGGAACAGCTCGTCCTCCAGCTCGTCCAGGCGCGTGCCCTCGACGGAGGCGACGGTGGCGTACACGCCCATGCGCTCGACGGCCTCGACCATGTCGGCCGCGGAGGACCAGTCCTGCTGGACGACGTCGCCCACCACGATGAGCGTGGACGGCGACACCTTGGTCTCCAGCAGCTGCCCGGCCAGGGCGGTCTTGGCCTCGGCCGGGTTGGACTGGTCCGCCAGCCAGCGGCGGAGCGAGTGCTGGCCGCTCAGCAGGGCGACGACCTCGAAGAGCTCGCCGCCCAGGGAGACCGCGAACTGACCGGCCTCGGCCGACGCCAGGACGTTCTCGTCCAGGCGCCGGGTCACCTCGGCCAGGGAGGTACGGCTGATACCACGCATCAGCGCACCTCGGCCTGCGTCGAGCCCTCGCTCTGCTCCAGCTCCTCCAGGAACCGGTCCACCACGCGCGAGCGCGCGGCGTCGTCGCTGAGGGTCTCACCGACGATGCGGGTCGCGAGCTCGGTCGACAGGGCGCCGATCTCGCCGCGGAGCTGGAGGAACGCCTGCTGGCGGTCGGCCTCGATCTGGACCTGGGCGGCCTCGACGATGCGACGCGCCTCGGCCTGGGCCTCCTCGCGAGCCTCGGCGATGATCGCCGCGCGCTGCTCCTTGGCCTTCTCCAGCTCCTGGGCGTACTCGCGGTGCGCCTCCTCGAGCTTCTCCTTGTACTGCTGGCGGATCTCGTCCGCCTCGGCCTCGGCCTTCTGAGCGCGAGCGATGCCACCCTCGATCTGGTCGGCACGCTCGTCAAGCGCCTTCGTCAGCTTCGGCCACATCTTGTAGACGACGCCGAGGATGACGAGGAAGGCGATGAGACCGAAGGTGAACTCGTCCCAGTGAATCCGCAGGACGTTCTCATGTTCAGCTGCCACAATCACGGTTGGCATCCCCTTCGCGTTCTGTTGCCGGGTTGGACTAGCGCGCGAAGGCGAGAACGAAGCCCAGGATGGCGAGGGCCTCGATGACCGCGAAGCCGAAGATCATCTGGCCCTGGAGGACGCCGCGCGCCTCGGGCTGGCGGGCGATGGCCTGAACACCGAGACCGAAGACGAGGCCGACGCCGATGCCGGGGCCGATCGCGGCGAGACCGTAACCGATGGTGTTGAGGCTACCGGTGATGTCCATGCTGATTTTCCCTTTACTTCTCGCCGACGACGATGGTGCCGCCGGTGTGAGGTGACGAATCGGACGGGGTCTTGGGGTGCGCGGAGTCGTTGGCCGTGCGGCCGGACTCCTAGTGCGCGCCCTCCAGTGCCTCACCGATGTAGATGGAGGACAGGAGGACGAAGACGTAGGCCTGGACCGCCATGATGAACAGCTCGAAGGCCGTGAAGACCAGGAAGCCGACCAGGGCGATGCCGGAGTAGCCCACCGAGATGGCGCCGAAGAGCGGGCCCATCGGGGAGGTGGGGTTGAACATGTAGAACCCGGCGGCCGCGAACAGCGCGAGCAGGAGGTGCCCGGCGAACATGGTCGCGAAAAGACGGATCATGTGCGTGGCGGGCCGGATGAGGAAGTTCGACAGCGCCTCGATCGGCACGACCACCGGCAGGATCCAGGCGGGGACGCCGCCGGGGACCAGGCGGGCCTTGAAGTGGCCGCCGAACCCGTGGCGGCGGATGCCGACGTAGTTCCACAGCAGGAAGATGATGATCGCCAGGACCGCGGGGAAGGCCAGGTTGGAGGTCACCGGCAGTTGGAGGCCGGGGATGAGACCCATGACGTTCATGCTGAAGATGAAGAGGAACAGGGTCACCATCAGGGGGAGGTACTTGTCCCCCTCCTTGCCGATGGCGGTCCGCGTGACCTGGTCGCGCAGGAAGCCGACCAGCAGCTCGGCCATGCTCTGACCGCGGCCGGGGACGACCTTGGCCTTGCGCGTGGTGAAGTACCAGAAGGCGGCGGCCACCAGGAGGGCGACGACGGCGACCAGGTAGTACTTGTTCAGGCCGGAGGTCCCGGGAAGGCCGAACTCCAGCCACGGTGTGGGGAAGAAGAGACTCGTGGTCGGAGCCTCGAACCCACAGCCGAAGTCGTTGAAAATGTGGCAGCCTTCTTCGGACGCCGCGACGACGCTCACGTCAGCACCCACGGCGATCCCTTTCGTCGTGACGCAACTCAATCCTCAGGGTTGTGATCGGTACGGTGCCGCGCTCGGCGCGGACGGGCGCACCTCGATGTTCGGTCAGGACCGGACATGCTGGGCGTAGATGAGGTAGATCCCGCCGACCAGGCCGACGACCAGCCCGATGGGCAGAAACAGGGCGGAGAGGCCCAGTGCCCAGTCGACGACCCAGCCCACGCCGCCCCAGAAGGCGAGGCCCCCCAGCAGATACGAGACGAGAGTCGTTCCGTTCGGGGTGGACGGTCCCTCGTCGTCCCCGTTTCGGTTCTCGTTCATCTCGCTCCGGAAGATAGCAGTAGGTCAGCGGACTGCGCACACCACCCCGCCCGCGCGGGTTCACTGGTGTGCTCCGCTGTCCTCAGCGGTGGCCTCGTCCTGTTCCCCGTCGGGGACGATCGTCGGCTGCTTGCTCCGTTTCACGGCCACGGCCTGGGCCGCGAGCCACACGATGACGCACGCCAACGCCGTCCATCCGAAGACGGTGGTGTCCAGGGCCGTGGTGCCCCTGAACAGGAGGAGGATGGCCAGCAGGATACCGAGCTTGGTCGTGTAGACCAGGAACGCCACGGGGAGCAGCAGTTCCGGTCGGCGACCGCCGGTCCAGGAGATGACGAAGGCCGACACGCCGAAGGCGCCGATGACGAGCACCACGCCGAAGAGCGCACCGAACAGGCCTTGGGGCCCGGCCAGAGCGAAGCCGACGATCAGCGCGACCACGCCGACGACGGCAGTCGGAAGCGCGGCGCCGCGGAGAATCCGGGCGTCGTGTTCCTGCATGACAAAGCTCCGTGGGGTTCAGTGGGATCCTGCTCGTGAAAGCTATCACAAGGTTTTTGGTGCCGAATCCCGGGGTTCCTTAACGCACCCTTAACGCTGCACGAAGGCCGCTGTGCGCACGCTTTCCGGGATCCGTGTCACCTTCACCACATCTCGCGCGGAGCCTGACATCCCAGGTCAGACCCACCGGCCTCGTGGAACCCCGACCCCGGGTGTGACCGTTCCTTCACCCATCGGATGTCGGATGGTGATTTCCCGAAGCGGTCGCCCTGCGCCGACCGCTCCACGGGAGCAGACCGCGGCGCCGCAGTCGGGGAAGCGCGATGAGTCCGGCCGCGCACAGGGCGACCAGAGCGGTGACCGTCAACACGATGACCGGGGAGTCGAAGATGGACAGCGACACGGCGGCGAAGGCCACGATCCCCGCCCACAGGTACATCAGGAGCACCGCGCGCACGTGGCTGTGCCCCATGTCCAGCAGGCGGTGGTGGAGGTGGCCCCGGTCGGGGGCGAACGGGGACTTTCCCGCCAGGGTGCGCCGCAGGACCGCGAGCACGAGGTCGGAGAGGGGCAGGGCGATCACCAGCAGCGGCAGCAGGACGGGCAGGAAGACCACCAGGCCCGAGGAGTTGAACTCCTGCTGCGCGGTGTTGGCGTCGAACTGGCCCGTCACCGTGATGGTGATCGAGGTCAGCAGGAGACCCAGCAGCATCGACCCGGTGTCGCCCATGAACACCCGCGCCGGATGGAAGTTGTGGAAGAGGAAGCCCACGCACGTGCCCGCCAGGATGATCGCGATCATCGCCGGGTAGGACTGACGCACGAAGCCCTGTTCCACGGCGACCACGTAGTAGTACGCGAAGAACGCCAGGGACGAGATGCCGACGATGCCCGCCGCCAGGCCGTCCAACCCGTCGGCGAAGTTCACCGCGTTGATGGTCACCACGATGAGCAGAACCGAGATCATCGCGCCGAGCCACGGCCCGAGGGAGAGCTGTGTCCCGGGCAGCGGCAGCCAGAGCAGCTGGACGCCCTGGGAGACGAGAATCCCCGCCGCGGCGACCTGACCGGCCAGCTTGCTGAGCGCGTCCATGCCCCAGCGGTCGTCGATGATCCCGATGACGGTGATCAGCCCGCCGGCGAGCAGCAGCCCCCGCCAGGTGTGGGCGACGAACACGTTCTGCAGGTGCGGCAGCTGCGCGGAGATCAGCAGCGCCGCCACGAACCCGCCGTAGATGGCGATCCCGCCCAGGCGCGGAATGGGTTCGGTGTGCACGTCCCGATCGCGGACCGGAGGTGTGGCACCGAACGCGATGGCGGCGCGGCGCACCAACGGGACCAGGAGGTAGGTGACCGCGGCGGCGATGACGAAGGTGAGTGCGTACTCCCGCACGTCCGGGCCCCTCTAGTTCTCGGTACGGTCCGGGGTCACGTCGGTCTCGGCCGGACCCGGGGCACCCTCCGGACCCGGGGCACCCTCCGGGGACGAGGCGCCCTCCGGGGTCCCGGTGTCCTCGGAGACCCGCGCCTCCTCGTCCTTGCCCGGCTTGGTCCGCCCCTTGCGGAGCTCGCCGATGACGGTGCCGCACACGCCGCGCAGCTGCTCGATGCTGATGGCTCCCGTGCGCAGTACGCGCGGGACCGCGTAGGTGAGGTCGACGATCGTCGACGCGACGGGCGACTCGCACACACCGCCGTCGAGGTAGACCGCCACGTCCTCCTCACCGAGCTGCTCGACCGCCTCCTCCACACGCGAGGCGGCCGGCTGCCCCGACTTGTTGGCGCTGCTCACCGCCATCGGCCCGACCTCCTTGAGCAACTCCAGGGCGACCGGGTCCATCGGCATGCGCACGGCCACGGTGCCCTTGGTGTCGCCGAGGTCCCAGTTCAGGCTCGGGGTCGCGGTGCACACCAGGGTCAGCGGACCGGGCCAGAACTCCTCCATGAGGTCCCGCCCGTGGTTGCCCAGGTCGTCGACGAGCGCCATGGCCGCGCGCATGGATCCCACGAGCACGGGCGGCGGCATGTCGCGGCCGCGCCCCTTCGCGGCCAGCAGACTCGCCACGGCGGTCGGGCTGAAGGCGTCGGTGCCGATGCCGTACACGGTGTCGGTCGGCAGCACGACGAGGTCGCCTCGGCGTACCGCGGACGCGGCGTCGGCTACGCCGTCCTTGCGGGCGCTCTCGTCCGCGCAGTCGTAGATGCGGCTCACCAGCGTTCACCTCAATCTCGAACGGGTCGGGTGGGGGTGGAGAGTGGGACCGGCGGGGACTCCTCTAACCGTCCTCGTCGGCACGGCGCATGACCACGAAGCGGTCGCGCCTGGCCAGGTCCTTGCGGTTGAGGACGTCGCGCCAGCCCTTGTCCTCGGGGAACAGCCACGGGATGTCGATCCCCTGGCCGTCGTGGTGCTCGATGGCCATCGCGCCGCCGGGGCGCAGCAGGCGGCGGCCGACCGCCTCCAGGTCGCGGATCATGTCGAGCCCGTCCTCTCCGGACCACAGGGCCGGGGCCGGGTCGTAGTCGCGCACCTCGGGCGGGATGGCGCCCGCCTCCCGGGTGGGAACGTACGGCGGGTTGCTGATCAACAGGTCGACGCGGCCGTTCAGCTCGGGCAGGGCGGTGCGCATGTCGCCGCGGTGGGAGGCCACCCGGTCGGCGTGGCCGGTGGCGTCGATGTTGCGCCGGGCCCACGCCAGGGCGACGGGGTCGATCTCGACGGTGTGCACGCGCGAGCGCGGGACCTCCTGTGCGATGGAGATCGCGATCGCGCCGGAGCCGGTGCCCAGGTCGACGACGAGGGGGTCGGCGACGTCCATCGCGCGCAGGGTCTCGATCGCCCAGTCGACCATGATCTCGGTCTCCGGGCGGGGGACGAACACTCCCGGGCCGACCTGGAGTTCCAGGTACCGGAAGTAGGCGCGTCCGGTGATGTGCTGGAGCGGCTCACGCGCCTCGCGGCGGGCGACGCACTCCCAGTACCGGGCGTCGAAGTCGCCGTCGCGCACCGCGTGCAGTTCCCCTCGACGGACACCGTGCACGAACGCCGCGAGCTCCTCGGCGTCCGTGCGAGGCGATGCCACACCCGCCTCCGCGAGTCTCAGTGTCGCGCGGGCGACCTCGTCGAGCAGGAAGTTCATGACTGGGCGGCTTCGAGCCTCTCCTTGGTGTCGGCGTCCACGAGGGCCTTGACGACTCCGTCCAGCTCCCCGTCGAGGACCTGGTCGAGGTTGTAGGCCTTGTAGCCGACGCGGTGGTCGGAGATGCGGTTCTCCGGGAAGTTGTAGGTACGCACGCGCTCGGAGCGGTCGACGGTGCGGACCTGGCTCTTGCGCTCCGCGGCGGCCTCGGCGTCCGCGCTGGCCTGGGCCTCGGCGTAGATGCGGGCGCGCAGGATGCGCATGGCCTGCTCCTTGTTCTGGAGCTGGCTCTTCTCGTTCTGGCAGGAGGCGACGATGCCGGTCGGCAGGTGGGTGATGCGGACCGCGGAGTCGGTGGTGTTGACGCTCTGGCCGCCGGGCCCGGAGGAGCGGTAGACGTCGATCCGCAGGTCCTTGTCCTGGATGTCGACCTCGATCTCCTCGGCCTCGGGGACGACCAGCACACCCGCCGCGGAGGTGTGGATGCGGCCCTGCGACTCGGTGACCGGCACGCGCTGCACGCGGTGGACCCCGCCCTCGAACTTGAGCTGCGGCCACACGCCGGAGCCGGGTTCGGGGGTGCCCTTGTTCTTGAAGGCGATCGTGACGTCCTTGTACCCGCCCAGGTCGGAGAGGTTGGAGTCGATGATCTCCGTCTTCCATCCCTGGCGCTCGGCGTAGCGCAGGTACATGCGGACGAGGTCGCTGGCGAACAGGGCGGACTCCTCACCGCCCTCACCGGCCTTGACCTCCATGATGAGGTTCTTGTCGTCGGCGGCGTCGCGCGGGACGAGCAGGAAGCGCAGGCGCTCGGTGAGGGCCTCGGCCTCCAGGGTCAGCCGGTCGGCCTCCTCGGCGAAGGAGGGGTCCTCGGCGGCCAGTTCGCGCGCGGCCCCGATGTCGCTCTCGACCCCCTTGAGCGCCCGGTAGGCCTCGATGATGGGGGTGAGCTGCGAGTACCGCTTGCCCAGCGTGCGCGCCTTGTTCTGGTTCGCGTGCACCTCGGGGTCGGCGAGCTGCTGTTCCAGCTCGTAGTACTCCCCCAGAAGGTCGTCCAGCTTCACTTCCGCCACGTCCCCGTCTTACTCGTTCGCCTCGCCTCACCGTGCCCCCGGTCGGGGGATGGACCCGTCCCGTGGCACCGGTCCGAGCGGACCGGCGCCACGGGAGAGCGGGCGGCGCTACTTGCGCTTGCCGAAGCGCTTTTCGAAGCGGGCGACCCGGCCACCGGTGTCGAGGATCTTCTGCTTGCCGGTGTAGAACGGGTGGCACGCGGAGCACACGTCGGCGCGCAGCTTGCCCTCGGTGATGGTGCTGCGGGTGACGAAGCTGTTCCCGCAGGTGCAGGTCACCTCGGTCGGCACGTATTCGGGGTGGATGTCGGCCTTCATGTGCTCTCCATAGCTAGGGCGACCGCCGGACGCATGCCAGCCGCACCGCCCGCTGGGGCGGCGCGAACGTGGTGGGTCATGCGCGAACCGGTGCCGCGTAGATCCAGGTGGTCGGGTGGCGGGCCCCTCGCGGAGGGGCGGGCCGATCCCTCTACCAGTCTGCCAGACCCTCAACGCTACCGGGACCAGTGCTGATTCCCGGCCGCCGGGGACCGGACCGTCCGGCGTGCACCGGACGGCCCCCTCCCGTGCGGGAGGGGGCCGTCACGCGGACCGACGTCTAGCGCTCGGGGCCGACGGTGGTCTGCTGCACCTGCATCAGGAACTCGGCGTTGCTCTTGGACTCGCGCATCTTCTCCAGCAAGAGCTCGATGGCCTGCTGGGTGTCGAGCGCGTGCAGCACCCGGCGGAGCTTCCAGACGACGTTCAGCTCCTCGCGCGACATCAGGATCTCCTCCTTGCGGGTGCTGGAGGCGTCCACGTCGACGGCCGGGAAGATGCGCTTGTCGGCCAGACCGCGGTTGAGCTTGAGCTCCATGTTGCCGGTGCCCTTGAACTCCTCGAAGATCACCTCGTCGGCGCGCGAACCGGTCTCCACCAGCGCGGTCGCCAGGATGGTGAGCGAGCCGCCGCCCTCGATGTTGCGGGCGGCGCCGAAGAAGCGCTTGGGCGGGTACAGGGCCGTGGAGTCCACACCGCCGGACATGATGCGCCCGCTGGCCGGGGCGGCCAGGTTGTAGGCGCGGCCCAGGCGGGTGATGGAGTCCAGCAGGACGACGACGTCCATGCCCATCTCCACGAGCCGCTTGGCCCGTTCGATGGCCAGGTCCGCGACGACCGTGTGGTCCTCGGCCGGACGGTCGAAGGTCGAGTGGATGACCTCGCCCTTGACCGTGCGCTGCATGTCGGTGACTTCCTCGGGTCGTTCGTCGACCAGGATCACCATGAGGTAGCACTCGGGGTTGTTCTCGGTGATGGCGTTGGCGATCGCCTGCATCACCATCGTCTTGCCGGCCTTGGGCGGCGAGACGATGAGCCCGCGCTGCCCCTTGCCGATGGGTGCGACGAGGTCGATGATGCGCGTGGTGAGAACGCCCGGCTCGGTCTCCAGACGCAGGCGCTCCTGCGGGTAGAGCGGGACGAGCTTGGAGAACTCCTGGCGGCCCTTGGCCTGGTCGGGAGACATCCCGTTGACCGAGTCCAGGCGCACCAGGGCGTTGAACTTCTCGCGGCGCTCGCCGTCGCGCGGCTGGCGGACGGCGCCGATGATGTGGTCGCCCTTGCGCAGGCCGTGCTTGCGCACCTGGGCCAGGGAGACGTAGACGTCGCTCTGCCCGGGCAGGTAGCCCGTGGTCCGGACGAACGCGTAGTTGTCCAGGATGTCGAGGATGCCCGCGACCGGCAGCAGGACGTCGTCGTCGCCGATCACCGGCTCCTGCTCCTGTCCGGTACCGCCGCGCCCGCGGCGGTCCCGGCGGTCCCGGCGGCGTCCCCGCCGACGGCCGCCGCCGAAGTCCTCGTCGTCACCGCCACCGCCGCGGCCCTGGTTCTGGCCGCCACCGCCCTGCTGCTGGGCGCCGGTGTTGGTCTGGTCGTCACCACCGCGGTTGCGGTTGCGGCGGTTGCGCTGGCGCTCACGACCCTGCCCGGACGCACGGTCCTCGGAGGTGTCGGAGCCGTTCTTCTGGGGGGTGCTGGATGTCTTGGTCACGCTGCTCGCGGAGGTAGTGGAGTCGGTGCCGTCCGCCGATCGGGGCTGGTCAACGGACTCGTCACCGCGCCTGCGGGACGAACGTCGGCTGCGGGACGGCTTCTCGCCCCGCCCACCCTGGGAGTCGGCCACGGCCTGGCCCGACGACCGGTCGCCCGCACCCGTCCGTGCGGAGTCGCCGTTGTCCGACGTCGCGGAGGTCGTGGTCACGGCTGGGCCGTCGGTTGACTCGACCTTACCGGCCGTTGGCTCCGTGTCGGTCTTCTTCGCCGATTTGGCCTTCGCCGGAGCGGCTACGGGGCCGCCCTGCTTGGCCTCGATCGCGGCGATGACGTCGCTCTTGCGCATGCGCCCCGCACCGGTGATACCCATGCTCGACGCGAGCTTTTGCAGCTCGGGGAGCTTCTGGGCGGCGAGCCCGGTCCCGCGCGAGGTCGCTCGGGACCGCGACGACGCCGACGCTCCGGTGGGCGCGGCGCCGGCCTCCGCTCCGGAGGCGTCGGTGGTGGCTTTGCTGTTGACCGCCGCGTCCGTGTGGAGTTCGGTGGTGTCGCTCACTAAGGGTCCTTCCCAAGGAGCGGGCATCGGCCGTCAGCGGGTGCTGGAGCGGCCGGCCCGGTGGTGCTATCCGGCAGGGGCCGGGTAGGGCTTGCCCCACGTGGATGCTGGAAACCGGCGATGACGGTCCCCTACCCAATCGCGGCGGGCTCTGGGTACAGCCAGACGTCGGGGCGGATGGCTCGGTGGTGATGCCCGTCAGCCGTAGTGACACGCTCATCCGAGGAAGAGGTGCTGACTCTGGTGACGTAGGCACAGTCGCGGGGAAACCGCGGACTCGACACGTTGGCCACCGCCCCCGGACGATCGTGAGACCGGAACGCCGGAGTATGGGTCGCGGAAGCCGCTGTGGCGGATGAGCACTCGCCCCGCAACGGGGCATCTGGTGCTTCACCTAGCCTAACATCACCAGAGGCCACGGCTATTCCTCAACACAGGTGCTACGGATGGGGAGATGGGGTCCGCACCCCCGCCGGCTCGACGCGCAGGGGGTGTATGCCCCAATCATTACCCGCCCGCCGAGCGATCGAATCAATCTGGTGGGCGATTTCCGGCGAATCCGCGCGCGCCTCGCCCTCCGCCACGGCGCACAGGACGAGCACCGTCGGCCCCGCCCCGGAGACCACGGCGGGCAGACCCTCGTGTTCGCGCAGGTCACGAATGAGTTCGAGGGTGCGCGGCATGGCCGGTTCCCGGTAGGACTCGTGTAGCCGATCCGCGGTGGCCGCGTACAGAGCCTCGGGGTGGCCACAAACGGCCGCCGTCATCAGCGCTGAGCGGCCCGCGTTGAAGGCCGCGTCCGCGTGCGGCACGCGCTCGGGGAGCAGGCCGCGCGCGCGTTCGGTGGACAGCCGCCACGAGGGAACGCACAGAACGGGCAGGATCCGGGCGTCGGGCGCGAGGGAGACCGCGCCCCACCGGCCCGCGTCCCGGTAGGCGATCGTGTAGCCGCCGTAGACGCAGGGGGCCACGTTGTCCGGGTGGCCCTCGATGTCCGCGGCGATCTGGTAGATCCAGTCACGGTCCGGGCCCCCGTCCGGACCGGTCCGGCCCAGCAGCGCCGCGGCGGCCGCGACGCCCCCGACGATCGCCGACGAGGACGAGCCGAGGCCCCGCGCGTGCGGGACCTCGTTGACGCACGCCAGGTCGATGCCGGGCAGCTTGTGCCCGTCACGTTCGAAGGCCTCCCGCATGGAGCGCACCACGAGGTGGCGGTCGTCCAGGGGCAGCTCTCCGACCCCCTCTCCGGTGACCTCGACGTTGATCCGGTCGTCGTCGCGCACGGCGGCCTCGAACCGGTTGTACAGCCGCACGGCGAGGCCGAGGGCGTCGAAGCCCGGGCCGAGGTTGGCGCTGGTGGCCGGTGCGTGGACGGTCACGCGCACGGGGCGCGATGGGGTCATCGTGGGTTCCTTCCGCGGGGGTTCCCCGAGGCGCTCAGACGAGTCCGAGGGCTTCGGCGGCGGCGCGGGCGTCGACCGGGACCGTGGTGGCGGAGGCGGCGCCGGCCAGGGCCCAGTCCGGGTCCTTGAGCCCGTTGCCGGTGACGGTGCAGACCACGCGGCTGCCGCGCGGGACCAGCCCGACCTTGGCCGCCTTGAGCAGACCGGCGACGCTGGCGGCGGAGGCGAGTTCGACGAACACGCCCTCCTCGGCGGCCAGGAGCTTGTAGGCCGCCATGATCTCGCGGTCGGTCACCTTGTCGATGAGTCCGCCGGACTCGTCCCTGGCCTGTTCGGCCAGCTTCCAGGAGGCGGGGTTGCCGATGCGGATCGCGGTCGCGATGGTGCTCGGGCTGGTGACGGGCGCGCCGTCGACGATCGGGGCGGAACCGCTGGCCTGGAAGCCGAACATGCGCGGGTTCCGGGTGGAGATCCCGTCCTCGGCGTACTCGGTGTAGCCCATCCAGTAGGCGCTGATGTTGCCCGCGTTGCCGACGGGGATGCAGTGGATGTCGGGAGCGTCGCCGAGGGCGTCGACGATCTCGAAGGCCGCGGTCTTCTGGCCCTGGAGCCGGTAGGGGTTGACCGAGTTCACCAGCGCGACCGGGTAGTCGACGCTGAGCTTGCGGGCGAGTTCGAGGCAGTCGTCGAAGTTGCCGTCCACCTGGAGCAGGCGGGCGCCGTGGACGAGCGCCTGGGCGAGCTTGCCCATGGCGATCTTGCCCTGGGGCACGAGCACGGCGCAGGTCATGCCCGCGCGGATCGCGTACGCCGCGGCGCTCGCGCTGGTGTTGCCGGTGGAGGCGCAGATCACGGCCTTGGCGCCGTCCTCGGCGGCCTTGGTGATGGCCATGGTCATGCCGCGGTCCTTGAAGGACCCGGTGGGGTTGAGGCCCTCGACCTTGAGGTGGACCTCGCAACCCGTCAGCTCGGACACGCGCGTCGCCGGGAGCAGGGGCGTGCCGCCCTCCTGAAGGGTGACGACGGGGGTGTTCTCGTTGACGGGGAGGCGGTCGCGGTACTCCTCGACGACCCCTCGCCACGCCCGTGCCATGCTCACGACTGTTCCCTTTCGGGTGGATGCGGCTTCGCTTGACGCGCAGATGGACTCGGCGGGGCGGTCGCCGTCGCGGTGCCGCCGCCACCAGCTACGAGTCTATGGCCCCACCGGGACCATCTCGAATCGCGGTCGCTCGTCCCACCATCCGGACACCGGGCACGCCGCGCGGCCCCGGCGGCGTACGCACGGAGGACCGCCCGGGGTGACCGCCCCCTGGACCGGCCGAGGGTCAGTCGGAGAAGGTCTCCACGCGCATCACGCTGGCCACCTCACGCACCAGCTCGTGGCCGCGCAGCCGCTCCACCGTGCTGCGCAGCGCCGAGTCCGGGGCGGGGTGGCTGACCAGGACGAGCTGCGCGTCCTCCCCGCTGCCCTCCTGGCGCACGTTCTTGATCGACACGCCGTGGTCGGCGAAGACCTCGGCGACCTTCGAGAGCACGCCCGGCCGGTCCGCCACGTCCAGCGACACGTGGTAGCTGGTGATGGTGTGGCCCATGTCATGCACAGGGAGCCCGGTGTCGTGCGCCCCCTCCGCCACGTGGGTGCGGGCGAGGCGGTTGCGCGCCACGGCCACCACGTCGCCGAGGACGGCGCTGGCCGTGGGGGTGCCCCCCGCGCCCGCGCCGTAGAACATCAGCCGACCGGCGGACTCGGCCTCGACGAACACCGCGTTGTAGGCCTCCTTGACGCTGGCCAGGGGGTGGTCGACGGGCAGCATCACCGGGTGGACGCGCACGCCCACGGACGCGCCGTCCTCCGAGCGCTGGCAGATCGCCAGGAGTTTGACGACGCAGCCCATGGCGCGGGCGCTGGCGATGTCGGCGGCCGACACCGCGGTGATCCCCTCCCGGTGCACGTCGGCGGCGGTGACCCGCTGGGTGTGGAAGGCCAGGCGGGCCAGGATGGCGGCCTTGGCCGCGGCGTCGAAGCCCTCGACGTCCGCGGTGGGGTCGGCCTCGGCGTAGCCCAGGGCCTGGGCCTCCTCCAGGGACTCGGTGAACCCGGCGCCCAGCGAGTCCATGCGGTCGAGGATGTAGTTCGTCGTGCCGTTGACGATGCCGAGCACCCGGTTGACGCGGTCCCCCGCGAGGGAGTCGCGCAGCGGGCGCAGCAGCGGGATGGCCCCGGCCACCGCGGCCTCGTAGTACAGGTCCACTCCGGCGTCGCGGGCGGCCGCGTGCAGCGTCTGGCCGTCCTCCGCCAGCAGCGCCTTGTTGGCCGTCACCACGGACTTGCCCGCCTTGATCGCGGCGAGGATGAGCGAGCGGGCCGGTTCGATACCGCCGATCACCTCCACGACGAGGTCGATGTCGGGCCGGGTGACCAGGCCCGTGGCGTCGGTGGTCAGCAGTGACGGGTCGACACCGCGGTCCCTGTCCAGACGTCGCACCGCGATGCCGCCGACCTCGATCGGCGTGCCCACTCGCGCGGCCAGCTCGTCGGACTGCTCCTCGATCAGGCGGACGACTTCCGCGCCCACAACGCCGCATCCGAGCAGCGCCACCTTCATCGCCATTTGGGCGTGACTCCCACTTCTCTCGTGTCCTACCGTCGCGCGGCCGCGCCGCGCCGGCGGCCGGTTCAGCCTACGTCGAGGCGGAGGAGGTCCTCCTCGGTCTCCCTGCGCACGATGACCCGTGCCCGCCCGTCCCGGACCGCGACCATGGCGGGGCGGGGCAGGTGGTTGTAGTTGCTCGCCATGGAGTAGCAGTAGGCGCCGGTGGCGGCGACCGCCACCAGGTCGCCGGGCCTGAGGTCGGCGGGCAGGTAGAGGTCGTGCACGATGATGTCGCCGCTCTCGCAGTGCTTGCCGACCAGGCGGGACAGCATGGGTTCGGCGTCGCTCTCCCGGGACACCAGCTGGCTGGTGTACTCCGAGCCGTAGAGGGCGGTGCGGATGTTGTCGCTCATGCCGCCGTCGACGCTGACGTAGGTGCGGATGCCCTCGACGTCCTTGACGGTGCCGACCTCGTAGACGGTGATCCCCGCGGGGCCGGCGATGGCGCGGCCGGGCTCGACGGCGAGACGGGGCACCGGCAGCCCTGCCTCCTCGCACTCGCGGCGGACGATGGCGGTGAGGCTCTCGGCGATGCTCTTGGGGTCGAGCGGGTCGTCGCCGGAGGTGTAGGCGATGCCGAGGCCGCCGCCGAGGTCGAGTTCGGCGAGCGTGACCCCGAGCTCCTCGTGGATCCCGGTGAGGAAGCGGGTGACGCGGCGGGCCGCGACCTCGAACCCGGAGGTGTCGAAGATCTGCGACCCGATGTGCGAGTGCAGACCGACCAGGTCCAGGTGCGGCGCGTCGAGCACGCGGCGGACCGCCTCGGCGGCGGCGCCGGTGCTCAGGGCGAACCCGAACTTCTGGTCGTCGTGCGCGGTGGCGACGAACTCGTGGGTGTGGGCCTCGACGCCGGTGGTGACGCGGATGAGGGCCTGGGGGCGGCGGTCCAGCTCCGCGGCGACGGACTCCAGGCGCTCGATCTCGTCGAGGGAGTCGATGATGATCCGGCCGACCCCGGCCTCGACCGCGCGGCGCAGCTCCGCCGTGGACTTGTTGTTGCCGTGCATGCCCACCCGCTCGGGCGGCACCCCCGCGGCGAGGGCGACGGCGAGTTCGCCTCCGGAGCAGACGTCGAGCTTGAGGCCCTCCTCGACCACCCAGCGCGCGACGGCCTTGGTCAGCAGGGCCTTGCCCGCGTAGTAGACGTCGGCGTCGGTGAAGGCGTTGCGGTAGTCGCGGGCGCGGCCCCGGAAGTCCTCCTCGTCCATGACGAAGAGCGGGGTGCCGTGGGTCTCGGCGAGTTCGCGCACGCCGACGCCCCCGACGGCGACCTCGCCGTCCGCGCGACGGGCGGTGGCGGGCCACACCCGGGGGTCGAGGCCGTTGAGGTCCTCGGGCGGCAGCGGCGGGTTGTCCTCCGGCAGGATCTCCGCGTGGCGTGATCCGGCGGGGTGGGCGTAGCGGCTCATGATGGGCTTTCGACTGGGATGCGGCTGTGCTGGCGGCGGAGGCGCCTCCTCCTATTGTCCACTTACCCGGTAGGGACAAAGGAGTTGGGTCGGCCCGTCGGATGGGGCGCGGAGTGTCTACAGCCTTGTGGGCGCCGACACCCCGAGCAGGAAGAGCCCGGTGCGCAGGACCCCGGCGACGGCGGCTGGCAGCGCCGGGTCCACGGCCGCCCCCCGCGCCCCCTCGGGGTCCGCGGTGGGGCACGTCCGCCACTCATCGTAGGCACGGGCCAGTGCCTCCAGGTATCTGACCAGGATATGGGGTTCCTCTCGGCGCGCCGCCGTGTCGACGGAGCTCGTGCCGTCGAAGAGGAGTCCGCGGACCCTGGCGGTGTGCCGGGGGCAGGGGGCGGGCTCGGCTGCCCCCTCTCCCGTCCAGCGCACGCGGCTGACCGCGTGCGCGTGGGCGTAACGCAGTCGGAAGGCCGGATTGGCGTCGGTGAGGCGGACCCAGGCGCCGGGGTGCTCGGCGGACGGCAGGACGGGCAGGTCGAGGCCGGTCGTCTCGGCCTCGCGGGGGCGCTCGGGGATCGACCGGCAGAACGCGATGCGCGCGCTGGCCTCGCCCACCGTGCCGAGGAGGCGCGCGGCGGGGGTGACCGACTCCCCGTGCCCGCCGTCCAGGTAGGGATCGCGCCAGGAGACCTCGGCGTCGCCGGGGCCCGGGGGAGGGGACGACTCCCCGGTCGCGACGGCCAGACGCCGCCGGGCGTCGGCGCGGGCCAGGCGGCGGGCCTGGGCCACGGGGCCCGCCTCGTGCAGCGGCGTGGTCGGCCACTCCCCCCGGCCGTCCCAGGCCCGGCCGGTGAGGAGCCGGGGGCCGTCGGCCGCCGCGGCCAGCAGGTCCCGGTGCTGCGTGTCCGTGAAGGCGACGTTGACGAAGCCGCGCGCGTCGTCGCCCGCACGGGCGTAGTCGACCAGGCCCTCGTCGCGCATGCGGGCCAGTTCGGCGACGACGCGCCCGGATACGGCCGAGGGCCGGGAACGCCTGCCCGCGACCAGCCGGACGAGCCGGGGCGCGAGCGCGCTCGCTGCGTCGGCGCCCTCCCCGGCGTGGTCGTTGCGGGGCCACACGAGGGGGACGTCCTCGGAGGCCAGGCCGTAGGCGCGGACGGCGGCCCGGCGGAGCGCGGCCTCCAGGGTCCAGGGGGTCACACGGACTCCCCGTCGACGAGGGCGCGGATGACGTCGACCAGCTCGTCGGGGTCGAAGGGCTTGGTGACGTAGGCGTCGACCCCGATCCGCTCCCCGCGCCGACGGTCGTCGCCCTGGGCGCGCGCGGTGACCAGGACGAGCTTGCAGTCCCGCGTGCGGTCGTCGGCGCGCAGGGACTCGGCCGCCGACCAGCCGTCCAGGCGGGGCATCATGACGTCGAGCGTGACCACGTGCGGGGCGATGTGCCCGACGCGTTCGAGGCAGTCCTGGCCGTCCACCGCGGTGAAGACCTCGAACCCCTCCAGTTCGAGGTTCAGGCGGATCAGTTCCCGGATCACCTCGTCGTCCTCGACGACGAGAACCCGTGCGGGTAGGGCGTTCACGGGCGCGACACTACCGCCGCTGGGTGAGGGGACACCACTGGATTGGCCGGATCGACAGGGCGCGGAGGGGCGCGGTCCGTCGGGTGGACGAACCGCGCGGAGCCCCTGCTACAGTTGTTCACGCAGCGCGCCCCCTTAGCTCAGGGGATAGAGCAACGGCCTCCGGAGCCGTGTGCGCAGGTTCGAATCCTGCAGGGGGCACTTCGCGCGGATCAGTACGATCACCGCGCTGACCAGGCGATACGGCGTCCTCCGGGGCGCCTTTCGTGTTTCGGGGCGCGGCCTCGGCCGGGCTGGACGCGTGGTTCGCGTCGGCGCACGGTCCCATGGCCGGGTACGAGCCGGGCGCCGACGGCCCCCGGGAGTTCGAGAGCGCGCTGCCGAGGCGCAGCCTCGCGGCACCGGGGCGGCTTCGGGAGCCCCGGGCGCCCGGGGTCGGCTAGACGAGGTCCAACCCCGCGAGGAACGTGTACTTGTCCCAGTCGACCCAGGTCTCGGCGAGTCTTCCGCCGTCGAACCGGTCGGTCGACGCGCCCGTCCACGTGCACGACCTGCCGGTCGCCGGATAGCCCGCGAACTCGGCGACGTTCTTCGCCGTCACGCGCCAGCGGGTGGCCACGTAGTCCCCCTCGGCGACCTGCCGCAGGATCTCCATCCTCGCGTCCGAGAAGCCTTGGTGGAAACGGTGGAGGAGCGTCCGCCACTCCTCCAGGTCCATGACGGACTCACCTCCCCTGGCATCCGGGAGCTGGTGGTTCCTGAAGTCGTCCGCCAGGTGGTCCTCCAGCTCCGCCATACCGCCCGTGTTCCAGAGGTCGTCCCCGAACACGCCGAGCGCGAGCTGTGAGATCTCCCTGTTTCCCCACGCCATGCCGTCTCCTTCCGCCCGACCACAGAGTGTAGGGAGACCGCCCGGTCGGGGGGTCGACGACACGCGGGGGCCGACGGCCGGCCGCTCGTCGTCCGGGGAGACGCGCACCGGCGTTCGCGGACAGGTTCGGAGCGGTTCCCGGGGTGCGGGCGGGTCGGACGGCCGAAGGGGTCAGGCCACGGCCAGGAGCCGCCGCGCGCTCGGCCAGGCCTCGTCCAGCAGGGTGGGGTCGTTGCGGACCCGGGCCAGCAGCACCGTGCCCTCGATCTGGGCGACCATCGACCTGGCCAGGGTCTGGGCGCTGGTCCCCCGGCCGATCAGCTCCTCCTCCTGCGCCTCGGCGATGAGGCGGGCGACCATGGCGACCTGGTCGTCGAACACCTTCGCCAGACGACCGCGCACCTCCGGCTCCTGCCCGCTCAGTTCCAGGGCGAGGTTGCCGTAGAGGCAGCCGTACATGGCCCCCGACTCGCTGTGGTCGGCGCGCTGGGTGCCGACCAGGCACTCGACCAGGGCGTGGAGCCGTTCGACCGGGCCGCCCGCGCCGGCCAGCACCGCCTCCAGTCCGCGGCGCTCCTCGGCCCAGTGCTCGTCGACGGTCTCGATGGTCAGGGCCTGCTTGGAGTCGAAGAAGTGGTAGAAGCTGCCCTTCTTCACTCCCGCGTCGTCGCAGATCTGCGCGACGCCCAGGGCTGTGTAGCCGCGCGTGCGCAGGAGCCTGCGGGACGAGTCCAGAATCCGCTCCCTGGCATCGCTCGTACGTCCCATGGACCGAGATTATACGGCCGGTCAACTATCCGGACGGGTCTCGCCGGTTGCGAAATAGTTGACCGGTCGTCTATATTCATCCCGCACGGGCCGCCGGGCCCACCCGACCGAGGGGAACCACCCATGGATGTCCGAGTCGCCGTCGCCTTCCACAGCGGTTACGGCCACACCGCCCGCCAGGCCGAGGCGGTCACCCGGGGAGCCGCGGGCGTCGACGGCGCCATCGCCACCGCGCACGACGTCAGCGCCCCCGACGCGGCGCTGTGGTCCGAACTGGACTCCGCCGACGCCATCGTCTTCGGCACCCCCACCTACATGGGCGGCACCTCCGCCGTGTTCCAGACGTTCGCCGAGGCCACCGCGCCCATCTGGCAGGAGCGCCGCTGGCAGGGCAAGCTCGCCGCCGGCTTCACCAACTCCGCGGGGATCAACGGCAACAAGGACACGACGCTCAGCGCGCTCGCCGTGTTCGCCGCCCAGCACGGGATGATCTGGGTCCCGCTCGGCCTGGCCCCGGGCGGCGAGTACTCGAGTCAGGGCGACCGCGACGACCTCAACCGGCTCGGCGGCTTCACCGGCGCCATGGCCCAGTCCGCCGCCGACCTGGGCCCCGACCAGGCGCCGATCGACAGCGACCTGCGCACCGCCGAACACCTGGGGTCCCAGGTCGCGTCGGTCGCCGTCCGGTTCGCCCTCGGGCGCGCCGCGGTGGCCGCGTGAGCTCCGAACGGCGGCCCGGCACCGCCCTCACCAGCGTTCTCGGCATCCGCCACCCCGTCGTCCAGGGCCCGTTCGGCGGCGGGCTGTCGACGGTCGAACTCACCGCCGCGGTCTCCGAGGCCGGCGGCCTGGGATCGTACGGTCTGCACGCCGTGGCCCCCGAACGGATCGGCTCCGTGGTGGACCGGATCCGCGCGTCCACCACGGCGCCGTTCTCCGTCAACCTGTGGATCCCGCGCGCCGAGGAGGAACGGCCCGTCCCCGACGCGACGGCGCTGGCCGCGCACACCGACCGGCTCGCCGCCCACTACGCCGAGTTCGGGCTCACCCCGCCCGGACTGGACGCCGCCAACGCCCGCCTCGACTTCGAGGCCCAGGTCGACGCGGTACTGGAGGCCCGGCCCCCGGTGATCAGCGTCGTGATGGGCACACCGTCCCGCCGGTTGGTCGAGGGCGCCCGAAGGATCGGGGCGACGCTCATCGGCACGGCCACCACGGTCGCCGAGGCCCGCGCGCTCCAGGAGGCCGGATGCGACGTGGTCGTGGCCTCCGGCAGCGACGCGGGCGGGCACCGCGGTTCGTTCCTGGCACCGGTGCGCGAGTCGCTGGTCGGCACGTTCTCCCTGGTCCCCCAGGTGAGCGACGCCGTGACCGTGCCGGTGGTCGCCGCGGGCGGGATCGCCGACGGGCGCGGCGTCGCGGCGGCCCTGGCCCTGGGCGCGGACGGGGTCCAGGTGGGGACCGGCTTCCTCCGGACTCGGGAGTCGGGCGCGAGCCAGGTGCACCGGGACGCGCTGGCCTCCGAACGGGCGGAGACCACCGTGCTCACCCGGCTCTTCTCCGGACGCCCCGCGAGGGGGATCGCCAACGGCCTGGTGCGGGAGCTGGCCGACGCCGAGGACCGGGTCCCGCCCTATCCGGCGCAGAACAACCTCATGATGCCGATCCGGGCCCGGGCCGCGGAGCTGGGGCGGCCCGACCGGCTCAACCTGTGGTCCGGTCAGGCCGCGCTCCTTGCCTCCGGAGGCGCCGCCGGGGACTACCTGGCCGCGCTCGTGTCCGACGCCGGAAAGGTGCTCGGATCCCCGCTGTAGGCGCGGAGCGCACGGCGGCGGGCGGGCACGGCGGGGCCGTGCCCGCCCGCTCCGCGTCCCGGCTCCGCGCACCGCCAGGGGCGGCGCCTCCTCGTCGCGGCCGCCCCGAACGGCGTCGGCGCGGGAGGACCGTCGGCGAGGGGTTCCCGGGCTCAGACGCCGACGGCCGGGGAGCGGTCGCGGGCGAACTCGCCGCCGGGTGCGAGGAAGGCGCCGACCAGGACCAGCAGACCGACGAACGTGATCAGCGCGCCGATCCACAGCGGCGAGCCGTACCCGAGTCCGAGGGCCAGGCCGATCCCGCCCGCCCAGGCCCCCAGGGCGTTGCCGACGTTGAACGCGGCGATGTTGGCCCCCGAGGCGAGCGTGGGCGCCTTCGACGCGTACCCCATGACGCGCATCTGGAGTCCGGGCACGGTCGCGAACCCGACGGCGCCCATGAGGAGGAGTCCGGAGAGGGCGGCCCAGCTCAGGCGGGCGGTCAGGGAGAAGACGGCGAGGACCGCGGTGAGCAGGGCGAAGAGCACCAGGAGCGTGCGCGGCAGGTCGCGGTCCGCGGCCCGGCCGCCCCACAGGTTCCCGGCGAACAGACCGAGCCCGAAGAGCACGAGGAGCCAGGGCACGGTCGCCGACGAGAACCCGCTGACCTCGGTGAGCGTGAACGCGATGTAGGTGAAGGCGCCGAACATGCCGCCGAAGCCGAGCACGGTGACGGCCAGGGAGAGCCAGACCTGGGGACTGCGGAAGGCGCCGAACTCGGCGCGCAGGCCGCCCCTCTCGTCGCTCCGGTCACCGCTCCCCCGCGGGACGAGCGCGGCGATGCCGATGAAGGCGGCCGCGCCGATGGCGGCGATGGCCCAGAACGTGGCACGCCATCCGGCGGCCTGGCCGAGGAAGGTGCCGAAGGGGACTCCGAGCACGGTGGCGGTGGTGAGGCCGGCGAACATGACGGAGATGGCGGCGGCGCGCCGGTGCGGGGGCACGATGCCCGCGGCCAGGACGGATCCGATGCCGAAGAAGGCGCCGTGGCACAGGGCGGCGGTGACGCAACCCGCGAGCATGACCCAGTACCCGGTGGCGAGCGCGGAGACCGTGTTCCCGACGATGAACAGGACCATGAGCAGCAGGAGCGCCCGTTTGCGGTCGACGCGGTTCAGGGCCGCGGTGAGGCCGACGCCGCCCACGGCGACGCTCAGGGCGTATCCGGAGACGAGGTACCCGGCGACGGTCGGTGAGACGCCGAAGTCGGCGCCCACCTCGGGCAGGAGTCCCATGATGACGAATTCGGTGAGACCGATGCCGAATCCCCCGGCGGCGAGGGCGTAGAGCGCGAGCGGCATGGGGCGGGCTCCTCGGAGAGGCGACTGGTCGTTGCGGCTGCACTAGTTGCAGACACAACTAGATAGTTGCACACGCGCTCTTTCTTCGCAATCAGATATCCTGTGAACCCCTACTCAGAAGAGGTGCGGCCATGGCCATCTCCGACGACGCCGTCGAGGTCCGCGCGCACGGCTGGCGCACGCTCACGGCCGTGCACGGCCTCATCGAGACCGCCCTGGAGAAGGCCCTCCAGACCGAGCACGGCGTCTCCGTCGTGGAGTACACGGTCCTCGACGCCCTCAGCCGCCAGGACGGCTGGCACATGCGCATGCGCCAGCTCGCCCGGGCCGCAGCGCTGTCCAACAGCGCGACGACCCGGCTCGTCACCCGCCTGGAGGACCGGGGACTGCTGTCCCGCTACCTGTGCGTGGACGACCGGCGCGGCATCTACACCGAGCTCACCCCGGCCGGGCAGGAACTGCTCTCGGCCGCCCGCCCCACCCACGACGCCGTCCTCCGACGCGCGCTCGCCGAGGCGGAGGAGACCCCCGAGCTCGCTCCGCTCGTGCACGCGCTGCGCGCGCTCACGCCCGCCCCCGCCGACCGGACCTCCGAAACCGTCTGATCGCCCGTCGGCCCCGGCGCGCCGGATGGAGCAGTGCACTGTAGTGCCGCCCCGCGCCGACACCGACAGACTGTCCGTGGTCGAGACATTCGGAACGGAAAGGGCCACGGAATGAAGGACCTCTGGAGGAGGGCCTGGCGGGCGGACGCGTACCTGCTGGTGGCCCTGGCGTCCGCGCTGGCCACGATGGTGCTGCTCCCCCTCACGCTGGCCGTGGCGCTGACCGTGGCCGTGGGCGGGATCGGGCTCCTCCTGCTCCCCCGGTGGTTCCGGGTACTGGGCGCGTGGGCCCGCGCGCACCTGGCGTACGCGGCGTCGCACCTGGGCGTCCCGGCTCCGGAGGCCGCCCTCGCCCCCGCTCGCGACGCCAGGTCGCTGCGGCGGTCCCGGACCACCCGACGGCTTCTGACGTGGATGCCCCTGTTCACCCTCTCCGGCCTGGGCGCCGGGTTGGTCGCGGTGCTCGCGACGGGCTCCGTGCTGGAGGCCGCGCTGTCCCTCCTGTGGTGGGTGGATCCGGCGGGCCACGAGCACGACCTGTACGGCGTTCCGATCGGGGGAGAGGGGTGGGGCGTCGCCCTGGCCGTGTGCGCGGTCCACCTGGCGACCGCCTGCGTCCTCGCCCGCTGGGCGCTGCCGCCCCTGGCGCGGCTGCACGCCCGCCTGTCCGTGCGGCTGCTGACCCCCTCGGAGGCCGAGGTCCTGACCGCTCGCGTGGACGAGCTCCACCGGACCCGGGCCGGGGTGGTCGACGCGCACGGCGCCGAGCTCCGGCGGATCGAACGGGATCTCCACGACGGCACCCAGGCGCGGCTGGTCGCCATCGCGATGCAGCTCGGTGTCGCCCGGGAGGCCGTGGAGGCGGCGGAGTCCGACCCCGCCGTCGCCGCGCTCCTGCGCGACGCCCACCGGGGGACGGAGGAGGCGATGGCGGAACTGCGCGACGTCATCCGCGGGATCTACCCGCCGATCCTCGCCGACCGGGGGCTGGACGGGGCGCTGGCCGCGCTCGTGGCCCGCACCACCGTCCCCACCCGGTTGGAGGCCGAGGAGCTGGGGACGCTCCCGGTCGCCGTGGAGACCGCCGCCTTCTACGTGGTGACCGAGGCGGTCTCCAACGCGGTCCGCCACTCCGGCGCCGGGTCGATCACCGTGCGCCTGTCCCGGGACGAGCGTGCGCTCCGGATCGCGGTGCGCGACGACGGCTCGGGCGGCGTGGACGAGGGGCGGGGCACGGGCGTGTCCGGGATCCGCCACCGTGTGGCCGCGCTCGACGGCCGTGTGCGGGTGACCAGCCCGACGGGCGGGCCGACCGAGGTCGACGTGGAGCTGCCGTGCGCGTCGTGATCGCCGAGGACAACGTCCTGCTGTCAGCCGGGCTGGAGCTGCTGCTGACTACGCGCGGCTTCGAGGTGGCCGAGATCGCCGCCGACGCCGGCTCCTTCGCCGCGGCCGTCGCGCGGCACCGCCCCGACCTGGCCGTCGTGGACGTGCGGCTGCCGCCGGGCTTCCGCGACGAGGGGGTGCGCGCCGCCATCGAGGCGCGGCGCGAGCACGAGGCGCTGCCGGTCCTGGTCCTGTCCCAGTACGTGGAGCGCGACTACGCCGGGGAACTGCTGGCGGACGGCCGGGGCGGGGTCGGCTACCTGCTCAAGGACCGGGTCGGCCGGGTGAGCGAGTTCGTCGACGCCCTGCGCCGGGTGGCGGACGGCGGCACGGTCATGGACCCAGCCGTCGTCCAGCAGCTCCTCGCGCCACGGCCGCGCGACCCGCTCGAATCGCTCACCCCGCGCGAGCGCGAGGTCCTGGCGCTCATGGCGGAGGGGCTGGGCAACGGGGAGATCGCCCAGCGCCTGGTCGTGACCGACAACGCCGTGCACAAGCACATCGGCAACGTCTTCGCGAAGCTGGCGCTGGCTCCCTCCGACCCCGGACACCGCCGGGTCCGCGCGGTCCTGGCCTACCTCGACGGCCGGTAGGCGGCCCGGATCAGGCGGCGGGCCAGGAGCTGCCGGTCATGTCGTAGGCCAGGTGGAACCACACCTTGCGGATACTGGGGTGCCCGTTGTCGCCCCAGGTGGTGGCGAAGCTGTCGACCAGGGCGAGCCCCCGGCCGCTCTCCGCCGTCAGGCGGTCGCCCTCCATCGGCACGGGGGCCAGCGTCCGGCCGCCGTCCGGGAGCGCCCGGGTGGGCCTGCCGTTGTCCCGGCACACCAGCGTCAGCCCGTTGGCTCCCCGGGTCACCTTGAGCACGAAGGTCTGCCCCTCCTCGCCCGACCGGCTGTGCCGCACGGCGTTGGTCGCCAGCTCCGTCCCCAGCAGCGAGAAGACGTACCGGAAGTCGCCGTCGCGGCTGGCGGCGCAGGTGTCGAGGAAGGCCCTGCACAGGGGCACGCTCCTGGCCGCTCCGGGGAACTCCCAGTGCCGCTTGGTGAAGGGCACCGGAGGCCGCCCGTTGAAGTAGTGCCGGTACTCGTCCGGTACACCCGCCAGGACGGCGTCGTCGTCCTCGGCGAGCGCGGGCACGGAAACGAGCGTGGGCATGGGTGACTCCTTCGGCGGGGCGGCTCAGTGGGCGGGCGAACCGTGACAGGGGGAGGCTCGGGAGCGTCCGGCGCCCTGGGGGAGACGGCGGGCCGGACCGGCTACGACCCTACGCGATCAACGCCCTGTGGGACAGGGGATGTCGGTGTGGCGCGTTCCGCGAATCCGGTCCGCCGTGGAGAGCCCCGTAGGGCTACCCGGCGGCGAGCGCCGCCCGGGCCGCGGCGTCGGCGGCGGCCCGGTCGCCCGGGACCAGACCGATCCGCGTACGCCGGTCCAGCAGGTCGTCCACGTCCATGGCCCCCTCGTGCCGGACGCCGAAGCGCAGCTCGGCCCCGGTGACCCCGCGGGCCACCGGCGCGAGCAGCGCGGGATCGCCCCCGGCCTCGGCGACGACGTCGGCGGCCTCGGTCCCGTACCGGCGCACGAGACGGCGCGGGACGTCCAGGGCGTCGAGCTCCTCCGGAGAGGCGGCGCCGACCAGCGGCAGCGTCCGGGTGCGGCACCGACCCGCGGTCAGGCCGCGGGCGCGTACTGCGGCGTCCACGGCCTCCTCCGCCATCGCCCGGTAGGTGGTGAGCTTGCCGCCGACCACGGTGACCGCACCGGTCGGCGCGACGGTGACGGAGTGCTCGCGGGACAGGTCGGAGCTGGCGCCGTCCGCGTGCAGGAGGGGGCGCAGCCCGGCGAAGGCGCCCAGCACGTGTTCGCGGCCGATCCGGGTGCGCAGGGCCTGGTTGAGCTGGGCGAGCAGGAAGTCGACGTCGGCGTCGGGGACCTCGGGCACGCGCGGGACGGGCCCGTCCACGGGTTCGTCGGTCAGCCCCGCGAACACCCGTCCGTCGGACTGCGGGAGCGCGAACACGAACCGGTTGACGCTGCCCAGGACCGGTACGGTGAGCGCTGCCCTGGGGTGGCCGAGCGCCGCACCGTCCAGGACGAGGTGGCTGCCCCGGCTGGGACTCAGCCGGACGGACGGGTCGAGCTCCCCGGCGTGCACCCCGGTCGCGTTCACCACGGCCCGGGGGCGGAGGGCGAGCGTCTCGCCCGTGGTCTCGTCCCGCAGCCACACCCCGTCGGCGGTCACTGTCTCGGCCGAGCAGCGCGTGATGACACGGGCGCCCTCGCGCGCGGCCGTGCGGGCGAGGGCGACCACGAGGCGGGCGTCGTCGACCAGTTGGCCGTCGAAGGACAGGATGCCGCCGCGCAGTCCCTCGGGCCGGACGCCGGGCATCAGGCGCAGGGTCTGGCGCGCGGTGAGCAGCCGGGGGCCGGGGAGGACGCCTCTGGGCGTGCCCGCGAGGACGCGCAGGGCGTCGCCCATGCCCATGCCCGCGCGCACGAGCAGCGGCTTGGCCAGACCCGCTTCCCGGTGCACCGGAACGATCATGGGCAGGGGGCGGACGAGGTGCGGAGCGGTGACGCGCATGAGGACGTCGCGTTCGCGGGCGCTCTCGTAGGCGATGCCCACCTGGCCCCTGGCGAGGTAGCGCAGGCCGCCGTGGACGAGCTTGGAGCTCCACCGGCTGGTTCCGAAGGCGAGGTCGTCGCGCTCGACGAGGACGGTGGACAGGCCGCGGGAGGCCGCGTCGAGCGCGGCCCCGGCGCCGGTCACGCCCCCGCCGATGACCAGGACGTCCACCCGTGGGCGGCCGGCGAGGTCGGCGAGGTCCGCGGCGCGTCGGGCGGAGTTCAGGGAGGAGGCTGCGGGAACGGTGGGGCGCATGGGGCGGTCCCTTCCTGGGTGTGGGAGGTGGGGCGGGCGGCCCGGTCAGGAGGCGAGGTAGCCGTCCAGGAGACGGCTCAGCTCGGCGAGGAGCCCCGCCTCGTCGGTCACGTCGGCGACCAGACGGCGGGAGGTGACGGTGTTCTGCACGGTGACGAGGACGATCCGGGCGAGTACCGCGGGGTCGCCCGGGCGCACCGACCCGTCGCGCTGGCCCTCGGCCACGACGGGCTCCAGCACCTCCAGAGCGGCGTGGTGGCTGGTGCCGAGCCGGTGGAACGTGTACGTGGCCAGGAGCTCCGGCTCGGTGTCCACCACCCGGGTGAACAGCGGGTGGTCGAGCATGGCGCGTGCGACCCCGGCGGTGTGGCGGACCAGGCGCGTGCGCACGCTCTCCCCCGCCAGGTCCTGTTCGGCGGCCGTCTCCTCGGCGAGCAGGATCCGGCGCAGTTCGCGGGTGAGCAGGTCAGCGACGAGGGCGGTCACGTCGGGCCACCTGCGGTAGACGGTGGGGCGGCTGACCCCGGCGCGGCGCGCCACGTCGGTCAGCGTGGTGCGACGCACCCCGAAGGCCTCGACACAGGCCAGGGCCGCGTCCAGGATCTCGTCTTCTACGTTACGTTTTGACGCCATGTGTAAAACTGTAGAGCATGACTGACGAGAACCCTCCCACCGGATCGACGTCCGGATCCGCGACCGCCCCCGAGATGAGCTGGTTCGGCTGGGGCGACCCGGCCAAGGCGAAGAGCCTCGACCCCGCGCTGCGCGACCTGGTCGCCCAGGTCCTGCGCACCGAGCCCAGGGACCTGCCCCCCGTCGCCGAGGACGAGGTCGCGCTGCCCGCCTCCCGTCTGGACGCCTCGGTGCGCGACGCCCTCAGCGGGGTCGTCGGGGCTGAGCACGTGCGCGTCGACGACGCGGTACGCCTGCGCCACGTGGGCGGCAAGAGCACGCCCGACCTGCTGCGCCGCCGCTCCGGCTGCGCCGACCCCGCGCCCGACGCGGTCGTCCACCCGGCCGACCACGACGAGGTCGAGCGTCTGCTCCGGGTGTGCTCCGACGCGCGGGTGGCGGTGGTGCCCTTCGGCGGCGGAACCAGCGTCGTGGGCGGGGTGACCCCCCTGCGCGGGGAGTTCCCGGCGGTGGTCGCGCTGGACCTGCGCCGACTCGACCGCCTGGTCTCCCTCGACCGCGTCTCCGCGACCGCGGTCCTGGGCGCGGGCGTGCGCACCCCGCACGCCGAGGCCCTGCTCGGCGAGCACGGGTTCACGCTCGGGCACGTGCCGCAGAGCTACGAGTACGCGACCGTCGGCGGGTACGCGGCGACGCGCTCCAGCGGCCAGGCCTCCTCCGGGTACGGCCGGTTCGAGGACATGGTGGTGTCGCTGCGGGTGGCCACGCCGCGCGGCACGCTGGAACTGGGCGGTCCGCCCGCCTCGGCGGCCGGGCCGGACCTGCGGCGGCTCCTGCTCGGTTCGGAGGGCGTCCTCGGCGTCATCACCGAGGTCGGCCTGCGCGTGCGTCCGCGCCCGGAGACCGTGCTCGACGAGGCGTGGTCCTTCCCCGACTTCGCCGCGGGCACCGCCGCGCTGCGCACGCTCGCGCAGTCGGACGCCCGTCCGACCATGGCACGGGTGCTGGACGAGTCGGAGACGTTCGTGGGCGCGGCGCTGGGCGGCCGGGAGGCGACGCCCGGATGCCAGGCGGTCCTGGGCTTCGAGGGCGCCGAAGCGGACGTGGCCGCGCGGTCGGCCGCCGTCCGGAAGGTGCTGACGGCGGCGGGCGGCACACCGCTCGGCGCGGACCCGGTGGCGCACTGGCGGGAGAACCGCTTCTCGGCCCCGTACCTGCGCGACACGCTGCTGTCCTCGGGTTTCCTCGCCGAGACCCTGGAGACCGCAGCGGCGTGGAGCGACCTGCTGCCGCTGTACGAGGCGGTCGCGGGCGCGCTGACCGGGGCGCTGGACGGCGACGAGGGCGGCGCCGTGGTCATGTGCCACGTGTCCCACACCTACCCGACCGGCGCGTCGCTGTACTTCACGGTCGCCACGGCCGCGGGGGCGACGCCGCTCGAACGGTGGGACCGGGCCAAGCGGGCCGCCTCGGACGCGATCGTGGCCCACGGCGGAACGATCACCCACCACCACGCGGTGGGCACCGACCACCGGCCGTGGATGGCGGCGGAGATCGGCCCGCTGGGCGGCGACGTGCTGCGCGCGGTCAAGGCCGCGCTGGACCCCCAGGGCGTGCTCAACCCGGGCAAGCTCATCCCCGACCCGTCCTGAGCGGCCGCGGCCCCGGTGGTCGGCGCCGGGGCCGTCGGCGCCCGCGCGGACCGACGGTGGATCAGGCGCGCTCACCCTCCCGGGAGAGCTGTCGGTGGATACGGCCGGCCAGGTCGTCGACGGCCGCGAGGACCTCCTCCCCCTCGAGGTCACGGGGTGCGCTGTGGTTGAGCGACACGCCGAGGTTGGCCGCGTGGAAGTAGGCCGTACCGTGGCTGCCCCCCTCGTCCAGGTAGCCGCCCTCGACGGCCATGGCGACCCCGCCGTCGCCCGTGGACAGCGGCGCCCAGTCGATCACCTCCAGACCCCATTCGTCCGCCCAGTCACCGTCCTCCACGTCGGCCAGGCGATCCTCGTGGTCGTCGCGCAGGTCCTCCGCCGCCGCACCCTCGTCGTCGTACTCGTAGTGGTCGACGGTGACCCACAGCACACTCGCGCTCTGGTCCTCGTCGAAGACGGAGCACGTCAGGTACCCGAGCAGCGCGGGGTCCGGATCGAAGTCGGTGATCTCGTCCGCCTCCCGGTACTCGCCCTCGGCACGCAGCCCCTCGGCGCCGGGCACGGCGTCGAGCAGTTCCCCCGGCAGCAGTCGGCGGCAGCTCGGCAGCTCCGCGTAGGGCCGCGCGCCGGACAGGTTCCAGACCACCACACCACCGGTGACCAGGAGCGCGACGGCCGCGACGGCGGAGCCGACGACCAGCGCGACCCGACCCGTTCGCGTCGGCGGCCCGCCCGGCACGGGGTAGCCGGGAACGGGCGGCCGCTGGGGAGGAACGCCACCGGGCGCGCCGTACCCCGGCGTGTACCCACCGGGCTGACCGGGGAACGGATCTGCCGGGGGCGGCTGGAAGCGGGGCTGGCCTCCGCCGTGTCCGGGCTGCGGAGGCGGTCCGGGCCGGCCGGGGAACGGCGGTCCGCCGGGGTTGCCCGGAAACGATCCGTCGTCGGGGGGATGTCCGGTCATCGGTGTCGCGGCGTGGGCGCACCCCGTTCTCCGTCGCGGGGCGGCCGCCGCACCTCCTCACAGGTGTCGCTGTGTCGCACGGGACGGCCGGGGCGGAGCCCCTCCTCCCGAGCGCGCGTCGGTCCCGCCCAGTATTCCGCGCGGCGATCGCCCCGTCATGTCCGCACGCGGTGGCCGCCGGTACACGTTCCCGCCCGCGCGCGGGACAATGGAGGCGTGGCACGAGGAAAGCTCCGTATCTACCTCGGGTCGGCGCCCGGTGTGGGCACGACCCACAACGCCCTGGCCGAGGCTCGACGCCGCTCCGAGGACGGCACCGACGTGGTCGTCGCGGCCGCCCACACCCACCGCCGCCAGCGCACGTCCGCTCTGCTGACCGGCTTGGAGGTGGTGTCCCAGCACTCGTCCGGCGCGGTCGACACCGCCGCGGTCGTCGCGCGCGCCCCGGAGCTGGCACTGGTCGACGACCTCGCCCACGCCAACGGTCCGGACGCCCCCCACCGCTCCCGCTGGCAGGACGTCGAGGAGCTGCTCGACGCGGGGATCGACGTCCTGTCCACCGTGGGCATCCACCACCTGGAGTCGCTCAACGACGTGGTCACGCAGATCACCGGGGTCCGACCCGAGCAGACCGTCCCCGACCGGGTCGTGCGCCGCGCGGCCGAGATCGAGCTCGTCGACGTCACGCCGCAGGAGCTGCGCCGCCGCATGGCGCACGGCGACATCCACCCGGCCGAGCGCGTGGACGCCGCGATGGCCTCCTACTACCGCGAGGGCAACCTCGCGGCCCTGCGCGAGCTGGCGCTGCTGTGGACCGCCGACCGGGTCGAGGAGGGGCTGGCCCGGTACCGGGGCGAGCACGAGATCCGCAGCACCTGGGAGGCGCGCGAACGCGTCGTGGTGGCGCTCACCGGGGGTCCCGAGGGCGAGACCCTGATCCGGCGTGCCGCGCGGGTCGCGGCGCGCTCCCGGGGCGGCCACCCCCAGCCCAGCCACCTGCTGGCCGTCCACGTGGTGAGGTCGGACGCCATCGGCCGCCCGCTCACCGACGACCTGGTCCGGCAGCGCAAGCTGTTGGCCGAACTGGGCGGCACCTACCACCAGGTGATCAGCACCGACGTGCCCAAGGGGCTGCTGGAGTTCGCGCGGGGCGTGCACGCGACCCAGATCGTGCTGGGGTCGTCGCGCCGCCGCTCCTGGCAGTACGTGTTCGGTCCGGGGGTGGGCGCGATCGTGGCGCGCGACTCCGGGGACATCGACGTGCACATCGTCACCCACGAGCAGGTCGGCAGCGGGATGTGGCTGCTGCCCGCCCCCGGGCGCGGCGTCGGGGAGCACCGGAGGGTGACCGGCTGGGCCCTGGCAGCGGTCGCGCCCGCCTTCATGTCGCTGCTCCTGCTGCTGCCGCCGTTCCGCGGCGTGAGCCTGTCCTCGGACGCGATGTTCCTGCTGCTGACCACGGTCGCCACGGCGGCGGTCGGCGGCCTGTGGCCGGCGCTGGCCTCCGCGCTGTGGAGCGCGGTCCTGCTCACACTCCTGCTCTCGCCCAGCCACGACAGGCCGCCGGTGTCGTTCGACAACACCGTGGCGCTGACGGCGTTCGTCCTGGTGGGCGCCCTCGTCGCGGTGGTGGCGGAGATGGCGGCGCGCCGGTCGGCGCAGGCGGCCCGGGGGCGCGCGGAGGCCGACGCGGTCGCCCTGCTCGCGGGGAGCGTCCTGGCCGGGAACGAGCCGCTCCAGGCGCTGCTGCGCAGGATCCGCAAGACGTTCGGCCAGCGGTCCGCGACGCTGCTGGAGCGGGTCGAGCACGACCGGTGGCGCGCGGTGCACAGCGTGGGCACCCCGGCGTGCGAGTCGCCGGAGGAGGCGGACGTGCTCGTGTCGATCTCCGACACTCTCGCGCTCGCGCTGCGCGGCCGGGTCCTGCCCGCCGCCGACCGGAGCGTGCTGTGGGCGTTCGCCGCGCACCTGGGCATCGCCCTGGAGCACAAGCGGTTGGAGTGGGACGCCGCCGAGGCCCGCGGCCAGGTGGCGGGCAACCGCATCCGCACCGCGCTGCTGGCCGCTGTCTCCCACGATCTGCGGACCCCGCTCACCTCGATCAAGGCGAGCATGGCCAGTCTGCGGGCCACCGACATCGAGTTGGACCCGGAGGACCGCGAGGCCCTGATGGAGACCGTGGAGGAGTCCGCGGACCGGCTCAACCGGCTGATCGACAACCTGTTGGACATGAGCCGGGTGCAGACCGACAGCGTGCGCCCCAAGATCCGGCCCGTGGGGCTGGAGGAGGTGGTCTCGGCCACCCTGATCGGGCTGCCCCACGACGCGGTCAGGGTGGACGTCCCGGACTGCCTGCCGCGCGTGCGGGCCGACGCGGGGCTGCTGGAACGCGCGGTGGCCAACGTGGTGTCGAACGCGGTGCGGCACAACCCCGACCCCCGCGTTCCGGTCCTCGTGGCCGCGAGCGCGCACGGCGGGAGCGTCCAGCTGCGCGTGGTGGACCGGGGTCCGGGGGTGTCGGACGAGGGGAAGCAGCGGATGTTCGAGGCCTTCCAGCGCCTGGGGGACGCGCCCCAGGGCACGGGGGTCGGCCTCGGGCTGGCCGTCGCCCGTGGTTTCGTTGAGGCGATGCACGGCACGCTCTCGCCCGAGGACACCCCGGGCGGCGGTCTGACCATGGTGTTCGACCTGCGGGCAGCGGACACGGACGGCGAGCACGACGAGAGGGAGGCCGATGCGGGTCCTGGTCGTTGACGACGACATGCAGATCATCCGCGCGATGCGCATCAACCTGCGGGCGCGCGGACACGACGTGGACACCGCTCCCGACGGCGCCTCGGCACTGCGACTGGCCGCCGAACGCCACCCGGACGTGGTGCTGCTGGACCTCGGGCTGCCCGACATGGAGGGCATGGAGGTCATCCAACGGCTGCGGGGGTGGTCGCAGGTGCCGATCATCGTGCTGTCGGCGCGGCACTCGGCCGGGGAGAAGGTCCGCTGCCTGGACTCGGGAGCGGACGACTACGTCACCAAGCCGTTCGGGATGGACGAGCTGCTGGCCCGGATGCGGGCGGCCGAGCGCCGGTCGGTCCCGGTGGAGGAGGCTCCGGTGGTGCGCACACCGGACTTCACCGTCGACTTGGGCGCCAAGCGCGTCACCAGGGACGGCGAGGAGGTGCGCCTGACCCCGACGGAGTGGCACATCCTGGAGATCCTGACCAGGCGTCCCCGGCAGCTGGTCAGCCAGCGCCAACTGCTGCACGACGTGTGGGGTCCCGCCTACCAGAGCGAGACCAACTACCTGCGGGTCTACCTGGCGCAGCTGCGCAGGAAGCTGGAACCCGACCCGGCACGGCCGCGCTACCTCATCACCGAGGCCGGCCGGGGCTACCGGTTCGAGACGCCGGAGACCGACGCCTGAGGTCCCGCCTGCGCTCCGAGCGGGCGAGGCGGAGGCCCGGAAGGCACAGCCTCACCTGAGATGGGACCGCGCCAGCGTCCGGTCGCCCTCCACCAGGTCCATGACGGTCGCGAACTCCTCGGTGTGCCCCTGCGCCCGGTTGACCTTGGCGACCGCGAAGCACGGCGCGAACGCGCGCACCCACTCCATCATCCGGTCGCCGTCCACGCCCAGGGTGTGGGACAGGACGTCGACGCGCCGCTCCACCTCGACGACGCTCCTGGCCTTCCACACGGCCCAGTCCACCGCGTCGGCCGCGGCGTCCCCGAGGCAGGCGCGCGGGTCGATGGCCACCAGGCCGCGCGGGCCGCCGTCGAGCACGTTGCCGGGGTGCAGGTCGCCGTGCAGGGGGACGACGTCGATTTCGCCGATGGCCAGCGCCCGGGCGCGGCAGTACCCCTGGTGCAGGGCGGTCGTGGACACGACCTTGGCCGCCGGGCCCTCGTTGCGCTCCCGGCCCCACAGGTCGAAGATGAACTGCACGCGCGCCATGAGCGGGCGCAGCTCCAGCAGCTGGGAGCGGGGCACCTCCACCTCGTGGAGCTGGGAGACGAGGGTGCCGATCGTCACCATCGGCGGGACCACGCCGGTCTCCGCGACGGTGTCCCCCTCGACGCGCTCCATGAGGATGGCGCCGCGTTCGTGGTCCAGGGCCCACACTTCGGGCACCCGGTGCGAGGGCTCCCACATGCGCAGCAGGTTCGCCTCGGAGACCGCGAGCCCGGCGTCCGGGCAGAGTTTGAGCACGCCGTCGCGGCCGTCGGCGAGCGTGACGTGGACGACGACCGCCGTACGGCCGTGCGGTGCGCCGCCCTCCACGGTCAGCCGCCACTCCGTCGCGATCTTCTCCACGACGGCGGGGAGTTCGGCGAGCCATTCGGTCACATGGCCGCCGAAGCGCCGTTCCAGACGACGACGTTGCCGTTCGTCGACGAACTGCGCTGTGACGTCATTCATATATCCACCTTAGGTCCGCGCCGAGGCTGGGGAGGTGGCGACCTCGGGAGGGGCCGTTCCCGGACCCGCCTCGCGCCGTGTGCCGTCCGGCGCGATACGGATGTGGCTTCGAGGGGTGCGGGGAATTCCCGCCCCCTGGCCACATACCCATCCGTGCGCCGTGGATAACGGTCGGGGCACGGTCGGTCAGACCAGGCGCCCCTTCGCGGCCCGGTGCTGGGCGAGAAGGGTGTCCACGATCAGGTCGGACGGCCACAGCGGCGCGGTGATGGCGGTCACGTCCAGGCTCCGGAGGAGGTCGAAGTCGGGACCGTCGACCAGTCGCCACGCGGCGACCGCGACCCGCTCCCGTCCGTCGCGGCGCAGGCGGTCGACGGCGTCGAAGACCGAGGGGGCCCAGGTGCGCAGGTACCCGACCTGGACCGGGGAGGCGAGGCGCCGGCTGAGCATGCGGGCCACGTCCATGACCACCTGGCGCTCCTCGCCGCCGGTGGTGCCGTCGGCGGCCAGGACCACGCCGTCCTCGGGGCTCCAGCCGGAGTCCGCCAGCCGCCCGGCGAGGTCGGCGACGATCGAGGGAACAGCGCCCAGAGGAGTGGTGTGGCAGGAGTTCTCCAGGTGGGCGAGGTCGAGCCGCGAGAACAGGTGCGCGCTGGCCACGTCGCCGCCGGCGACGTACGCGGGGACGACCACCTTGGGTCCGGGGACGGATCGGATGGCGGCGGCGACCTCGTCGGGGCTGCCGAAGGCCGGGGCGACGGGAGCCTCGCCCCGGTCGGCGACCGCCTCGGCGAGACCGCACAGGGCCTCCCGGCGGTGGGCGTCACGCGCGTCGTCGGCTACGAGGACCATCGTGGGGACCATGTACGGCTCCTTGGAATCGCAGTGGAGATCTGCTGTCCTCCGCGAGCGTAAAGCGGCCCAGTTTCGGGGGAGTGCCCTCATGTTACGCATAGGAAAACAACAGACAATGGCTGTGATGGTTATCACCGGAGGCTCTCTTGGTGAACCATAACAATCACCGAAAAACTGGCCGGTGTCCACATCTGGAAGAGTGTGGCGTGCACCGCACGGCGCCCGCGCGGCAGGGCTCTCGCGACCAGCCGTCCGCCCGGGCCGCCGCACGCAGGCACGACGCCCGCGAGGGTTCCCGAAACGGGAGAATAGGACCGCGGAGAACGTAGGGCGGATCACATCCGAATACCGCCGGACCCGTGTCCGATTCGTGGCGAAAGTTCTCCAGAGAAAAGCCGGGACAAAGAAATTCCAATGCATGTGCACAGAGCGGGTGCACATGCGCCCGAACGCACGGCCCCTCCCGTCCCGGCCGACAACCGTCCGACGGACCGCGCCGCGCCCGCGATGCGGCACACGCCTCGCGCGAGCGCGACCCCGCGACGGGCGGACCCGGCCCGCGCACGGGCGCCGTGATCACCCTCTTGCACATCTGGTGTGTTGTTGTCAAGGGTGCGCACTCCCCTCCCTCCATGTAGCCGCACACCACCTGACGTGGGGAGACAGGGGGCGAGTCCGGCGTGATCACTTGCCATCACCCGGCGGGCCAACCACACTTGACCACGATCGGAGGGTTCCCCGTGCCACGCTCGCCACGGGAATCCCGCTGGTCATCGCGTCCCCGGCGCCCCACCCCGGGCAGCACGCGAACCGCGAACCGCCGAACCATCCAGACTGGAGTGAGCATGGCCGTCCACCCTCGGGTGCAGACGCTGGCCCAGACCTTCCTCGCCCACGCGGACCAGACCGCCCCCGGCCTGGTCGAAGGCCTCTATCTGACCGGTTCGGTCGCCCTCGGCGACTTCCGCCCGCACACCAGCGACGTCGACTTCGTCATCGTCACCTCGCACACGCCGGGCCAGAGCGAACTCGACCTCCTGCGGCGCGTCCACTCCCTCACCCGCTCCGACGTCCCCCGGCCCCAGTTCAACGGGATCCACGTCACCTGGGACGACCTCACCCGCGACCCGGCCGCCTGCGGTTCCGTCGCCTCGGTGATCGCCGGACGCTTCCGGCAGCGGGCGAGCGCCGACGTCAATCCGGTCACCTGGCACATCCTCGCCGACCGGGGCGTCACGGTGCGCGGCCCGCACCCCCTGGAACTGGACGTGTGGGACGAACCCGAGAGTCTGCGCACCTGGTCCCTGGGCTCGCTGGACGAGCAGTGGCGGCGCTGGCGGGAGAAGGCCGGGCGCCTGGTGACCCCGCGCGGTCTGGCCGTGCTCGGCTCCCTGGCCCCGTCCTGGAGCGTGCTCAGCGTCAGCCGCCTGCACTTCACGCTCAAGACCGGCGAGATCACCTCCAAGTCCGGAGCGGGCGCCTACGCGCTGCACGCCTTCCCCGAGCGGTGGCAGCGGATCGTCAACGAGTGCCTGCGCGTCCGCCGGGGCGCCCAGGCCCCGTCCCTCTACGAGAGCGCGCTCGCCCGCCGCAGGGCCGCGCTGGACTACATCGAGATGGTCCTGGACGACTCCCTGCGCCCCGGCCTGGCGGCCTGAGGGCCCGTACCCGGGCCGCGGAACATGTCCTAACCTGAGGGGCATGACCATGCGCCCCATCGTCCGGTTCGGCGACCCCGTCCTCGTCACCAGGACCACCCCCGTCACCCGGTTCGACCAGCACACCAAGGCCCTGGTCCAGGACCTGCTGGACACCGTGGACGCCCCCGGCCGCGCCGGGGTCGCGGCCACCCAGATCGGTGTCGGGCTGCGCGTGTTCAGCTACAACGTCGAGGGCCGGATCGGATACGTGATCAACCCGCGGATCACGGAACTGTCGGAGGAGACGCAGGACGGCGAGGAGGGCTGCCTGTCCGTCCCCGAGCTCTGGTACCCCACCCGCCGCGCCCAGCACGCCGTCGTCACCGGCGTCGACCTGCGCAACGAGCCGGTCACCGTCGAGGGCACGGGGCTCATGGCCCGCTGCCTCCAGCACGAGACCGACCACCTGGACGGCATGCTCTACATCGATCGGCTCGACGCGGATCACCGCAAGCGCGCGATGCGTGACATCCGCCGCTCCTCCTGGTTCCTCCCCGCCGAGCCCGCACCCGCCGCTCCCGCCGGAACCGCCCTTCCCAGCGCCTTCGGCGGCGCGAGCTGACCGAACCCGGCCGCGCCGGGGGCTTCCGCCGCAGTGCGCCGCTCCGGGTATCTTCGGACACATCCCCGCACACTCCCCCACGGTCACGTGGGTCACCGCACAAGGCATGAAGATCTCGTCAGATCCGCCGTGCGCCCCTCCTCCGGCACCCCCCAGCACCACCGCCGGCGCGAAGGGCCGTGCGCGGATCGCCCTCGGAGCAGCCATGACACCCTCTCCCCTGCCCACCCCGCGGCGCGCCCGGCGCACCGCCCTCACCCTCCCCGCGCTCGCCCTGACGCTCGTGGTCTCCCTGCCCTCGGCCGCGACGGCCGAGCCGGACGAGGTCGACATCGACGAGCTGACGGAGCGGGCGGAGGAGCTGGAGGAGTCCTACGAGGGTGAACTGCTCCAGTTCACCGAGATCCGGGACCGCGTGGAGCGGGCCGAGGACGACCTGGCCGAGATCGAGGAGCGCCTCAACGCGTCCCGGAGCGGCGTGTCCGTCATCGCTTCCTCCCGCTACAAGACCGACGGCTTCCTTCCGAGCCTCCAGATCGTCTTCTCCAGCGAGCCCGAGCGGATGTTCACCGACGCCGCCACCGTCGCCTACCTCAGCGAGAGCCAGTCCGCGCAGATCACCGACCTCGTCGAGATCCACCGCGAGCAGGAGGAGGTCACCGCGGAGCTCAACGACGAGCTGGCGGAGGCCGCGGAGCTCGTCGAGACCCTGGAGGAGCAGCGCGAGGAGGTCGAGGAGCGGATCCGGGAGTACGAGGAGTCCCAGGTCCCCGAGACCCCGGGGAACGGCACCATCCCCGACAGCGCGCGGGGCGGCGGCTGGGACTCCACCACGCCCCGCATGGCCGCGATCCGCGACAACATCATCATGGCCTACGGCGCGCCCTACCCCGTGGGCTGCTGGCGACCCTCCGCGGACGACCACGGCGACGGCCGCGCCTGCGACTTCATGATGAGCTCCGGCGGGGCGATGCCCTCGTCGGAGAACCAGGCCCTCGGCGACCAGATCGCCCAGCACGCGATCAACAACGCCGCCGCGTGGGGCGTGGACTACGTGATCTGGCGGCAGCGGATCTGGCAGCAGTCCAACCCCCAGTGGGTGTTCATGAACGACCGCGGCGACAACACCCAGAACCACTACGACCACGTGCACATCAGCTCGTACTAGCCTCGGTCCTCCGCTTCGCCCCGCCCCGGGTCACAGCCCCCGGGCGGGCTGGCCGGGGGCTCCCCGGCGCGGGCGAGCGGCAGGGCCGCCGCCAGCGCCGCGGCCGTGAGCGCGAACGCCGGCCCGTAGCCCAGCGACTGGATGACCAGACCCAGCCCCATCGCCCCGGCGCCGGCGCCGCCGTCGTAGCCGATGTTCCAGACCGCGCTGGCCCGGCCGAACCCGGCCGGACCCGCGCGGTTCAGCATGAGGGTGACCGTCTCGTTCTGGACGGCGCCGAACCCGAGGCCGAACACCGCCGCGCCGCACAGCACGAGGAACGCCGCACCGGTGCCCAGGTGACCGGTGCCGCCGTGCCACCACAGACCGGCGGCGGTCAGGACCGTCCCGGCGAGCGCGACCGCCATTCCCGGCAGGAGCAGGAGGCTCCGCCGCAGGCGGTCGTGCAGGCTCCCGGCGCTCCACCGGCCGACCACCGCGCCCAGCGCGTAGAGCGCCAGCGCGCCGCTGGCCAGCCACGCCACCCCCTCCAGCGGGATCGCCACGAACGTGACGAGCGCGCTGGCCGCCGAGGCGGTCAGCAGCATGAGCACGAGCGGGGCCGCCAGCGCCGACATCGGCACGCGTGCCCCGGCGGGCCCCGGTCGGCGCGCCCGGCCTGCGCCCCTCAGGGCGGGCCGGTTGCGTCCGCCGTCGGCGAACCAGACGCCCGCGGACAGGACGGCGCCCGCCACCGAGCACAGGCCGGTGAGCCAGAAGGCGGTGTCGAAGCCCAGGTGCAGCGCCAGCCCCACCCCGCCGGGGAGGATGAGCACCTGCGGCACACCGACGGCCAGCCCGTAGTAGCCGGTCGCCCGGCCCATCTGCTCGGCGGGCACCAGCCGTGCGGCCAGCGCGGTCCCGGCCACGGTGACCATCCCGAACCCGACACCGCGCACGGCCGACACGGCGACGAGCGGGCCGAGATCGGTCGTCGCCGAGAACAGCGGCGTGGGCAGGCCCATGACCAGGCAGCCGATCGGGAACGCCCATCGGTAGCCGCCGGCGTGGTCCAGGAGCCAGGGCATGCGGAGCTGGGTGAGGACGGTCGTGAGCATGAACGCCGCCGTCGTGACGCCCGCGCCGAACTCTCCCGCGCCGCCCCGTGTGGCCCACAGGGGCACGAGCGGGAGGACGGCGGCGAACCCGCACAGTCCGATCGCCGTCGCCGCGACGAGCAGGGCGAACCCCCGTCCGCGCAGCCCCGGGAGGCCGTGGCCGGACGGTGTGGTCGGGCTCGGGGAGGAGTGCGGATGAGATCGGGTCATCCGCCCTTTCTATCCCGCTTCGGAACCCCTGTCGACGGCGGTCACTCCGTCAGTCCCGCGCGGCGGTGACCCGCTCTCCGAGCCAGTCGCGCAGCCGGGCGGTCAGCTCAGGTGTCACCGCGCGCTCGGCGTGCCCCATCCCCGGGACGATCCACAGCTCGCGCGGCTCACGGGCGGCGTCGTGGATCGCCACGGCGTGGGAGACCGGGAAGTAGGCGTCGGCGTCCCCGTGCACCACCAGCAGGGGGGTCGGCGCGATGTCCCCGGCGACCTCGCGCGGCTCCGCCGGGCGCGGGTCCCACCGCTGGTCGGTCACCCGCACCTTGCGGACGCGGTGCAGGAAGAACCGGCCGAGAGCGCCCTCGATGCCGACGTGGAGCAGGCGCATCCGCCGGGTGCCCCGGTAGTACCAGCGGCTGGGCCCGCTCACGGCCACGGTGGCCGAGACGCCGCCGAAGATCGCCGCGTGTCGGACCGCGACCGCGGCCCCCATGGAGAAGCCCACGGTGGCGACGGAGGTGTAGCCCAGTTCCCGCAGCCGGTCGACGGCCGCCTCCAGGTCGTGGATCTCGGCGTTGCCGACGGTGCTCAGACCGCCGGATCCGTGGTGGCCGCGGAAGTCGAAGGTCATCACGTCGCCGACGGGCAGGAGCCCTTCGGCGATCGCGCGGGTGTGGGTGCTTCGGTGGGTGCCGGTGAAGCCGTTGGCCAGGACCACGGCGGTGGTGCGGGGTTCGGCGCCGCGCCGCAGCAGGGCGTCGATGCCCACCCCGTCGGAGGTGGTCAGCCAGAGACGTCGGACCTGGGAGGGCGGGTGGTCGGTGGTGTCGGACACCCCACCATCGTGCCCGATCCCCCCTCGTCCGCGCTGCCCGCCCCCCGTGTGTCGTTCCCACCACCTGCCCTGCCCATGACCGGTTGTTTTCCCGACATACGAGGACGAGTCGGAACACGCGCGGGTGACCTCTTGTGGTGGGGGACGTGACGAGCGAATGTGGAGAGTGTCACGGGTCACACCAGCGACGGTGCCCGCCGCCCTGGCGCGACCGGCAACCGACCCCGAAGGGATGGGTGGTAGGGATGGTGGACCGAGCCGGAACAGTACCCGGGGCCGACAGGCCCGAGAACATCCGCAACGTCGTGCTCGTCGGACCGGCCGGTGCGGGGAAGACGAGTCTCGTGGAGGCCCTTCTCCTCGCCGCCGGGGAGATCGGTCGCCCCGGTCGCGTGGAGGAGGGCACGACGGTCAGCGACCACGACGAGGTCGAGATCCGCCAGAAACGGTCGGTGAACCTCACCGTGAGCCCGGTCATGGTGGGTGACGTCAAGGTCAACCTGCTGGACACCCCCGGCTACGCCGACTTCATCGGCGCGATGCGCGCCGGTCTGCGCGGCGCCGACGCCGCGCTGTTCGTCGTCTCCGCCCTGGACGGCGTGGACGGTCGGACGCGTGTGCTGTGGGAGGAGTGCGCCGCCGTGGGGATGCCCCGCGCCGTGGCCGTCACCAAGATCGACCACCCGCGCGCGGACTTCGACCAGGTGGTCGCCGAGTGCCAGGAGGCCTTCGGCGGCGGTGTCCACCCCGCCTACGTTCCCGCGGTCGAGGGCAGCGGGGACTCCCGCCGCCTGGTGGGCGTGTGGGGCCTGGTGTCCGAGCGCTACCACGACTACTCCGACGGAGAGGCGACCGACCGCCCGGTCCCCGACTGGCTGCGCGAGAAGGCCGGACCGCTCCGGGAGGCCCTCGTCGAGGAGGTCATCACCGAGAGCGAGGACGAGGACCTCATGGAGCGCTACATGGAGGGCGGTGAACTCGACCCCGACCGGCTCATCGCCGACCTCAAGGAGGCGGTGGCGGCGGGCGGGTTCCACCCCGTGCTGGCGATCAGCCCGACCAAGGGCGTCGGCGTGCGCGAACTGCTGCGCGAACTCCCGCTCTCCTGTCCCGACCCGACGCGCCGCCCCTTCCCGGAGGTGGTGCGCCCGGACGGGAGACCCGTCGAGGGACTGTCCTGCGACCCCGACGGCCCGCTCGTGGCCGAGGTTCTCAGCACCACCAGCGATCCGTACGTGGGCCGCATGAGCCTGGTGCGCGTGTTCTCGGGGACGCTGCGTCCCGACGCCGAGGTCCACCTGCACGGGCACGGGGTTCCCAGCGGCATGACCGGCGCCGAGGAGCACGACCGCGCGGGCAGCGACGAGCGGCTGGGCACGCTGTCGGCGCCGCTGGGCCGGGAGCACCGGCCGGTCGGCGAGGCGGTCGCCGGAGACCTGTGCCTGGTGGCCAAACTGCCCGCCGCCCGCACCGGCGACACCGTGTCCGACCGCGAGCGCCCGCTGCGCGTCGCGCCGTGGCACTTCCCCCAGCCCCTGTACCCGGTGTCGATCAGGGCGGCCTCCTCGGCCGACGAGGACAAGCTGTCCCACTCGGTGGCGCGGCTGGTCGCGGAGGATCCGTCGCTGCACGTGGAGGTGAACGCCGAGACGCACCAGATGGTCCTGTGGACCCTGGGTGAGGCCCACCTGGACGCCGCGCTCGACCACCTGGAGCACCGGTACGGGGTCCGCGTGGAGACCGGCGAGATGCGGGTGCCGCTGCGGGAGACCTTCGCCTCCGCCGCGCAGGGACTGGGCCGCAACGTCAAGCAGAGCGGCGGGCACGGCGAGTACGGGGTCTGCCGCATCCGTGTGGAGCCGCTGCGGTCGGGCTCGGGGCTGGAGTTCGTCGACGAGATCGTCGGCGGTGTGGTGCCGCGGCAGTTCGTCCCGTCCGTGGAGAAGGGCGTGCGCGCCCAGATGGCCGAGGGCGTGGACTCGGGCTATCCGCTCGTGGACATCCGGGTCACCCTCTACGACGGCAAAGCGCACTCGGTGGACTCCTCCGACATGGCCTTCCAGAAGGCGGGGCGGCTCGCGTTGAGGAACGCCGCCGAGTCCGGGCGGCTGGCGATGCTGGAACCGGTGGACGAGGTGTCGGTGGAGGTGGACGAGAGCTTCCTCGGGACCGTGATGAGCGACCTGTCCGCGCGCAGGGGCCGCGTCGTGGGCACGGAGACGGCTCCGGGCGGCCGGGCGGTGGTGCGCGCGGAGGTGCCGGAGCTGGAGATCACGAGGTACGCCGTGGAGCTGCGCTCGCTGTCGCACGGGACCGGCGTGTTCACGCGCTCCTACCTGCGCCACGAACCGCTGCCGCCGCAGGTCGCGGCGAAGATCCCCCGCCAGGGGAACGGAGGGTAGGACGGGGACGCCCGCCTCCTGACGGCTCGGCTCCGGTCCCCGGCCTTGCGACCGCCCCTCACGGCGCGGTCGGCCCGCCGGAAGTGCCGGTGATCCGCGTGACGAGGAAGTCGAGCCGTTCCTCCTGCCCGTCCGGGGGGATGCGGCCGCTGTCCGACAGGACGGCCATGCCGTGCAACGCGCTCCAGACGACCTCCGCGAACAGTTCGCGCCGGTCCTCGTCCGGACGGAAGCAGCCGACGAACTCGTCGAAGGCGGCCCGCAGCGGGGGCGGCGTCTCTGTGCTCGCGAACTTCAGGTCGGTCGGCAGGACGAACATGGCCTGGTACAGGGCGGGTCGCTCCGCCGCGAAGTCCAGGTAGGCGCGGCAGACGGCGCCCAGGGCCCGCCCGGGGGCGGGGGCGGGGGCGGGGGCGGGGGCGGGGGCGGCCTGCCGCGCCTGGCGCAGGCGGGCGGCGAGCCGGCCGAAGCCGTCGAGGGCGACGGCGCTCACGATGGCGTTCTTCCCGGCGAAGTGGCTGTACAGCACCGGTTGGCTGTACTCGACGCGCTCGGCCAGCCGCCGCGTCGTCACCGCCTCCCAGCCCTCGGCCTCCGCGAGTTCGCGCGCGGCCGTGACGATCAGCTGATGGCGGTGGGCGCGTTCGCGTTCACGGCGCTCGTTGATGGTGGCCATGACGAGATTCTAGCAGCGCTAGACATGCTGCCGAAGATAGGTCTATCGTCGCTCTGAATGCTAGCGGCGCTAGAATCGGCGACCGCCGTCACCGGGAGGGAAAGCTGCCCATGCTCACCACCATCGCCACCGTGCTCGCCGGACTGGTCGGCGCGGCCGTCGTCCTCATGGGCGCGCGCGCCTTCTGGGCGCCGGGGGCCGCCGTCGGCTTCGGCATCCCCGGCACGCCCGCCGAGGACCGGGTCTTCCACGCCTGGCTGTCCGTCAAGGCCGTGCGCGACATCGCCCTCGGCATCCTCATCCTCGTCCTGACCGTCGGGGCGACGCCCCACCTGCTGGGCTGGTGCGTGCTGGCCGCCACCGGCGTACCCGTCGGCGACGCGCTCATCGTGCTGCGCGCCAACGGGCCGAAGACCGCCGCCTACGGCGTCCACGGGGCCACCGCCGCGGTGATGCTGGCGATCAGCGTGCCGCTGCTCGTCGCGTGACCGCCTGCCGCACCGCCCCGGCCGGGCGCCGCGTCCGCGGCGAGCCCCTAGAACACGCGGCCCGGTCTGCTGCGGTCGGCCAGCGCGGCGAACCGGAAGGTGTTCACCGGATGCGAGGAGAGCAGGTTGACCAGCAGGACGAAGAACCCGGTGTCGGTGGCGGCGCGCGCGGCGATGTCGTCGAAGTCCACGGCCTGGTACAGGTACTTGCCCGCGGCGAGCACGCGCAGTCCGTGCATCCCCTCGGGGCAGAACTTGTAGGCGTGGTTGTCGGCGGTGTACTCCTGCGCCCGCCCGAGCGTCGCGCCGACGCCCGGGATCACCTGGGCGACGGACACGGAGAACTGCCGCCAGAAGGACGTGTGCCCCGCGGCGATGTGGCCGACCTCGTGGCCGATGACGAAGCGGAGGGCGTCGGGGTCGGCCAGGCGTCCGCCGACCTCGAACAGGTCGCTGTTGATCGCCACGTACCTGCGCAGTCCGTGGCCCGAGGCGAACGCGTTGAGCACCCCGTTGCCGAGCACGATGTAGGCCTCGGGCGGCCGCCGCATGTGGAACGCGGCGGCCGCGTCGGCGACCATCCGGTACGCCTCCGGGAACTGCTCCTCGGTGATGCGCACGCCGTTGACGCGCTGGCGGGCGAACAGCTGGCCGCGCACGAAGTACACGAGCGCGGGGACGCTCAGCAGCAGGAGCGGCTCGTTCGGATCGCCCGCGTAGGCACGGCTGACCGCGCCCACGACGGCGAGCAGCGTCACCAGGCCGCAGGCGATCAGGAGGGGGATCTCCCAAGGGTGCCGCAGCGACGCGCGCACACGGCGGTCACCCCATCGCCAGGGGGAGTCCCCCATGCCCGGTCAGAGTCGGTGCTGGGAGCCGCCGTCGTCCGGCCCCTGGGGTGGTGGCGGCGCGTCGTGCGCGTCCCCCTGGGGCGGCGGGCCCGAGTACGCCGGACCGGTGGGCGGCCCCTGGGGCCGGTCGTCGTCCAGGAAGGCCGCCATGTCGGCGGACAGGGTGGACTCCTCGGCCTTCTCGGAGCGCCACTCCTCGTCCTGGGACCGGATCACGGAACGGATGTCGGCGTCGTGCGTGACGTGCGCGGGGTCCTCGTGGTCGGGGTCGTCCCAGGAGGAGGCCAGGTAGGCGCTGTCGTAGGCGTCGTTCGCGGCGGTGTGCGCCGAGGGCGCGGACGGCTCCGGTTCGGGCACGGGCTCCGGGGGCGGGCCGGGGAAGGCGCCGCCCACGGGGGCTCCGACGGGCGGCGGCGCCGGGAAGGGCGTACCCGCGTCCGCGGGCGGCGGACCGGGCACCGGCCGCTCCTCCGGAACCGGCGTCTCCAGCGGCGCCACCGGGGTCCGGTCCTCACGGCCCAGGTAGGACAGGGCGGCGACGGTGATCGCGGCGAGCCCCGCACGCAGGGTGGGTTCGCGGGCGGGCGCGAAGTACGGGGAGTGGGGGCTGGGGACGTTGGACATCTTCTCGTACGGGCTGTCGCCGGGGGCGGCCTCCCACACGTCGTGCGGCGTGGCGCCGACGAACCAGAGCACGTACGGGATGGGCTGGGGGTCGTCGGGCAGGCCGAAGGTCCCGAAGTCCTCGCTGCCCGGCGACGGGTCGGGCAGGTGGATGACGTAGTCCTCGCCGAAGTAGGCCAGGTGCGCGGCGGAGACGGACTCGGTGCTCGCCGCGTCGTTGCGGGTGACCCCGACGGCCTGGAAGGGCTCGACCTCCGGCTCGCGCGTGGCTCCGGAGGCCGCCGCCTCGGCGCGCACGATCCGCCCGATCGCGGCCTCCAACTGGGCGATGACGCCCTCGTTGAGCGCCCGGGTGTTGATCTCCAGGTAGGCCTCGTCCGGGATGACGTTGGCCTTGGTCCCGGCCTGGATCCTGCCGACCGTGATCACCGCCGTCTCGCCCGGGCTCACCTCGCGGGCGACGACCCCCTGGAGACGGGTGACGATGTTGGCGGCGATGAGCACGGGGTCGACCGTGGTGTGCGGCGCTGAGGCGTGGCCGCCCTCGCCGTGCACACGCACCCGGTAGGAGCGCGCGGCGCCCATGATGACCCCCGCGCGGTGGGAGATGAGCCCGGCGGGCTGGGGCCCCAGGTGCTGGGCGAGGATGACGTCGGGGCGGCCGAAGCGCTCGAAGAGGCCGTCGTCGAGCATGGCCCGGGCGCCGTCGATCGTCTCCTCACCGGGCTGGGCCACGACCATGACCGTCCCGGCCCACTCGTCGCGGGTCTCGGAGAGCAGGTCGGCGGCTCCGACCAGGCACGCGGTGTGCGCGTCGTGGCCGCAGGCGTGCATGACGGGGACCTCGACGCCGTCGGGGTCCACCGCGCGCGCCGTGCTGGCGTAGGGCAGTCCGGTCCGCTCCGCCACGGGGAGGGCGTCCATGTCGGCGCGCAGCATGACGGTCGGGCCGGGGCCGTTGCGCAGGACGCCGACCACACCGGTGCCGCCGACGCCCGTGTGCACCTCGTAGCCGGTCTGGGTCAGCCACTCCGCGACGCCGCTGGCGGTGCGCTGTTCGGAGTGGGAGAGTTCCGGGTTCTTGTGCAGGTCGACGTAGAACCCCTCCACGAGCGGGAACAGCTCGTCGAGGAGTCGCATGACCACGCTCCCGTGCTGGGCGGCACGGTTGGGGTCCACCGCGTGCGGCACGGTTTCCACCGCCTTCTTCGTTCTCGACTGTGTGGGCGCTGCCCGCGGGCACTGCCGGGGGTCAGCCTATCGGCGCGCACGTCGCGGCCCCACACCGCGGCGGTCACCCAGGGTTCGCGACCACCGCCGGATGGGTTATTGTCGGCACACGCGCGGCGGCCCCGGGTCTGGTCGGCCGCCCCGGTGCGGACCGCGCCGCACGGCCTCCACGGCCGCTTCGCGACGCTCCGGGAACCTCGGCGGATTTGTGTGAACCCCTGGCGTGACGCAGTATGTCTCAGTAAGGTAACGCTGCACCCAACGGGTTCACCCGATCACCCGGTACTCCCTCCCCGCCGCGTTCCGTCGCGGTCTCGCGCACACGAGGACCGCGCTCGGCGGGGGTCGCCGGACCTGACGAACCCGTGACGGTCCAAGGAAACACACCCGGAACGGCCCGGCCTCCGCCCGTTCGGCGTCGACGTCGCCCACACGGACCGAGGACCGTGCACCTGTCCCAGAACGAGTGAACTCGGAGTCCACCCGTGGCCCCACCCATGACCAGTCCGCCCTCCCGCCACGACGGCGCGGGCACGGCAGCCGCCGCGCCCGCGACCCGTGGCGCGGGTTCGGAGACGGCCCCCGCCACCGGCAGGGACGCCCGCCTGGACAACGCCAAGTTCATCCTCGTCGCGCTGGTCGTGGTCGGCCACGCGGTCGAGCCGCTCGCCGGCGAGTACACCCCCGCCGGTGCGCTGTACTACTGGATCTACTTCTTCCACATGCCCGCGTTCATCCTGATCAGCGGGTACCTGTCGCGGAACTTCGACGCCTCGTCGAACCGCGTGGAGAAGCTGGTCCTGTCCCTGGCGGTGCCCTACCTCATCTTCTGGACGGCCCACCAGACGATCTACGCCGTCGAGCGCGGCGGCCTCCCGGAGTCCCTGTCGGTCCTCAAGCCCACGTGGACCCTGTGGTTCCTGGTGGCCCTGTTCCTGTGGCGGCTGAGCGTGCCCGTGTGGCAGCGGCTCCGCTGGCCCGTCGGCATCGCCGTCGTCATCTCCGTCTTCGCCGCCACCGCCGACCTCGGCACCACCCTGTCGTTGGGGCGCGTGCTCAGCTTCCTGCCCTTCTTCGTCCTGGGCCTGAGTCTGCGGCGGGAGCACTTCGCCTTCCTCGACCGGTGGTGGGTGCGGACCGTCTCGGTCGCGGTCCTGGTCGTCACCGCCGTCCTGGCCGTGCCGATCTCGGACCACCTGAGCCGGGACTGGCTGTTCTGGCGGGACAGTCTCACCGACCGCGACATCGACCCGCTGCTGCCGAGCATGGGCATCCGGCTCGCCTTCATGGGCCTGGCCCTGCTGATGAGCGTGTCCGTGCTCGCGCTGACGCCCAAGCGCCGCACGTGGGTGACGAAGCTGGGCGCCTACTCGCTCTACGTCTACCTGGGGCACTCGGTGGTGCTCCTGCTGCTCAAGGACTCGTCCTGGTACGACGCCATGACCGGCCCCGTCGGCATGGCCGCCACCGTCGCGTTGGCGCTGGCCGTCACGCTGGTGCTGTGCGCGCCGTGGGTGCGCGCGGGACTCCGGTGGGCGGTCGAACCGCAGCTGACGTGGTTCCTGAGCGAGGACTCCCGGCTCCGCGGGAACCGCCGGCCCGTGGGCGCGCCCTCCGGGCGGACGCGGAGGAAGGACGCGAAGGAGACCGGAGCGGGCGCTCGGTGACCGGGACCCGGTGACGGCCGGAACGCGCGAACGGCCCCGGGGCGCGCCCCGGGGCCGTTCGCGTGTGCGGATCGGGTCAGCTGCCGCTGGAGACGGGCGTCGCGGCAGCCAGCTCGCGGGAGCGCGCCTCGTAGCGACGCGTCTCCTTCCACAGCCGGGCGACCAGGACGGCCTCGAAGAATCCGAGCGCCGCGCACGAGAACACCGCGACCGGCAGGATCAGGCTGTCCAGAGGCGTGACGAAGGCGGCCAGGACGGTCACCGGGGCGACCACGCACAGGAACATCTCGAACTCGATGCCGCTGAACAGGTGCGGGCGCACGCGGTGCCGGAGGAGCTGGTCACGGACCCGGGCGTACAGACCGGTCGGCGCGGAGGCGCCCGCGCGGGCCGGGGCCTCGGTCCCGTCGTTCTCGGCGTCCTCCTCCGCGGCGGCCGTCGGCGCGGTCTCCCCCGCCGCCTCCGCCAGGGCGCGCCGCATGGACCGGCGCGTCTTGGCGACCTGGGACGCGTTGAGGTAGCGCAGCAGGTCGAAGAAGACCACGACCGGCGCGGCGATCAGGTAGGCGACGCTGCCCGTGGCGGCCCACTGGCCGACGAGCAGGGCCATCACGCAGCCGAAGAAGCGGATGCGGTCGAAGACGAAGTCGACCCACGAACCGAACACCGAGCCGGTGCCCTTGAGGCGGGCGATCTTGCCGTCCATGCAGTCCAGCACGAAGCTGAGGTGGAACAGCAGCGCGCCCAGCAGCAGCCAGGCCCAACCGGTCGGCCCGGCCCAGGCGGGGGCGGCGAAGCACACGGCCGACAGCAGGCCGAGCACACCCGCCCCCAGGGTGAGCTGGTTCGGTGTGATGTTCGTGCGGTTCGCGGTCCAGACCACCAGTCGTCCGGCGAGCGGGTCGACGAGGAAGACCGTCCACCAGGCGTCCCTGGCCTTGTAGGTCTCCGCCTGGACGTGTGCGAGCGTGAAACGCGGCATGCGGGCTCTCCAGAAGCGCCCGTCCCGAGAAGCAAGACCCGGCGGCACGCGGCGTGGGGCCGGGAAGGGCAGTGTCAGCGGGAATCCGGCCCATCATGCCAGATGGGGGGTCGTGCGACCTAATCGATGGCGGCATACTTGACAGGTAAGAGGGGGATCAACAGGCGCCGCCTGCCGTGTGCGGCAGCGGAGTGGTCCACCCCCTTCGGTCTCGACCGAGGTAGAGGCATTGCGTTTTCTCAACGACCAGGTCCCGCAGCAGGACCTGACCTACAGCGACGTGTTCATGGTCCCGTCCCGCAGCGCCGTGGGCTCGCGGCTGAGCGTGGACCTGTCGTCGCAGGACGGCACCGGCACCACCATCCCGCTGGTCGTGGCGAACATGACCGCGGTCGCCGGTCGCCGGATGGCCGAGACGGTCGCCAGGCGCGGCGGCATCGCGGTCATCCCGCAGGACATCCCCATCGAGGTGGTGTCCGACGTGGTCGCGTGGACCAAGGAGCGGCACCTGGTCCACGACACCGCCATCACGCTCAACCCGACCAGCACCGTCGGCGAGGCGCTCAACCTGCTGCCCAAGCGCGCGCACAACGCCGTGATCGTGATCGACGACGCCCGCCGCCCGCTCGGCGTGGTCACCGAGGCCGACTGCTCCGGCGTCGACCGCTTCGCGCAGCTGCGCGACGTGATGACCACCGAGCTCGTGACCATCCCGGCGGACACCGGCTCCCAGGAGGCGTTCGGGATCCTGCACGACCACCGGCACCGCCTGGCGCCCGTGGTCGACGCCGACGGCGCCCTGGTCGGCGTGCTGACCCGGACCGGCGCGCTGCGCTCCACCCTGTACACGCCCGCCGTCGACGACCGGAACCGCCTCCGGGTGGCGGCCGCCGTGGGCATCAACGGGGACGTGGCGGGCAAGGCCGCCGAGCTGCTGGCCTCCGGAGTGGACACGCTGGTGATCGACACCGCGCACGGCCACCAGGAGAAGATGATCTCCGCGATCGCCAAGGTGCGCGCGCTGTCGCCGTCCGTGCCGATCGTGGCGGGCAACATCGTCACCGCCCGGGGCACCCGCGACCTCGTCGAGGCGGGCGCCGACATCGTCAAGGTCGGTGTGGGCCCCGGCGCGATGTGCACCACCCGCATGATGACCGCGGTCGGCCGCCCGCAGTTCTCCGCCGTGCTGGAGTGCGCGGAGGCCGCCCGTGAGCTGGGCAGGCACGTGTGGGCGGACGGCGGCGTGCGGCACCCGCGCGACGTCGCGCTCGCACTGGCCGCCGGCGCCTCCAACGTCATGGTGGGGTCGTGGTTCGCGGGCACCTACGAGTCGCCCGGCGACGTCATGCGTGACGCCGAGGGCCGGCAGTACAAGGAGAGCTTCGGCATGGCGTCGGCCCGCGCGGTCAAGCTGCGCACCGCCGACGACTCCCCGTTCGACCGCGCCCGCAAGGCGCTGTTCGAGGAGGGCATCTCCACCGGCCGGATGTACCTGGACCCGGAGCGGCCCAGCGTGGAGGACCTCATCGACCAGATCGTCGCGGGTGTGCGCAGCTCGATGACGTACGCGGGGGCCACCTCGCTCGCCGAGTTCCACGAGCGCGCGGTCGTGGGCGTGCAGAGCGCCGCGGGCTACAACGAGGGCCGTCCGGTGCCGACCAGCTGGTGACCCCGGCCCGCACACGGCCGGCCCCGGCGTCAGCCGGAGACCCGGCGTGCGGCGAGCACCGCCTTGCGGTGCTCGCCGCACAGCCGGTCGGCGTGGCGGACCGGTTCGGGCACGCGGTACCTCGGTGACAGCCGCAGCACCAGGTCGGCCGCGCCGTCCAGGTCCACGCGGTGGCCCACGGAGACGTAGACGGGCTTGACCCGCTCGCGGGTGCGCAGAACGCGCCCGACCACCTCACCGCCCTCGGCCGCGAGCGCCGCCGAGTCCTGGACCGTCTCCGAGCGCCCGGCGACCATCGGCGTCCACGCGCCCCGCTCGGCGCCCGGCTCGCTGTGCTTGCCGTACAGCACCGACTTGGCCGAGCCGACGACGGGCAGGTCGAGCAGGACTCCCAGGTGGCAGGCGACGCCGAACCGCCGCGGGTGGGCGAGGCCGAAGCCGTCGCACAGGTAGACGTCGGGCGTGACGGTGAGCGCGCCCAGTGCCTCCAGCACCGGGGGCAGCTCCCGGAAGGCGAACAGCCCGGAGACGTAGGGGAACGCCGGTTCGGCGGAGATGACGGAGGAGTCGACGACCTCCAGCGTGCGGGCGTCGAGGACCACGGCGGCGGCCGACAGCGCCGAGTCGTCCTTGGCGTAGCTGACGTCCAGACCCGCCACCAGTTCCACCGCGTCCGCGTCGAGCGGCTCCTGTCGCACCCGGTCGGCCATGCGCCGTTGCAGCGCGGTGGCCTCGCTCGGCACGCGCGGCCACAGCCCGGGATCGTCCAGCACCCGCCTGACGCGTTCGGCGATCTCCGACACCCTCGTCCCCCTTCACCGCGTCCGTCACCGGTCGCCACCATCCAACCGCCCCCGGGCCGCGGGACGGTAGTCGGCCCCGCCCGGGCAAGGCCCCGGCCCATTCTCGGCGTGGTTCGGGCGGGTCCCGCGTGCGCCGCGTTGTGCGGCACTCCACAGTGCCGGACGCTCATGCCGTCCCGGAGCGGGAGTACGCTGATTTTGCACTGACCGGTCAGTTCAAAAAGGGGAGGTTGGATGCGTCGGGCGACCGGAGCTCGCGTCCACGCCGAGGGCGTCACACTCACCACCCGCGAGGGCCCCGTCTACACGGACGTCGACTTCACCGCGCGGCCGGGGACGCTCACCGTCTTCCAGGCCGACTCCGGCGGCGGACGCAGCTCCCTGCTGCTCACGCTGACGGGCCGGATGCGCCCCTCGTCGGGGACCCTCTTCGTGGACGGCTACGCCCTGCCCGGGCAGGCCCGCAGGGTGCGGCGGATCAGCGCGCTCGGCCTCATGGACGAGGTCAACGCCCTCGACGACCGCCTGCGCGTCCGCGAGCACCTCTCCGAGGGGATGCTGCTGCGGATGCGGCCCGGCGCGCGCTCCCTCACCGACGCGTCGATGGCGGCCGTCGGCCTCGCGGACCTGGACCGGGACACCCTGGTCAAGGAGCTGACCATGCTCCAGCGACGACGTCTCGGCGTCGCCCTCGCGCTCCTGTCCGAACCCCGGCTGATCGCGGTCGACAACGTCGACGGCGGCCTGAGCAGCGAGCACCAGGCGGACATGTGGCGCACGCTCAAGGACCTGGCCGATGAGGGGCTCACGGTGGTCGCCACCTGCGCCGACACCGACGAGGTGCACACGGTCGCCGACGCCGGCACCCAGGGACCGATCCCCATCCGCCAGGGGGAATCAGCCGACCCGGCCGAGGGCCCGGAGCGGACCGGTTCCGGGGACGACCACGTCGACGGGCCGGTCGACGACACGCACGGCGACGGCCGTGGCGAAGACGAGGAGGACCCCCGTGGCCAGGCGTAGACGTCCCCGTGCCCCGCGCGTGCGCCCCTTCGCGGTGCCCCGGCTGGGGCTGCTCACCATGCGCTCCTTCCTGCGGTCGCCGCTCCCCACGGCGGCCCTGGCGGCGCTGCTGCTCATCCCGCTGCTCTACTCCGGCATGTACCTGTGGTCGTTCTGGGACCCGTTCGGCCGGATGAGCCACCTGCCCGTGGCGCTCGTCAACGAGGACGTCCCGGTCCGGGTCGGCGACGAGGAGGTGGACGCCGGCACCGAGCTCACCGAGACCCTCGTCGAGGGCGGCGACCTGGACTGGCGGCTGGTCGACGCGGAGGAGGCGGCCAGCGGTCTGAGCGACGGCACCTACTACGTGTCCCTCACCGTCCCCGCCGACTTCAGCGAGAACCTGACCTCGCCCTCCCGGGACCGCGAGGAGCCCGTCCCGGCGCTGCTGCGGGCCGACTACAACGACTCCAACAGCTTCATCGTCCGCCAGCTGGGCAACAGCGCCTTCGAGGAGGTGCGTGACGCGGTCGCCGGTTCCACGATCAGCGACTACCTGGACGAGATCTTCCTCGGCTTCAACCAGATCCACGACCAGACGGAGGAGGCCGCCGACGGAGCGGGCCGGATCGCGGGCGGCGCCGGTGACGCCGAGGAGGGCTCGGGCGAGCTCTCGGACGGCATCGACACGGCGCACACCGGCGCCGGGGACCTGAGCAGCGGTCTGGACGAGCTCTACGCGGGCTCGCGGACGCTGGCGGCGGGCGCCGACACCGCATCCGAGAACGTCTCGGCCAAGGCGGACCGGCTCAACGAACTGGCCGACGAGTCCCTCCCTCGGCTGGAGGAGGACATCCCGACCATCCAGGAGCGCGCGTCGCAGATCGCCGCGGTCGCCGACGGCCTGGTGACCGCACTGGACACCCTGCCCCAGGAGATCGACACCGCCCGGATCTCGTCGGCCGACCAGCGCCTGGACGCCTGGATGGACCAGCACCCGGAGCTGGAGACCGAGCAGCCGGAGCTGCACGGCATCCTCACCGAGGTCCAGGGCGTGACGGACACCGCCCTGTCCACGGCCGCCTACGTCAACGACAACCGGGAGGAGATCGACGCCACCGCGCGGGAGGCCGCCGACCTCGCCGCGCTGGCCGAGGGGGTCTCCGAGGACCTGCCCGGGTACGTGGACCAGGCCGAGGCCGCCCGCGACGACGTGAACGCGCTGGACGAGGGGCTGGAGTCCCTGGCCGAGGGCGCGGCGGAGCTCCGCGACGGCCTGGCCGTGGCCTCCGGCGGCGCGAGCGACCTGGACCAGGGCCTGGGCACGCTGAGCGGCGGCGCGGGCGAACTGCGCGACGGCCTGGGCGAACTCGCCACCGGATCGGACGAGCTGGCCGACGGCCTGGCCGAGGGGGTCGAGGAGATCCCCTCCTACTCCGACGAGGGCCGCGCCACCGCGTCAGACATGATGAGCAGGCCCGTACGGCTCGACAGCGAGATCGAGAACGAGGCGCCCAACTACGGGACCGGTTTCGCCCCGTTCTTCGTGCCGCTGTCCCTGTGGGTGGGCGCGATGGTCGTGTTCATGGTGCTGCCCGCGCTGTCGTCGCGCGCGCTGGCCTCCACGGCGGCGTCGTGGCGGGTGGCGTTCGCGGGGCGGGTCGTGCCGCTGCTCCTCGGCTTCGGGCAGGTGCTCATCATGCTCGCCGCCCTGCACCGGTTCCTCGGCCTGGACGCGCTCCACTGGCCGCTGCTGCTCGCCTTCCTGCTGCTGACCTCGGCCGCGTTCACGGCGACCGTCCAGTACCTGAACGTGCGGTTCAACGCGGCGGGACGCGTGGTCGCCCTGGTGCTGCTCGTGCTCCAGCTGACCTCGGCGGGCGGCACCTACCCGATCGAGACCAGCCCGGGCTTCTTCCAGGCGGTCGGCCCCTTCCTCCCGCTGCACTGGGCGGTGACCGCGATGCGCCAGCTGCTGGGCGGCGGCGACATGTCCATCGTCTGGTCGGCCTTCGGTGTGATGTCGCTGTGGCTGGTCGTGCCGCTGCTGCTGACGTGGCTGACGGTCGAGCGCAAGCGGGTCTGGACGATGGCCTCCCTCTACCCCGCGTTGAAGCTCTGATGGCGGGCACCGCCCCGTCCGGGGCAGAATGGATCGGATGAGCGTGAGCACACCCAGAGGCGGGCGCCCCCCGGGCGGGCGGCGCGAGGCCACCCGGCTGCGCCTGTTCGAGGCCGCGATCGCCCTGATCTCCGAGCAGGGGTACGAAGCGACGACGGTCGACGCGATCGCCGAGCGTGCCGGGGTCGCCAAGGGCACCGTCTACTACAACTTCGGCGGCAAGGGCGAGCTGTACACGGCCCTCATGGAGTGGGGCGTGACGCGGCTGGCCGACACGCTGAGGGACGCGGTACCCGCGCCCGGCCCGGGCACCGGTCCCCGGGAGGCGCTCACCGCGGTGCTGCGCGCCGGCGTCGTCTTCATCGGGACGCACGAGGCGCTCGCCCGCCTGCTCATGGCCGAGGCCTGGCGGACCAACCGGGCCTGGTACACGACGGTGCGGCAGATCCGCACCAAGGCCATCGGCGTGATCACCGACGTCCTCGACGACCTCGTGCGGGACGGGCTGGCCCGACCGGACCTGGACACCTCCCTTGCGGGATCGGCGCTGTTCGGCATGGTGGTGTCCGTGGCCCTCGACTGGCGTACGCTCCAGCCGGACCGACCGGTCGAGGACATCCACACCACCCTGGCGCACGTGGCGGAGGGGCTCGCCGCCCCGTCGCGTCCGCCGGCGGGGTGACGCCGACGCCGTACACGAGAGGGCTCAGCGATGGCCGACCTGTATCCCCTGCTCCCGCTCACGGCGGGGGTGATCGCGCTCTGGACGGTGACCAGGGACGCGCGTGTGGACCTGCGCCTGCGACGCCACGGCGTGCGGGCCAAGGGGCGGGTGATCGGCTACAACGAGACCTCGTCCTCCTCGCGGATGATCGTGCAGTTCCGGACCGAGGACGGCGTGGAGGTGCACGCCGAGCACGAGAACACGGGGTGGACGGCCTCGCGCGCCGGGGAGATCGTCACGGTCTCCTACGACCCGGACACCCCGGAGCTGGCCCGGATCGTCTCCGCGCCGTGGCTGAGCCGGTGGGTGCGCGGCCTGTTCGGCACGATGGGGACGGTGCTGGTGCTCAGCGGTCTGCTGCTGGGCTACCTGGCGTGGACGTGACGTCCGCCCCGGGCTCCGGCAGCGGCGGACGGTAGCGGACCAGGCGGTCGGGCAGCCCGCCGTCGAGGGTGGAGCGGGTGCGCACCCGGACCCCGCACACCAGGTCGGCCGCGCCCGCCCGGTCGCGGCGGACGACGGCCGTGCTGGCGTGCACGAGGGCCACGGCCAGGGCCGTCCAGTGCCACCCGAGCGCGACGAGCGCGGTGACCGGCTCGTGGAGCAGGAGGACACGGAGCAGGACGCGCCATCGCGCGGCGGGTTCCGGGCGGTCCCGTTCGGACAGCGCGAGGCGCAGGAGCGCCGCCGCCGGAGTGCACCGGTCCCGCCGGAGCAGGGGGACGACCAGGCCGAACACGAACGCGGCCCCGAGCAGGGCGAGGGTTCGGACGGTCTCGCCCTCCGCGGGGCGGACCAGGCCGAACAGCCGCGCGAGAGCCGTGAGGGTGGCCGCCCCGTACCACCACAGCCCGAGGTCGAGCACGCAGGCGAGCGCCCGGCGGGAGGGTTCGGGCACCGCGCGGTCGGCCACGGCCGAGGGCCAGCCCCGGGCCGGGCCGCCCGGCAGCAGCGGCGGGATCCAGCGCGCCACCGCCCATCCGACGAGGGCGCCGACCACGCCGAGCCCCACCACCGGCGGGGACGTCGTGGCGTACGCGCACGGGTAGACGCCCAGCAGCCCGGTCGCACGCACCGCGCTCGCCGCAGCCGCCAGTGCGCCGCCGAGGACGAGGGTGGCGCCGAGCCCCAGGCGGAAGCGGTCGCGGGCCAGGAACCCCACGGGGAGGAGGACGGCGCAGCCCAGGAGCAGCTCACGCGGCGCGTGGGCGGGATGGGGCCGGTCGGCTGGTTCCGACGGCGCGCTGCCCACAGGCAGAGGGCAGAGCCCGTCGACGAGTGCGGGCAGCGGCCAGACGGCGTACGCGACCACGCCCGCGCAGCTGAGCAGCGACGCCATCGTGAGCTGTCCGCTCCAACCGCGCACCAGACCGTAGCGCCGGTGCTGGCCGCCCAGCGCGAGTGCCACCCCCGCCACGACCAGCAGCGGCACGGCCGCGACGGCCACGTCGACCGCGGCCTGTCCCCCACCGTGCGGCTGCACCATGCACGTCTCCTCGCCTGCGCACACGGGGCCCCGGGGCCGCCCGGACGGCGCCGTCGGGCGACGTCGTCCCAGAGGGAACGCGACCTGGGCCCTTCACTCCGGGGCGCAACGCTAGTACGCTCCGGCAAGGCGTGGAACCAGAACGCACCTTTGTCCTGGTACCGTCCAATAGCGCTGAAGACGACCACTTGGCACAGGGAGAACATCCCCTCGCCCTTCGTGACCTTTGTCCCACCACCCCGCCCTCCAGGGATACCGCGCGTGTGAGCAGTTGACGAGTGCGCCCCACCCCCGAAGACCCCCGCCCAGAGCGACCCGGATCCGCCGAACAGGCCGTTCCGGGATACCATCCCCAACGCCAAAACGGCGCAAAAGTGGTTACTCTGCGGTAAGTCCCGCGTCGCCCCGGCCACCGGACGCGACCAGGTGGGCCTCGCGCGAGACGCCCCACGGTGCCGCCCCCCCGGCACCCGGAGGCGGGCCGACCCCCGGCACCGCACCGAGACGACTTCGACGCGGAGCGACAGGAGAACCGTGCAAGCAGTACAGCAGCGACGCCGGCGGACCATCGCCGCACGCATCCGCTCCATGGTCATGATCCCCACCGCCGCGCTGCTCGCGCTCTGGCTGATCATCACGTTCATCCTGGCCTGGGAGGCCATGTTCCTGATCCTGCGGGCGCGGGCGACCCACGAGATGGTGACCCCCGCCGCCGTCGGGCTGGTGCGGGTGATGGACGAGCGGTCGGCGACCATCGCCTTCATCGAGCGCCCCGACGACGCCGCCCTGGAGGAGGCGATGGCGGAGGCGCGCGAGGAGTCCGACGCCACCCTCGGCGTGGTCATCGACGACCTGATCGGCTTCGTCGACATCGCCCCCGGGCGTTCCGCCGACCGGATCGAGGAGCTCTACGACCAGTACGGCGACATCGGCCAGATCCGCGCCGCGGTCGACTCCGGCTCCGCGTCCCGCGAGGCGGTCCTGGGCTACTACGACTCCCTGATGCTGGCGGGCGCCGACGTCTTCGACTCGCAGGGGCGCGACGGCAACACCGGGACGGCCACCAGCTCCGGCTTCACCGCCGTCTACATGTTCCGCACCGTCGACGCGTTCGCGCGGAGCGACGCCCAGCTCCAGCGCGCCTTCGCCACCGGGGAACTCACCCACGAGGACCAGCACGTGTTCACCGAGCTGGTCGGCGCCTACCAGAACCTCCTGGAGTCGAACGCGCACTACCTGGAGGGCCCCGGACAGCTGGAACGCTACGAGGCCCTCATGACCAGCCCCGAGTACGCGGCGCTGCTGGACATGCAGCAGCAGATCATCCACCGGCAGATCTCCACGGAGTCCGTCTTCGACCCGACCACGGGCCAGGAGGAGACCGTCCAGGACCTGGCGATGCCCGTCGACGAGCAGGAGTGGGCGGAGGCCTACGGCCACACTCTGTCGGAGCTGACCGACCTCGGCGCCGACGAGGCCCTGAACTCGGCCAACGTCACGAGCGACTACGCCTGGTCGCGGGTGTTCTGGGCCGTGACCGTCAGCCTCGGCTCCGCCGCCGTGCTCGCCGTCGCGTTCGTCCTGGCCCGCAGGTCCTCCCGGGATCTCACCGACCAGCTGCTCCGGCTGCGCGACGACTCCATCGACCTGGCCGAGACGCGACTGCCCGACCTCATGCGCCGCCTGCACGAGGGGGAGCGCGTCGACACCCGGGCGGCCATGCCCGAGCTGTCCACCGCCGACGACGAGATCGGTGACGTCGCCAGGGCGTTCAACACCGCCCAGCGGGCCGCCGTCGACGAGGCCGTCCAGCAGACCGAGCTGCGCCACGGCGTCAACCGGGTGTTCCTCAACATCGCCCACCGCAGCCAGACGCTGGTCCACCGGCAGCTGCGCCTGCTGGACAAGATGGAGCGCGAGCAGGAGGACCCGGAGCAGCTGGAGCAGCTGTTCAAGCTCGACCACCTGGCCACCCGCTCCCGCCGCAACGCGGAGAACCTGCTCATCCTCGGCGGGGAGGCGCCCGGCCGGACCTGGCACCGCCCGATGCCGCTGATCGACGTCCTGCGCGGCGCCATCTCCGAGTCCGGCGACTACACCCGCGTCAAGCGTGAGCGCATCGCCCGCGTCCACCTCAACGGCCCCGCCGTCGCGGACGTCATCCACCTGGTCGCCGAGCTCGTCGACAACGCGGCGATGTTCTCGCCGCCCCACACACACGTACGGCTGAGCAGCGAGGACGTGCCCAACGGCGTGACGATCGAGATCGAGGACCGCGGTCTGGGCATGACGGACGGCGAACTCGCCGCGGCCAACGCCCTGCTGTCGGACCCGCCCGAGTTCGACGTCATGCGGCTCAACGAGAAGATGCGCCTGGGCCTGTTCGTGGTGTCGCACCTGGCGCACCGCCACGGCATCCGCGTCCACCTGCGCCCCTCCCCCTACGGCGGCGTGCAGGCGATCGTGCTGCTGCCGCACGACCTGATCTCCGGCGACCGCCCGCAGTCCCCGACCCCCGAGGAGGAAGACATCTGGGAGGTCCGCGCGATCACGGACCGCCCGTCCGGTGACGGCGCCAGGCCGATGCTGACCCCGGTGGCGGCCTCCCCGTCCGACGGGTCGGCCGACGACGGGGCGGCCCCCCGCTCCGGCGCCGCCCTGGCCGCCGCGCCCGACCCGGCCGACGACTCCGCCGAAGACGCGGAGGACGCGGCCGGCGACACCCCCGCCGACGGGCACACGGAGGACGGCGGCGGCGCCGACGCCGTCCCGGCCCCCTCCGGTGCGGGTGAGGACCTCCTGAGCGCCGACGCCGACAGCCCCCTCCCGTCCCGCCCCCGCCGCGCCGACCCGGTCGACGGCGCGCCCTCCACCGCGGACGCCCGCCCCGCCCTGCCCGTGCGCGCGCCCGGCGGCGCCTCCCCGACCGTGGTCGAGGCCGGAGGCGGCCGACCGCCGCTCCCCAAGCGGCGCCCGCAGGAGAACCTCGCCCCGCAGCTGGCGGCCGACCCCTCCGAGGAGGACACCGGCCCGGCCGCGGGACTCGGCGGCACCAACGGCGGAGCCAAGGGCGGTTCCCCGGACGGCGCGGAGCGGCTCGCACGCCTGCGCCGGAACATGTCCGCGTTCCAGAAGGGGACGGACCGCGGGCGGCGCGATGGCAAGCAGCAGATCCACGACACCGACAAGGACGCCTAACGTGACGAGCACCCCTGACAGCGCCGACATCGGCAACGGCGCGGGCAAGAAGGACATCGACTGGCTCCTGGACGAGCTGCTCGACCGCGCGGTCGGGTCGCGGCACGCGATCGTGCTGTCGGCCGACGGACTGCTCATCGGCCGCTCGCGCGACCTGGTCAAGGAGGACGCCGAGCACCTCTCCGCGGTGGCGTCCGCCTTCCAGAGCCTGGCCCGGGGCACCGGACGCCATTTCGGCGGCGGCGAGGTCCTCCAGACCGTCGTGGAGATGGAGAGCGCCTACCTCTTCGTCACGGGCGCCGGGCGCGGCGCGTGCCTGGCGGTGCTCGCCGAGGAGAGCGCGGACGTCGGGCTCATCGCCTACGAGATGAACGTACTGGTCGAGCAGGTGGGCCGGTACCTGGACGCGGCCCCCAGAAACGAGGGCGCTCCCGGGGAAGCCACGCGATAGGGGACGGTTATGCAAGCGCGCAACGAGCACGATCCCGGCGAGGTACCGCACCGCGGCGCGGTCGGCGGCCTCGGTTCCGACGGCCCCGAGACCGGCGGCCCCCAGGAGGCCGGTCCCCTCGTCCGTCCGTACGTGATCGCGCAGGGCCGCGAGCACGCGGACACCGTGCGGCTGGACATGATCAGCGTCGTGATCGCGGCCAAGCGGGCCGAGGTGGACGAGATGGCCCTCGAACCGGAACAGCTGCGCATCCTGGAACTGTGCCGCCGTCCCCAGTCGGTGGCCGAGGTGTCCGCGCACCTGGACATCCCGGTCGCCGTCGTCAAGGTCCTGCTCAGTGACCTCCTCAACCGCGGCCTCGCCCTGGCCCGCGCCCCCTACACAGCGAAGAGCCCGGTGAGCCGGGACGTACTCCAGGCGGTACTCGATGGCATCCAGAGACTCTGACAACGACGACCACGCGCCCGTCCCGTCGGCGCTGAAGATCCTCGTGGCGGGCGGCTTCGGGGCCGGGAAGACCACGCTGGTCGGCTCGGTGAGCGAGATCGCCCCGCTGCGCACCGAGGAGGTGATGACCGAGGCCAGTTACGGGGTCGACGACCTGTCGGGGGTCGAGTCCAAGGCGACCACCACCGTGGCGCTGGACTTCGGGCGCATCACCATCAGCCCCAGCCTCGTGCTGTACCTGTTCGGCACCCCGGGCCAGGAGCGGTTCTGGTTCATGTGGGAGGAGCTGTCCGAGGGCGCGCTCGGGGCCGTCGTCATCGCCGACACACGCCGTCTGGAGACGTGCTTCGCGGCCGTGGACTTCTTCGAGCGGCGCGGTGTGCCGTTCGTGGTGGCGGTGAACTGCTTCGAGGGCGCCGAGCGGTACGAGGTGCACGAAGTGCGCGACGCGCTCAGCCTCGATCCCTCGATCCCGGTGGTGCTGAGCGACGCGCGAAGCCGCGAGTCCTCCAAGAAGGTCCTGCTCACGCTGGTGAACCAGGTTGCCGAGCGCATGGCCGCCTAGGCGCGCGCGGGTCGGCGCGGCCGGAGACCCCCTCGGCCGCGCCGGATCGGACGGGAGCGCACACGTTTACATATGGCGCTTACAGGTAAAGTTCGGGCCGTGGGGCACCGTGCACACGCACGTGCCGCACCTTCGCGGACCCCTGCCCCGGCGCGCTCGGGCCCGCACCGAGGCGACTGGAGAAGACCATGAAGCGGTTCGAGTGGCGCGACCGGATCCACGCGTTGGACGCGGAGGCGGACTGCGAGCGGATCGTCACCATCCTGGGCAGCCACGAGTTCCCCTGGGACATCGAACAGGCCCTGGGGCTGGCGTTGTACCGGACGTACGCCGTCCCCAGCATCGGGGAGCTGCTGGCGCGGACGAAGGAGTTCACCTCCCGTACCCAGCACCGGTACGACGACACCGCGCTCATCCTCAACGACATCCTGGAGCACGGTTTCGGGCCCGGACGGGGCCGCGACGCGCTGCGCCGGATGAACCAGATGCACCGCTCCTACGACATCGGCAACGACGACTACCGCTACGTCCTCAGCACGTTCGTCGTCATGCCGGTGCGCTGGATCAACGACCTCGGCTACGGCTGGCGGCGCCTGACCGAGCACGAGATCGCCGCCAGCACGAACTACTACCGCAAGCTCGGCCGGCACATGGGGATCAAGGACATCCCCGAGACGTACGCCGCGTTCGACGAGCTCTTCGACGCCTACGAGCGCGAGCACTTCGCCTACACCGACGGCGGCCGGGCGGTCTCCGACGCCACCCTCGCGCTCATGGCGGACTTCTACCCCGCCTGGCAGCGGCCGCTGATCCGCCCGTTCACGCAGGCGCTCCTCGACGACCGCCTCGTCCGGGCCTTCGACTACCCCGAGCCCTCCCGCGCCTGGCGGGTGCTCGCCCGCACCGCGCTCCGTCTGCGGGCCAGGGCCGTGCGGCTCATGCCGCCCCGCGAGGAGCCCCGCCTGGCCAGGCAGAGCCCGAACATCCGCAGTTACCCGGACGGTTACGACCCCAACCGGATCGGCACCTTCCCCCAGGGTTGCCCGGTCCCGCACGACCTGGCCACCGTGGAGGTTCCCGGTACGGGGGCGCACGTGCCCGCGCCCGGTCAGGCGATCGGCCCCGCCGCCGGGCGCCACGCCCCGGTCCCCCGGACGGAGCCCACCGCCGCCCAGCCCGCGGAGCCGTCCGAACGCTGAGCGGAGCCGCTCCCCGGCCATGTCCCAGCCGTGCTCCCGCGCACCTCCCGTCACCGAGCCCGGTCGCGTCCCCGCCGGACCGGGCCCTCGGCGTTCCCGGAATCCCCGCCGCGGCGCCGACCGACCCCCCGTCCCCCACCCCCACACCGCCCCCGACGAAGGAATGCCATGAAGCGCTTCGACCTGCGCGACGAGATCCACCGACTGGACCCTGAGAAGGACTGTGTCCGGATCGTCCAGATCCTCAGCTCCCAGGAGTTCCCCTGGGACATGGGCCGGGCGCTGGGCATCGCCCTCTACCGCACCTACGCCGTCCCCAGCATCGGCGCACTGCTGGGCCGGACCGACGAGTTCACCGGCCAGACCCAGAAGCGGTACGACGACACCGCCCTGATCCTGGGCAGCATCATGCGGCACGGGTTCGAGCCCGGGCAGGGCCGCGACGCGCTGCGCCGGATGAACCAGATGCACCGCTCCTACGACATCAGCGACGACGACTACCGCTACGTCCTCAGCACGTTCGTCGTCATGCCGGTGCGCTGGATCAACGACTACGGCTACGGCTGGCGCACGCTGTCCGGCCACGAGATCGCCGCGATCACGAACTACTACCGCAAGCTCGGCCGGCACATGGGGATCAAGGACATCCCCGAGACCTACGAGGAGTTCCGCGCGCTGCTGGACGCCTACGAGGACGAGCACTTCGCCTACACCGACGGCGGCCGGGCGGTCTCCGACGCCACCCTCGACCTGATGGTCACGTTCTACCCGCCGCGTGTGGCCGGGCTGGCGCGCAGGTTCTCCATGGCGATCCTCGACGACTCGCTCATCCGCGCCTTCCGCTACGACCCGCCGAGCCGTGCCTGGCGCCGGGCCTCGGACATCGCGTTGAAGCTGCGCGCCAGGGTGGTGCGCCGGATGAAGCCGCGCGAGGAACCGCTGTGGGCCGACGACAACCCGAACGTGCGCAGCTACCCCGGGGGCTACGACGTCAACCGGATCGGCACGTTCCCCGCGAGCTGCCCGGTGGCGCACGACGTCGACCCGGTGGCCCACGTCGAGGCCCCGTCGAACGGCCCGGCGTGACCCTCGCCCTGCCCCGGTCGGTGCACGTCTGGTACGGCAGCGGCGCCGTGGCCACCAGCGTGTTCAACACCGTGCCGGGCCTGCTGCTGCTGATCTATCTGACCGACTCCCTCGCGGTGAGCCCCGCGCTGGCGGGGGCCGTGGTCCTCCTCCCCAAGCTGGTGGACCTCCTGGTCAGTCCGTACATCGGCGTCTGGTCAGATCGGACACGCTCCTCCTGGGGCCCCCGCCGCCCCTGGATGCTCGCGGGTGCGCTGACCCTGCCGGTCCTGTTCGCGGCCGTGTTCGCGGGCCCTCCGCTCCAGGGCGACGCGGCTGCCGCCTACGTGGCGCTGCTCTTCGTCGCGGCCGCCCTGGCCGCGTCGATGTTCCAGGTGCCGTACACCGCGATGCCGGGGGAGATCACCGACGACTACCACGAGCGGTCCACGTTCAACGCGTGGCGGACCGCCTTCGTGGGGCTCGCGCTGCTGCTCGGCGGGGCGGCCGCGCCGGTCATCCAGTCGTCCTTCGGCGACGACGCCACGGGGTACCGGGCCATGGGCCTGGTGATGGGCGCCCTGCTCCTGGCGTCCATGCTCAGCGCCGTCGTGGGCACGCGCCGGGCGCCGAGACCGGCCCACGTCCACCGCTCCGAGGGGCTCCTGCCCCAACTCCGCGTCGCGTTCGCGCACCGGCACTTCCGCGTGCTGTTCCCCGCCTTCCTGCTCATGTCGGTCGCGGGCGGAACGATGGTGGCGGGCGTGCCCTACGTGACCGCCAACGTCATGGGCGAACCGGCGTACACCAGCATCCTCATGGTGTGCGTGCTCGTGCCGCTGATGGCCTCGGCCCCGCTCTGGAAGCGGCTGTCGGTGCGGATCGACAAGCGGGGCGCGGCCGGGTGGTCGGCCGCGGTGTTCGCGCTCGGAGGGCTCGGGCTGCTCCTCATCCCGCTCTGGGGAGTGCCGGGAGCGGTCCTGTCGTCCGTGCTGGTCGGCATCGGCCTGTCCGGCACCACCCTGCTGCCGGCGTCGATGCTGGCGGACTGCCTGGCCTCCGCGGACGACGCGGGGCGGCGCCAGGGCGGCGTCCTCGCCGGGCTCTGGACGTCCGGTGAGGCCATGGCGCAGTCCGTGGGCACGGGACTGCTGTCGCTGTCCCTGGCGGTGAGCGGGTACGTGGAGTCGGGCGCGGACGAGGTGGTGCGCCAGAGCGACGAGGCGCTGCGCGGCATGCTCGTCGGAAGCACGCTCGTGCCCGCCGTCGTGATGCTCTCGTGCCTGGCCCCGCTGTCCTTCTACCGGCTGACCGCCGCCCGGGTGGGCGAGCCCGACGGCGCGGCCGTGTGACCGCCGGTCCCGGGTGCCCGTGCCGCCGCTCGGACGCCCGGGACCCCGCGGGACGGGGTCGGGCGCCCGGTCAGCGGCTCAGGCGCCGCCACACCGACCGGGGAAGGACGCGCATCACCGCGAACACCGGACCCAGCACACGCGGAGACCACACGGTGGTGGCCCCGGAACGCAGACCGCGCGCGACCGCGTCGGCCACCTGGCCGGGCGTGGCCGGGAAGGGCGCGGGATCCACGTGCGCGGACATCCGCGTCGGCACGTATCCCGGTCGTACCACCAGCACGCGCGCGCCGGTGCCGTGCAGGGAGTCGGCCAGCCCCTGGGCGAAGCCGTCCAGCCCGGCCTTGGCCGACCCGTACACGAAGTTGAACCGGCGCACGCGCACCCCGGCCACGGACGAGAGCACGACCAGGGCGCCGTGGCCCTGGGCGCGCAGCCGTGCGGCCACGGCGAGACCGACGGACACGTGCCCCGTGTAGTTGACCGCGGCCGCGCGGGCGGCCGACGCCGGATCCGCCTCGTACTCGGCCTGGTCGCCCAGGACGCCGAACGCGTCCACGACCACGTCCAGGTCGCCGACCAGCTCCACCGCGCGGTCGACGGTCGCGGTGTGGGTGTCGGGGAGGGCGGCGTCGAAGTCCACCGTGTGCACGGTGGCCCCGAGCGCCGTGAGCACGCTCGGCGGGACGTCCACCCCGCCCCGTGCCGCGAGCACCACCTCCCGCGCGCCGTCCCGGACCAGCCGTTCCACCACGGCCAGGCCGATGTCGCTGCGACCGCCGAGCAGCAGCACGGAGCGCACGGTTCCCACCGGGTCGCGCATGGAGTTCCTCTCGTGTTCGGAGCCGCCGTCAGACCAGGCGCAGGCGGCGGGCCAGGTCGGAGACGAGCACGCCGTCGGGGTCGACCCGGTCCCGGGTCCGCCGCCACGCGGGCAGGCCGGGGTACATGGCGTGCACGGTCTCGGCGCTGGCGCGGCTGTCCTTGGCCAGGTACAGGCGGCCGCCCGCCTCCAGCAGGCGTTCGTCGAACCCGCGGAGCAGCCGCCCGAGGCCGGGCAGGTCGGCGGGCAGGTCCAGGGCCAGACTCCACCCCGGGCGCGGGAAGGAGAGCGGCGCGGGGGTCGGGTCGCCCATACGTTTGAGGACCGCGAGGAAGGACGGCGCGCCGGCCCCGGAAAGGCCGGTCACGATGTCGGTGAGGGCGTCCTCGGCCCCGAACGGCACGACGAACTGGTACTGGACCAGGCCGCGCGGTCCGTAGATCCGGTTCCAGCCGCGCACGGCGTCGAGCGGGTGGAAGAAGGAGGTCAGCGGCTGGACCCGGCCGCGGCGGCGCTCGGGCGCGGCGGCGTGGTAGGCGGCGTTGAAGGCGCCGACGGACCAGCGGTTGAGGAGACGAGGGGGTGCCCAGGCCGGCGCCGCCAGGGGCGCCGCGGGCCGGTGGCTCAGGGGGGCGCGGCGCAGCGGACGCGGCAGGTCCGCGACGCGCGCGTGGTCGGCCCGGGTGAGGACGCCCCGTCCGGTCGCCGAGCCCCGGGCGAGCAGGTCCAGCCAGCACACGGTGTAGGGGTGCTCGGCGCGCGCCATGAGGTCGAGCGTCGCGTCGAGCCCGCCGGTGCGGTCGGTGTCCACGCGGACGTGCGCGGTCGCGACGGGGCGGACGGCGAGGGTCGCCTCGGTGACCACCCCGGTCAGCCCCATGCCGCCGACGGTCGCCCAGAACAGGTCGGCGTCGTCCCCGTCCGGAGTGAGAGCGCGCACGCGGCCGTCGGGGGTGACGAGGGTGAGGGCGCGCAGGTGCGCGCCCAGGGAGGACGCGACGTGGTGGTTCTTGCCGTGCACGTCGGCGGCGATCGCCCCGCCGAGGGTGACGTGGCGGGTGCCGGGGGTGACGGGCACGAAGTGGCCGCGGGGCAGAAGGTGGTCGATGAGCCGTCCCATACTCGTGCCGGCGGGGGCGGTGACCTCGCCGCGTGCGGGGTCCAGGCGCAGGGGGCCGGTGAGTCCGGTGCAGTCCAGGACGAGGCCGCCCGCGGTCTGGGCGGCGTCTCCGTAGGAGCGGCCGAGGCCCCGGGCGACCACCCCGCGCGGACCCGCGCTGGCGAGTGCGTCGGCGGCCTGCCGGGCGCTGCGGGGCCGGACCACGCGCGCGGCGGTCGGCGCGGTGCGGCCCCAGCCGGTGAGCAGGGTCGGCGGGTTCACAGATGGATCCCGGCGGCGACGAGGGCCACGAGCGTGACGAGCGTGAGTTGGATCGGACGGTCGCGCAGGGCGATCTCCTCGGGTTCCTCGCCGACGCCCCGGTCGACGAGCAGGTTGTAGCGCAGGACGAACATGACGAACGGAACGATGCTCAGCGTGTGCCAGAGCGTGCTGTCGCCCGGCTCCAGCGCCCACAGGAAGTAGGTGACGATCATCGCGCCCGAGGCCATGGTGCGGGTCTGGGTGAGGTAGCTCCTGGTGTACCCGCACAGGGTACGGCGGACGGGTGTGCCGGGCCCCGCGGCGCGCAGTTCGGCCTCGCGTTTGCCCACCACCACCAGCAGCGCGCCCAGGGAGAGGACGAGCACGAACCAGGAGGTCAGCGGAACGCCGACCGCGACGCCCCCTGCGACGGCGCGCAGGACGTGGCATCCAGCGACCACGACCAGGTCGCACAGGACGACGTCGCGCAGGTGGCGGGTGTAGACGAGGGTGAGGACGACGTACCCGGCGATCAGTCCGGTCACGCGGAGGTCGCCCAGGGCCAGGGAGGCCAGCGGCGCGGCGACGCCGAAGAGGATCCCTGCGGCGACGGCCACGGGGACGGGCAGGGCGCCGGAGGCGACGGGGCGGTGGCGTTTGCGGACGTGGGCGCGGTCCGCGGGGGCGTCGTGGACGTCGTTGAGCAGGTAGGTGCCGCCGGCCGCCAGGCAGAAGAGCGCGAACAGGCCCGTGCACACGAGGAGGGCCCGGGGCTCGTCGAGGGCGCCGGCGGCGCCGGGCGCGGCGAACACCAGCAGGTTCTTCAGCCACTGCCGGGGACGGCAGGCCCGGAGGAGGGCGACCGCGAGGCCGCTCCTCCGAGCCCGTTCCCCCGTTCCCGGCAGCGGCTCCCGGGCCCGTTCAGTCACCATGGCGAACCTCTGGGGTCACCGCGCCGGAGGCGGCGGTTGAGGGTGCCCCACCCCATCGCGCAGCGACCGCTGGGCGGTGGAGGGTGACGGGTGGGCAGCGGCGTTCCCCGCGGTCCGGGCCGCCGGGAACGCCGCTGACGGGTGGGGCGGACACGGGGATTCAGCCGACGTTCGCGCTGCGGAGGCCGGTGTCCGTACCGCGGCGCCCGGTGGCGAGCAGGACGGCGGCGATGGCGACGAGGCCGAGTCCGAGGATGACGCCGCCGATCGGCAGCGTGGTGCGCAGCAGCGGCAGGATGGTGCGGCCGCTTTCGGTCGACTCGATCTTGCCGTCGATGCTCGCCTGGTCGAACGCGAGCTCGCCGCTGAGCAGCACGAGGACCTCCTCGCCGTCGACGACGACGGCGCGGTGCTGGTCCTCGACGATGTTGAGGGGGGTGCCCGTCGTCGGCTCGACCCAGTAGGTGCGGGTGATGGAGAAGACCTCGTCGCCGGTGACGTCGCCGTCGCCCTCCAGACCGGCGACCGAGCGCGGGATGGTGCGCTCGCCGACGGCGGTGGGCTCGACGGTCTGGACGAACCGGTAGGCCTCGACGCCCTCCACCTCCTCGACGCCGTCGAACTCCATGGGGACGACCTCCTGGACGGTGGTCTCGAAGAAGTCGTAGTCCCGCTGCTCCGTCATGAAGGGGAACTTCCAGAGCTGGCCCGCCTGGACGACCGGCTCCTCGTTGATCATCGCGTCGCAGCAGTCGACGGCCTCGCCGGTGACCCGGTCGTGTCCGGCGCGGCGGCTGCTGGAGGAGATCCCGAAGTCGCGGTCGTCGTCCCTGATCCAGGTGAACTGGTCCCAGACGACCGTCTCGTCCGTGCTGGAGGCGACGTCCGCGCGGATGGTGGCGTGGGCCTCGACGGTGGCGTTCTCGACGGACTCGACGTCCTCGATGTTGAAGTAGTCGACCTCCCCGACGTTGACGGTTTGGCTGTAGTAGTCCAGCGGAGTCCTCATCAGGGAGTTCGCCAGCCATGTGCGCATCATGGGGGCCATGGCGAGACAGAAGACCCCCAGCGCGATGAGAACGACCGCGGCGATACGGCGCATGTGCCCTCCTGGGCGGATGAGAGTCAGGATCCGAAAGCAGACTGGAACTAGCTTCAGTTCCAGGTAGAGTACTGCCCAGTAGTGAACAACGTCACCAGGGCGTGTCTGAATTTTTATAACACGTTCTAGTGCATCGCGTTTCAACGGACTCCCGCTCTGGAAGGCCCTATGGCGCCCACTCCCACCGCGCCCGAGGACCCCGCCGGGTCCCCCTCGGGGGGCGCGCGCACCGCCACCCGGACCGTCGACCCCCCGCTCGTGCTGCCCCAGGTCGACGGCCGCCACGAGACCCTCGACGGCATCCGCGCCGTGGCCGCCGTGATGGTGCTCCTGTTCCACGTGGCCACCGAGACCGGCGACGCGCTCGCCCCCGGGGTCCGCGGCGGGCTGCTGGCCTCCATGGACCTGGCCGTCCCGCTCTTCTTCGCCCTCTCCGGGGTGCTGCTGTACCGGCCCTGGGCCCGCGCGGTGCTGGACGGCGTCCGCGGGCCGCGGACCCGCCCGTACCTGTGGCGGCGCGCGGTCCGCGTGTTCCCCGCCTACTGGGTGGTGGCGGTGACGGCGCTGCTGGTCTACTCGCGGGAGGAGCTCGGGTCGCTCCTGTACTGGGGCGAGGTCCTGACGCTGACCTTCCCCTTCGACACGGACCCGCCGTGGCTGGGCACCGGCCCCTACGGCCTCGGCCAGATGTGGAGCCTGTCGGTCGAGGTCAGCTTCTACCTGCTGCTGCCGGTGATCGCGCTCGCCCTGTCACTGTGGGCCCGGCGCGGCCGGACGGTCGACGCGCGCGGTCGGCGCCTGATGGTCGGGCTGGCCCTGATGACGGCGCTCGCGTTCGGGGCGCTGGTGCCGCAGTTCTATCCGGAGGCGCGCGAGTACATGCACGCCTGGCTGCCGCGTGCGCTGGGGCTCTTCGCCGCCGGGATGGGGCTGGCGGTGCTGTCGGAGTGGGCCTGGCGCGAAAGCGGCCCGGACGGCCCCGTGCGGCGGTTCTGCCGGACCGTCGCCGCCTCGCCGGGGGTGTGCTGGCTGGTGGCGGGGGCGTTCTACGTCCTCAACGCCACCCCGGCGGCCGGCGGGCGGTTCATCGGCGCGGGCGACGTCTGGAGTTCGGCCCTGAACTCGGCGACGGGGATCGGGTTCGCCTTCTTCGTCCTCGCCCCCGCGGCGCTGGCGCCCAGGCCGACCGGGGCTCCGGCCCGGCTGCGCGACGCGCGCGCGTGGACCGGCGGCCGGTGGATGGACTCGCTGCTGCGGCACCGGGTCTGCCAGTTCCTCGCCCGGGTCTCCTACGGGGTGTTCCTGTGGCAGTTCATGGTGCTGTACCTGTGGCGGGACTTCACCGGGCAGGAGATCTTCACCGGCTCCTTCTGGCTGGACGCGGTGCCGGTGACGCTCGTGACGGTGCTCCTGGCCTGGGCGACGTTCCGGTGGGTGGAGGAGCCCAGCCGCCGGTGGTCGCGCAGGAGCGCGCCGAGGTTCGTGCGCTAGGGGCACTGTGCCCGCCTCGTCGTACGGCACCCTGGCGGCGCCCGGACTACTCCGCCTCCCAGGGGTTGCCCTCGACCGACGGCGCCATCTCCCCCACCGACACCCAGGTCACGCACAGCTCCTCGGGGTCGGTGTGCAGGGTCAGGCGCTCCCCGGGCGAGGCCACGGGGACGTACCAGTTGGCGCCGCTCTCGGCCGCGGGCAGGTCGAGTTCGAGCCAGGCGTCGCCGAGCAGCAGCTCCGCCTCGGTGTCCTCCTCGGCCGTGTAGCCGATGGTGACCACCTGCTGGACGCCGCCGTAGACCCGCACCGGCCACGACAGGCTCCCTCCCCAGGTCTGGATGCACGTGTCGGCCGCTCCCGGCCCGAAGACGTATCCGCCCTCGCCGGGGCGGGCGTTGACCAGGTAGCCGGCGTCGTTGAACACGTAGGCGGTGTCGGACTGCTCGGGGGCCCGCATGCGCTCGGCCACGTCGGGCGGCGCCAGCGGCGCCAGCACCCAGGAGCTGAGCCTGCGGGACCCGTTCCACTCCAGGACGATGTCCGACGGCACGGGCCGCGAGTACAGGCCGCCCTCCTCCGGCACGGCCGCCATGGAGTTGCGCACCGTGTCCAGGTACCACTGCAGGCGGTCGCCGTTGAGCGTCCCGGCGTAGGCGTGCGTGGAGTACCCGGCGGCGACCGCGTACACCACCGTCGCGAGGACCGCCGACACCCGGGCCGCCCGTCCGGGGCGGGCGCGGTAGGGGTGCGGCGGGGCGTCCGGCCCCTCGGCGGCGCGGTCGCGTTCCTCACGGGTGGGCAGGTAGGCCAGGGCCAGGCACAGCGCGAACACGAGCGCGGCGTCGGCGACGTACCGGGGGTCGGAGGCGGCCACGTCCTGGAAGCGGCCGCGCGCGATGATCGTCGGGACGATGTCGGCGCACAGCAGGTAGCCGAGCAGCAGGGCCCACGCCCGCCAGGCGCGGCGCCGCCACCACAGGCTCCCCAGGACGACCCCCGCGAGGACCGCCCAGGAGCCCAGCACGATCCAACCGTCCGGGTCGACGAGCCCTCCGGCCGGGGTGAGCGGGCCCCACTCCAGCGGACCGCCGAGCGCGCCGACCGGGAAGACCTCGGTGAGCAGGCCGCGCAGCATCGCGAACGCGGGCTCGCCCTCGGGGACGCCCGCGCCCTCCCCGGTGTCGCTCGCGCGCATCCGCCCCAGGTACAGCAGCGCGTATCCGGCGAACAGGCCCGCCGTGGCGCCCCAGAAGGCGCGGTGCGTGCGCCAGGCGTGCCGGACGGCGTCCGGCAGGCTCCCGGGGTACAGGTAGGCGACGGCCACGGCCAGGAGCAGCGGCGGCAGGAACATCCCCTTGACGGCGAACAGCATGCCGAACACCACCGACCCGCCCGCGAACCATCCCGCGCGCTGGTCGCCGGTGCGCACGTACCGCACGGTCCACACCAGGGCGAGCGCCGTCGCCAACTGGAGCGGGACGGCGTTGAGCGCGGCCGCCCACCACCCCAGCACGGGGACGGTCAGCGGGGCCAGCGCGAGCACGGTCAGCGGGACGAGCAGGGCCCACCGCCGGCCGAACAGCTCCCACAGTGACCGGAGGAAGACCACGAGGGAGAGCGTCTGGAGCGCGAGCATGACGCCCGCGCTGACCCACCAGTCGAAGGGCCAGAAGGAGGTCTGGAGGTAGACGAGGAACATCGCCCCGGGCATGAAGTGGCCCTTGTGCAGCTCGAGGAGGTACTCGGGGGTGAGGTCGGAGGTGTGCGCGGCGGCGAAGAAGAGGTAGTCGTCCTCGACGAAGTAGGAGGCGTCGAGCACGAGGATCCGGAGAGCTGCGGCGACCGCGATGACCGCGGCGGCGGCCAGGACCACGCGGTCGCGCGCGAGTCCGCCGACCGCGGCGGTGGTGGGCCGCCGCCCGGGTTCCCGTTCCTCCCCGCGTACGCTGGGGTCCGCGTGCGGCGCCTCCGCGGTGCTCTCCTCGCCGGAGGTGGGGGATACAGGCGGCATGGACGTCCTCCCGGCCCGGATTGGCCAACCCACGAAAGGGGTGCCAGAATACAACACGTTCCACTTTTTCTCTCGAACGCCGCATCAGACCAGGACGACCTGCACCTCAGGAACAGGAACACGATCCATCCGGTGCGGCCCGGGAGCAGAGCACCGTGGGGGTGATGTCGGTGGGGCTCGAACAGGTCCGCCGCGACTGGACCCGGCTGGGTTCCGCCGAGCCGCTGTGGGCGGTGTGCGTGGATCCGGCCAAGCGCGACGGGGGATGGGACGACGACGAGTTCCTCGCCTCGGGCGCGGCCGAGATCGACCCGGCCCTGGACCGCCTTCGCGAACTGGGCATCCATCCGGACAGCGGTCGTGTCCTGGACTTCGGCTGCGGCGCGGGGCGGCTGTCCAACGCGCTGGCCGCGCACTTCGACCGGGTCGTCGGCGTGGACATCTCCGCGCCCATGCTCGCCGAGGCGCGGCGGCTCGACCGTTCCGGGGGGCGGATCGCCTTCCAGCTCAACGAGCGGCCCGACCTGTCGGCCTTCGACGACGACTCCTTCGACCTCGTCTACACCGACCTCGTCCTCCAGCACCTGCCGCCCGACCTGGCCGACGGCTACCTGCGCGAGTTCGCCCGCGTCGTGCGGCCCGGCGGGGCCATGGTGATCGGGGCGCCCGAGTCCGAGCGCCGCACGTTCAAGGGGATGGTCTTCCGGTACGCCCCGTTCCCGCTCATCCGCCTGGCCCAGCGCGTGATCCTGCGGTATCCGGCGCCGATGCGCATGCACACGCTCAGCACCGACCGCGTGGCCGCCCAGGTGCCCGGCGGCCGGATCGTCGCCTCCGACGAGTACTGGGGCGGCGACCACTGGCGGCACCTGCGCCACTTCATCACCATGGACGGGACGGCCTCCGGATGATGGCCCGCCCCGACGGCACGGTCCCCTTCCGCGCCACGCTCGGCCGGTCCGCCACCCTGTTCTCGGCCTTCCGCAAGGAACAGAGCGACCCGGCGTACTTCTACGGGCTGCTGGCCCGCGACACCGTCGCCCAACTGCGCTCGTACACGCCGCTGGACGGGCGGCTCGTGGTCGACGTCGGGGGCGGGCCCGGCTACTTCGCCGACGAACTGCGCGCCGCCGGGGCGCGGTGCCTGTGCGTGGACGCCGACGCGCACGAGATGCGGCTGCACGGGCGCGAGGCCGACACCCACGGCGTGCAGGGCAGCGCGCTCGCCCTGCCGCTGCGCGACGGTTCGGTGGACGTGTGCTTCTCCTCCAACGTCCTCGAACACGTCCCCGACCGGGTCCGCATGGCCGACGAGATGGTCCGCGTGACGCGGCCCGGCGGACTCGTGTACCTGTCGTACACCCTCTGGCTGTCCCCGTGGGGCGGCCACGAGACCTCCCCCTGGCACTACCTGGGCGGTTCCTACGCCGCCGAGCGGTTCGCGCGCAGGCACGGACGGCGGCCCAAGAACGACTTCGGGCGCTCGATGTACGCCGCGTACGCCAAGGAGATGCTCGACTGGACCCGCGGACGCGCCGACGCGGACGTCGTCGACATCCGCCCGCGCTACCTGCCGACCTGGACGAAGCCGGTCCTCCGCGTGCCCCTCCTGCGCGAGATCGTCACGTGGAACCTGCTCCTGGTCCTGCGCAGGCGGTGAGGCGGGACCGCCTCCTCGGTCCCACCGCGTCAGCCCGCGGCCACCCGGGCGGGGACGGCCGACACGGCGGAACGGTCACCCCAGTCTGCGCAGCGCCTTCCTCGGCGACCGCGCGTGCCGCCACATCCCCGCGAACGGGCACGCCTCCCGCCTCAGGTCGATGGTGAAGTCCCGGGCCGAGGCCAGTCCGTCCAGCTCCTCCCACGTGACCGGCGTGGCGACCGGCGCCCCCGGTCTGGCGCGCACGGAGTAGGGGGCGACCGCCAGTTGGTCGCGGCCGTTGCGCAGGAAGTCGACGAACAACCGCCCCGCGCGCGCCTTCTTGCGCACCTTCGTCGTCAGCTCGTCCGGACGCCGCCGCGCCACCCGGTCCGCGATCGCCCGCGCCAGCTCGCGGACCTCCTGGTCCGCGACCTCCGGCCGGAGCGGCGCGTGGATGTGCAACCCCCGCGAACCGGTGGTCATCACGTACGCCACCAGGCCGAGGTCCTCCAGCACCTCGCGCGCGTCCCACGCGGCGGCGCGGCACGCCGCGAAGGCCTCCTCCCCCTCCCCCGGCGGGTCGAAGTCGAGCACCATCCGGTCCGGGTATCCCAGGTCCGGCTCCCGGGACGACCACGTGTGCAGGGTGATCGCCGCCTGGTCGGCGCACCACACCAGCGCGGCGGCGTCGTCGCAGACCATCATCGTGCCGGAGTCGACCGCCACGGACCGCACCCAGTCCGGGGTGGACGGGTGTTTGACGAAGAAGCCCTCCTCGCCGATGCCGTCGGGGTAGCGTTCCAGCGTGACCGGACGGCCGCGCACCAGCGGCAGCATCAGCGGAGCGACGCGCGCGTAGTACGCGGCCAGGTCCTCCTTCGTGGGGCCGCCCGCCCCGAACAGTTCCTTGTCCGGTCTGCCCACCTCGACGGTGCGCCGCCCGGCGCGGATCCCTGTCGCCATCGCCCCTCCCCCGGTCAGAGCCGGTGGCTGCCTCCTGTACCCGGACCGCGACCAGGGGAAACGCGGTGCTCCCACCCCTTGGGCAGGCGGTACGGGACGCGCGGGTGCGGCAGGTGTCGGACGATCGCCGCCGTGCCGCGCGGCGGGGGTCACGGCGGAGCGGCCGACGACGACCCTCCCGCCCCTCTCCTCTCCCCGCACACACGAACGCCCGGCCGGGGCACTCCCCCCTGGCCGGGCGTTCGGGAACCGCGCGCGAACTACTTGCGCTTGTTGATCTCCTCGGTCAGCTGCGGCGCGACCGTGTGCAGGTCGCCCACGACGCCGTAGTCGGCGAGCTCGAAGATCGGCGCCTCGGGGTCCTTGTTGACCGCGACGATGTTCTTCGAGGTCTGCATACCGGCGCGGTGCTGGATGGCACCGGAGATGCCCAGCGCGATGTACAGGTTCGGGCTGACCGTCTTACCGGTCTGGCCCACCTGGAACTGGTTCGGGTACCAGCCCGAGTCGACGGCCGCGCGGGACGCGCCCACGGCGGCGCCGAGCGAGTCGGCCAGGTTCTCCACCACGGAGAAGTCCTCCGAACCCACACCGCGGCCACCGGAGACCACGATCGCGGCCTCGGTGAGCTCCGGACGCGCGCCCTTCTCCTGCACGACGCGCTCGACGACCCTGGCGGTCCTGGCGGCGTCGGACAGCTCCACGGACACCGTCTCCTCGGCGGCGGCGCCGGCGGCGGCCTCGGCCGGGACGGAGTTCGGGCGGACCGCGATGACCGGGACACCGGTCGTGACGCGGGCGTGCGTGACCGTGGCGCCGCCGAAGATGCTGTGCTCGGCCACCAGCTCGGCGTTGACGTCCACGACGTCCGTGAGCACGCCGGAACCCAGCTTCACGGCGGTCCGACCGGCGATCTCCTTGTTCTCGGCGGTGGCCGAGAGCAGGATCGCGGCGGCGGACTTGTCCTGCGCCAGCTTCGCGAGCAGCTCGGCCTTGGGCGCGACGACGTAGTCGTCGAGCTCGGCCGGAGCCACGTACACCTTCTCGGCGCCGAACTCGGCCAGCGCGGCCCTGCCCGACTCCACACCGTCGCCGACCCACACCGCGGCGGGCTCGCCGATGCGGCGCGCCGCGGTCAGCAGCTCGGTGGTGACCTTCTTGACCTGTCCGTCGACGTGGTCGACGAGGACGAGGACCTCAGCCATAATCCTTGAACCTTCCTGAGTCTCTCGCCTGCGCCTACACGAACTTCTTCTCGGCGAGGAAGTCGGCGATCTTCACGCCGCCGTCGCCCTCGTCCTTGACGACCGTGCCAGCGGCGCGCGGCGGCGCGGCGGCGAAGTCGACGGTCTCGGTGGTGGCGTTCGCCAGGCCGACCTTGCCGGTGTCGATGCCCGCATCCGCGGCGGACTTCTTGTCGACCGGCTTCTTCTTCGCCTGCATGATGAGCTTGAAGGACGGGTACCGCGGCTCGTTGATCTTCTCGACCACGGAGACGACCGCCGGGAGCTGGGCCTCGACGACGTCGTAGCCGTAGTCGGTCTGGCGCTGGATCGTGATCGCACCGCCGTCGATGTCGACCTTGCCCGCGAGCGTGAGCTGCGGCAGGCCGAGGTACTCGGCCAGCGCGGCGCCGACGACGCCGGTGCGCGCGTCGGTGGACTCGGAGCCGAGGACGACCAGGTCGTACTCGACGGTGCCCAGGGCCTGCGCGAGCGCGTAGGCGGTCTGGAGCGCGTCCGAGCCGTGGAGCGCGTCGTCGTTGACGAAGACGGCCTTGTCCGCGCCCATGGACAGGGCCTTGCGGATGGAGTCCGTGGCCTGGTCGGGGCCCATCGTCAGGATGGTGACCTCGCCGCCGTGCTTCTCCTTGAGCAGGAGCGCCTCTTCGATGGCGTACTCGTCGAGCTCGTTGATGACGCCGTCGGACGCTGCTCGGTCGAGCGTCCTGTCATCGGCGTTGAGCTTCCGTTCGGTCGCCGTGTCCGGGACCTGCTTGACCAAAACGACAATATTCATGGCCGGTGGCCGACCTCCCTGCACTCCATGATCCGCCGTGCGGCGGAGCGGACGCTGGCGCGCCCCGTACTGCCAACAATGCCGAATGCCGTTCGGTCATCCGACGGCGGGTCGAAGTTCACGTCAACCCCGTCCCGCGGTGTCCTGATACCCAGATGTTACTGGCTAGTAGCTTCACAACCAACCCGCGACCCCCGGAACCAACTTAGGAATACCTCACCCACCCCGGGGCGCGGGGCCCGGGGTCCCGGAAGACCACGGCTCCACCTGGCTACTCGCCTCGCGTGGACTGGTGTCCCGTCCCCCTCCCTCCACCATAGGCGGGCGCCTCCGCGGCGCCCGGCACGCCCTCCCCGGCACCGCGCCCGATACGGCGACGCCCTCCTCCCCGGACCGGGAGAAGGGCGTCCGTGGCGCGTCCGCGCCGGGAACGCGTCGCGTCTAGGAGAACCAGTCCGAGGGACCGCCGAGCGGCGCCCAGCTCGGGGCCGCGGTCAGCCCGATGGACAGGATGAGCATCATCAGCAGGACCGTCGCGACGACCACGCCGATGTAGAGGTAGATGTTGCGGAAGTGGACCCGCCGCACCAGCCAGACCGCCTGGTGCCGCGCCTCGCGGCCGCTCGGCATGATGTAGGCGAGCAGCACCATCACGAAGATCGCGAAGGCGCCCGTCCAGTTCGCCCCCTGGTTGCCGGTCTCCACGAACTGCGCGTACACCATCCCGACCAGGATCCCGCCGACCAGGTAGATCAGCGAGAACCCGAGCGTCCGCAACAGCATCCGCCCGAGGGCCCAGGGGAAGCTCAGCGCCACCACCATCGTGTCGGAGTCGCGCGGGCCCCGCGTCTGGAGCCGCCGCGCGTGCTCGGCCTTGACCACGTCCAGCGCGGACAGGACCGAGATCACCACGACGCCGAGCGCGAAACCGAACCACGGGAACCACAGGGCGACACCGGCCAACGCGACCATGAGCGGGATGAGCGTCAGCGGGTGCATCCGCCACCCGGGGTGCTCGTAGTCGTCCTCGTACCCGTCGTCGTCCTCGTCCGCCTCGCCGCCGCGGAAGTAGTCGCCCAGGCGGTCGGTCCGACCGCTCCGGAACCGGCCCAGCAGACCGCCGCGCTCCTCCTCGTACCCGTCGTCGTAGTCGTCGCCGAACTCCTGCGTCTGCCCGTGCGAGCGCCCGTCCCGGTCGACCGGGGTGAGGATGTCGCCGAAGTCGCCCTTGTGCAGCGGCGTGTTGAAGAACTGCGTCTGGGGCGCGTCGCTCGGCGGCGCCTCGTAGGTGCTCGTGCGGTTGTCGGCCGGCTCCTGGGGGCTCATCATCATCGTCCCCTGCGGATCACCGGCCACGGGGTCCATCATCTGCGTGCCCTGTGTGTCACCGCGTTCGGGAAGCTCGTCCGGCCGGATCCGCTGCGTGCCCTGGAGTCCGCCGGAGGCGTGCGCCGCCCGCTCGTCCGCGCCCCGGACCGACGAGGCCGGTCCGGACAGGTCGTCCGTGGCGTCCCCGTCGTCCCCGCGCGCGGGCGCGACGGGCTCGGTCCAGGAGCCGGCGGTGGACGACGGGTCGGCGCCGCCCGCCGTGTGCGAGGGGTTCCAGCCTCCGTCCCCCTGGGCCCCCCGGTTGGCGAGGTATCCGGCGGCTCCTCCGGCCGCCGCACCGGCCGCCGCGGCTCCGCCGAGCCCGCTCCCGCCGCCCGCGCTCCGCCCCCCGGCGTCGGTCCCGAAGCCGTCGGCGGCGCCGTACACGGTGTGGTTCCCGGTCAGACCGCTGGCTCCCGCGCCCGCGTCCTCCGTCCAGGGCAGGTCGAGGTTGAGGCGGCCGGTCTCGGCGACCAGGTCGGCGGCGCTGGGACGGCGGGCCATGTCGCGGGAGACGGCGGCGTTGACCAGCGGCCGCAGCGCCTCGTGCATCCCGTCCATGTCGATCTCGCCGTTGAGGATCCGGAAGAAGATGACCTCGAAGCTTCCCGCGCCGTAGGGCGGGCGGCCCGTGGAGGCGAAGGCGACCGTCCCGCCCCAGGCGTGGATGTCGGTGGCCGGACCGAGGTCCGTCCCCTCGATGACCTCGGGCGACAGGTAGCTGGGTGTGCCGACGAAGGTGCCGGTCTGCGTGAGCTTGGCGCCGTCCACCGCGTGCGCGATGCCGAAGTCGATGACGATCGGCTCGCCGTTGGAGATGATCACGTTGCCGGGCTTGAGGTCCCGGTGGATCACGTCCACGGCGTGGATGTCCTTGATCGCCCGGGCCAGCCCGGTGACGAAGCGCGTCAGCGCCCGGCCGCGCAGGGGGCCGTGGTCGGTGACGGTCGCGTCCAGTGTGGGCCCGGGGATGTACTCGGTGACGACCCACGGGAGCTCGGCCTGGGTGTCGGCGTCGATGACCTCGGCCACGTTGGGGCTCTGCACGCGGCGCATGGTCTCGACCTCGCGCGCGAGCCGCGCCCGCGCGATGTGGTCGCCCGCGACCTCCGGCTTGAGGACCTTCACCGCGACGAACTGCTCGGTCCGGGGGTCCTCGGCCTGGTACACCACGCCCATGCCGCCCTGCCCGATGCGGCGACGGATCACGTAGTGGCCGATGCGCTCCGGCAGCTCCTCACCCGTGGGGAAACCTGCCGACATTGCCATCGAGAACTCATCCCCTCAAAAGACCGCATTCCACCCCGGCCAGCCTATCGTCCGGGGGATGGGTCGTCGTTGGCTCGTGGGCCCCGTCCCGGGCCCGTGTGGTTGTGTCGCTACCGCCAGGCTCTGGGGTTCCGGCGATCCGTCCGCCGTCGGAAGGGACCACCTCGAGTATGACGGAAGATCCGGGCGTCTGGTTCCGCCGAATCGTGTCCGGGAACCCGCGCCCCGGCCGGAGCGGCGGGGCCGGACACGCGATCCGGCCGCCGCCGCTCCGCGGGGAGTGTGAGCAGTCCGTCAACGACCCGAGAACTCGGCCTTGCCCGGACCCCGCTCGATGAAGCTGCGCATGCCGGTCTTCTGGTCCTCGGTGGCGAACAGCCCGGCGAAGTGCAGGCGCTCGATCTCCAGGCCGCTGTCGAGGTCGGTCTCCAGCCCCCGGTCGACGGTCTCCTTGGCGGCGGCCAGCGCGACCGCCGGGCCCTCGGCGAACCGCGCGACCTTGGCCACGGCCGCCGCGTAGACCTCGTCGTCCGCGACGACCTCGTCCACCAGCCCGATCTCCAGCGCCTCCTGGGCGCGCACGTGGCGGCCGGTGAAGATCAGGTCCTTGGCCCTGGCCGGGCCGACCAGGCGCGGCAGCCGCTGCGTGCCGCCCGCCCCCGGGATGACGCCGAGCGTGATCTCCGGCAGGCCCAGTTTCGCCTTGGCGCCCGCGACCCGGAAGTCCGCGGCCAGCGCCAGCTCGCACCCGCCGCCGAGCGCGTACCCGCTCACGGCCGCCACGACCGGCTTGGGGATGCGGGCCACGGCCGTCAGGGCGTTCTGGAGGCCGCGCGAGTACTCCAGCATCTGGGCGTGGTTGAGGTGCGCCATCTCCTTGATGTCGGCACCGGCCACGAACGCGCGCTCACCGCCGTAGAGCACCACGGAGCGCACGGACGCGTCCGTCGACACCGCGGCCGCCGCCTCGGCGATCTCCCTGGTCACCTGAGCGTTCAGGGCGTTGAGCGCCTTGGGCCGGTCGATCCGGATCACGGCGACCGCGGAGTGCTCCTCGTCGGTCTCCACGCGCACGAACTCGCCCACGAGCTCCACCTCACTTCCTTCGCTGACGAAGTCTTCGGACTACCTAGTACCCGGACTGCCTATCACCCGGGTCAGGAGAAGAGCAGCACCAGGGTCCCCAGACGCCAGGACGCCGCGTAGGCGGCCACGAGCAGCGCGACCGAGGCGACCAGGAGCAGGGTGTCCGCGCGGCGCCAGCGGCTCTCCCGCGCCCACGACCGGGGGCCGGTGCCGAACCCGCGCGCGTCCATGGCGGTGGCGAGCAGCGTCCCGGTCCGGATCGAACGCACCAACAGCGCGAACAGCCGTCCGAAGAACAGCGACGCCACGCGCAGCGGGTCGTACCCGGCCTCCAGCCCGCGCGCCCGGCGGGCGAGCGTGATCGTGCGCCACTGGTGGGCGAGCAGCGGGATCAGCCGCAACGCCGCCAGGACGCCCATCGCGGGCCGCTCGGGCACCCGCAGCTTCTGCACGAGCCCGTCCGACATCTCCGTGGGGTCGCTGCTCGCGGCGGCCAGCAGCCCCGGCAGGGCGATCGCCAGCAGCCGCACGGCCGCTCCCACCGCCCCCTCCAGCCCGTGCTCGCCGTAGAGGTAGTTGACCGCGCCGCTGGACAGCCCCATGAGGAGGAAGGGGCCGCCGAGGACGACCAGGGTGCGCCGGTCGATCCCGCTGAAGGGGACGGTCAGCACGACCGCCGCCAGCACCGCGCCGCCGGTGACCGCGTCCACGGCGGGGACCAGGCCCAGGGCGAGGACCAGGGCGGCCAGGAGCTTGGCCGCGGGGTTGAGCCCGGTCATCCAGTACCGGGCTCCGCCGCCCCGGGGCACGTCCAGCGTCATGGCATCGCCCGCCGCCGTCGGAGCGGGACCTTCCTCCCGTGCGCTCACGCGGTTCCCCCTTCCCGGTCGGCGGCCACGGCCACGGGCGCCGCGCCGCCGTCGGCCACCCGTACCCGTGTGTCGGTCAGGTGCCGCAGCAGCAGTGCGTCGTGGGTGGCCATGACGACGGCCCGGCCCTCGGCGCGCAGCGCGCCGAGCAGCTCCACGAGCTCCGTCCACGTCCGTGTGTCCTGGCCGAAGGTCGGCTCGTCCAGGGTCAGGACGTCCGGCGCGTGCGCGGGGCCGGAGCTGAGCGCGGTGGCCACCGACAGCCGCCGCTTCTCCCCTCCGGAGAGGGTGTAGGGGTGCACGTCGGCGAGCCCGGTCAACCGCAGGCGCTCCAGCAGCTCGTCGACCCACGCGTCCGCCGCCGCCCGTTCCGTCCCCGCCCGCAGCGGCGCGAAGAGCAGCTCCTCGCGCACGGTGGGCGTGACGAACTGGTCCTCGGCGTGCTGGAAGACCGTGCCGACGTGCCGTGCCAGCCGACGCGCGGGCCAGCGCCGCAACGGGCGCCGGTCGACCCCGGCGAGCGGGCCGCGCGGGTGCACGGCGCCCCGGTACGGCTTGCCCAGTCCGGCCAGCAGCATCAGCAGCGTCGACTTGCCCGCCCCGTTGGGGCCGGTCAGGGCTGTGGCGGTCCCGGCGTCGACGGCGAGGTCGACCTCCTCCAGCACGGTGCGCGGCGGAGCCGATCGCGCGCCCAGCTCGACCGGGGTGCGCGCGGCGACGCCGACCGCCTCGAGCAGCGTCGCGCCGCCGGGGGCGGGGCGGAGGTCGGGCTCGGGCTCGTTCCCGGGGATCCACACGCCCTGGCCGGCCAGGGCGCGGCCGTGCTCCGCGAAGACCGTCTGGGGTGCGCCGTCGGCGATCACCCCGCCGCCCGGTTCCAGGACGACCACCCGGTCGACCAGGTCCACGACGTCGGCCACGCGGTGCTCGACCAGGACGAGCGTCGCCTCGGTCTCGGCCAGGAGCCGGTGGAGCACGCCCCGCACCAGCTCGGCGCCGGCCGGGTCCAGGTTGGCGGTCGGTTCGTCGAGCAGCAGCAGGCGCGGGCGCATGGCCAGCGCCCCGGCGATGACCAGGCGCTGCTTCTCGCCGCCGGACAGGGCCCCGGTCGAGCGGCGCCGTCCGTACGGGAAGCCGACCTCGTCCAGGGCGCCGTCGACGCGCGGCCAGATCTGGTCCGGGTCCGTGCCCAGGTTCTCCAGCCCGAACGCGACGTCGTCCCCGGCCCGGGCCATCACGAGCTGGGTCTCGGGGTCCTGGCTGACCAGGCCGACCACGCCCCGACGCCGGTCGGCGGGTGCGCCGTCCACCAGGAGCGTGCCCTCCTGGTCGCCGCCGATGGCGCTGTCGGCGCCGGTGAGCCCGGCGAGCGAGTGCAGCAGGGTCGACTTGCCCGCGCCCGAGGCGCCGAGCAGCAGCACGCGCTCGCCGGGTTCGATGACCAGGTCGACGCCGCGCAGCGCGTGCGCCTGGCGACCGGAGTGGCGCCAGCCCCACCCGGAGAGTTCGACGCGCGCGCCGGGGCCTCCCCTCGTACGGGAGCCCACCCGGTCAGCCCTTGGCCGACGGGAAGGGGGCCAGCGCGCCGGTCCGGGCGAGCGCCGTGGTGATGAGGCGGGCGCCGACACCGGCGATGACGGCGGCGCTGGCGATGACGATGAGGCCGTAGGCGAGCTTGAACTCCAGCGGCCAGGCGACGTTGTAGGTGATGTTGTCGCGGATGGCGGGGGAGATCCCGGCGACGGCGGCGGCGAGCACGGCCACGCCCATGCCCCAGCGGCGGTAGCCGAAGGCGAGGAACACCAGTTCGGGCAGGATGCCCTGGAGGGTGCCGTCCAGGATCACCATGATCCCCCACTGGGTGCCGAGCACCGCCGAGACGGAGGCGGCGGCGATCGAGGTGAGCAGGGCGGCGCCGGGCCTGCGGATGACGAGGCCGCCCAGCACGCCGGAGATCAGCCACATGCCGTAGACGACGGCCTGTCCGGGCGGGAAGCCCACGAACAGCGGCGTGGTGACCGTCCACACGATGTTCCACAGCCAGAAGACGACGCCGATGGCGACGCCGATCACGGCGGCGACCACGATGTCGACCGTCCGCCAGCCGCGCAGCCGGGTGAGGACGTCCTGCCAGAAGCCGGTGTCGGTGGTGTCGGTGCTCAATTCCTGTCCCTTCGTCGGGTGACGAGGGGTCATGCGGCCAAGAGCGTCCCGGTGGTCGTGCGGCGCGCACCGGAGACGTACCGGTGCGCGGGAGACACGCCACCGGTGACGGTTCCTACGACTTCCTTCGCTGGCACTACCCAGATCAGGTGTGTAAGGGTCTGCGGCGACGGTGCCGCACTCTCAGCGCTCATGCGCTCCCCTGTCGGTTATGCACCATTATGCGGCACATACTGCCTGGCAGTGACACGCACCACCCCGGGCGCACCGGTGGTCCTGCCCGACCGGGGAGCGCCCACCGCGTCGGGTGAACGCCCGGATCCCAGGTCGCCGCGGCGTTCCCGTGTTCTCCGGCCCCCGTGCCGCGCCCGGCGCACCGTGTGTCCGGGAACACCGCGCCCACGGTCCTCACAGTCGTCCCGGGCCTCAACCGCCGGCGGATCCCTCGCTCCGTGTGCCGCCCTCGGCTTCCCCAGCACCGCCGAGACCGCCGACCTCCTCCGAGGCGTCCTCGTCACCTGCGTCGTCGGCGTCCCCGGTGCCGCTCTGACCGCCCTCGGACGTCTCGGCACCTCCAGCGTCTCCCGCTTCCGCGTCGTCCTCGGCCTCCCCAGCGCTCTCCGGGGGCTCAGCGTCGCCAGCACCCTCCGGGGAATCAGCGTTTCCAGCATGCCCCGAGGGCTCAGCATGCCCAGAAGTCCCACCCTCGTCGGAGGCCCCGGTCCTCTCGGCGGCCCCGGCACCGCCGTCTCCGCCGTCACCGGACGACTCGGCGTCCGGGTCACCGAACGCCTTCGGCGAGCCCGCGAACCCCTCCGCCGGGAGCGACGCGGTCGCCCCGCTCATCGTGTCCCGCCAGATCGGACCCGGCAGCGTCCCCCCGTAGACGATCCCGTAGTACCGGCCGCCGATGGTCACGCCCTGGAGCGGGTGCCGCTCTCCGCCGCGCACGTCGCCGACCGCGACCGCCGCCGCCAGGTTCGGGGTGTACCCCGCGAACCACGCGTAGGCGGCCCCGTCGGTCGTCCCCGTCTTGCCCGCCGCCGGGCGGCCGATGCCCAGCCCGTTCGCGGTCCCGCCGTCGAACGGCTCCTGGAGGAGGCGGTTCACCCCGTCGGCCACCCGCTGCTCCACCCTGCGCTCGCACTCGGACCGGACCTCGACGCCCTCCCGGCCCTCCCCCGCGACCACGGCCGTGACCGGCACCGGGACGCAGTGCACACCGCGGGCGGCGAACGTGGCGTAGGCGGCGGCCAGGGTCAGCGGCGAGACCTCCTGGTCCCCCAGCGTGAACGAGCTCCACACCCCCAGCGGCTCGCCGTCGGCCCGGTGCACACCCGCGCGCTCGGCCATCGTCGCCGTCTCGCACAGACCCACCTTCCGCTGCAGCTGGGCGAAGTAGGTGTTCACCGACCCCCGCGTCGCGCTGACCATGGTGTGCGACCCCGAGGAGCTCTCCCCCACGTTGCGCACGTCCCACGGTTCCATCCGGCCCCCGTCGCAGTTCCTCAGGCCGCTGATCGAGATGGTTCCGGGCGACCGAAAACTGGTCCCGTAGCCCATTCCGGCGTCCAGCGCGGCGGCGAGGGTGAACGTCTTGAACGTCGATCCCGCCTGGTAGCCGGTGGTGCCGCCGTCGCGCCGGTCCACCGCGAGGTTGATGGCGGTCGTGCCCGGGTCCGCCTCGTCGAATCCGTACCGCAGGTTCTGGGCGAGCGCCCGCACCCGCCCGGTCCCCGGCTCGACCACCGCCTCGGCGGCGAACCGCGTCGAACCGTCGCTCGGCACGTGCCGGTCGACCGCCTCCTGGGCCGCGGCCTGCATCCGCGGGTCGAGTGTGGTCCGCACGGTGATGCCGCCCTGGCGCATCACCGCGAGGCGCTCCTCCTCGGTGCCGCCGAGCACGTCCGTGCGCAGCAGCCAGCGCGTGACGTAGTCGCAGAAGAACGGGTACTCGCTGTGGTAGCAGCTCCCGCCGCGCGGTGTCGGCGCCAGCCCGAGGTCCCCGGCCAGGTACCCGTCGGCTTCGGCCCGGCCGATCCGCCCGACGGCCACCATCCGTTCCAGGACGAGGTCGCGCCGTTCCCGGGCGGCCCCCGGGTTGGTCAGCGGGTCGTAGTAGGAGGGCGCCCGCACCAGGCCGACCAACGTAGCGGCCTGCCCCGGGTCCAGGTCGGCGGCGGGCACCGAGAAGTACCGCCGCGCCGCGATCTCGATCCCGTGCGCGCCCGCGCCGAAGTAGGCGAGGTTGAGGTAGCCCTCCAGGATCTCGTCCTTGGCCAGCCGCCGTTCCAGACCCACGGCGTACCGGAGTTCGACCAGCTTGCGCGCCAGGCTGCGCTCGCTCGCCCGGGCCGCCTCCTCCTCGGTGTCCGCGGACTCGATGAGCAGGTTCTTCACGTACTGCTGGGTGAGGGTGGACCCGCCCTGCGTGTCGCCCAGGACCGTGAGCACGGCCGCCCGCAGGACACCGCGCGGGTCGAACCCGTGGTGCTCGTGGAACCGGTCGTCCTCGATGGCGAGGAGGGCGGCGGGGACCCAGGGACTGACCTCGTCCAGGGAGACCACCTCGCGCTCGCGCTCGGCGATCTCCCCGAACGGCCGCCCGTCCACGTCGGTGAGCACGACCCGCTCCGACAGGTGCGGCACCTCCAGGTCGGCCGGCATCGCCATGAAGAGCGCGGCGGTGTCGCGGCCGAGGACGCCCAGCGCCCCGGCCCACGGTAGGACCAGGGCCGCCGCCAGCACCCCGGCGAGCACCGACACACTGAGCAGTCGCGCCAGCGCGCGCGGCCTCCCCGCGCGCGATGCTCCCCTCCCCGTCGAACCCGCCACGTCGCCCCCTCACGCCGTGTTGGCCCGCTCCGCGCACGGCGGGTCACGGGCTCCGCGCCGACCACCCTCCCAAGGCGACCGCAAAGGGAGGACCGACATTTCGGGCGTGTCTCCGAAAAGCTTCCTCAATCCATGGCAAAGCGCGCACATCGACCATCCGTAGCGCACACCAACAAAACCACGTCATCGACGCGAAGCAGCCCCGAAACGACTCGACATCAAGAGGAATCCAGCACAGGACCGGCCCTCGTCGGCCCGGGACCGAATCCGATGCAAACGCCTCCAGGGGGACACGCCGGACCGCGGGGGATGTCCGGAATGGGGCCCAGGCAACCAGAGCCGCATTCGATCACCCCTACCCAGGGCGGCTCGGAGTCCAACATGACCGCGGAGTTTTCCGACTTATCTCCAGAGAACTCCATGAACCCCCCACAGAGACCCCCGCATCCGCTGTTGCACTATGCCCCGTTTGTGAAGTTTACCCAGGTGAAACCAGCCAAATACCAGGCACGGGGTCGCAGGGCTAGTGTGATGAGGATCACATAAATTATCCGGCCCCGACACTCCGCCAAACCCCACAAGAGGGCAGACGATAGACAGCGGAGGGCACCGAAGCCGTAATCCGGACACTTTTGTCCGGACTCTTCGTTAACCCTGCCTTTCGTTGTATTAACAGCACGTTATTTCCACTCGGGAACCAGCCACCCACAGCCCATAACGCCCGAACCACGACAATTACGGTGTAGCCAGTGATCGGACGCCTGCCCATACTCGACATCTCTCCAGACAACGATCTCGGTCCCGTGAAAGCCGTTCCCGGAGAACGCTTCACCGTGGCCGCGACGGTCATCCGCGAGGGCCACGACTCCCTCGCGGCCGGGGTGGTCCTCCACTCGCCCGAGGGCCGTCGCGAGGCGCTCGTGCCCATGCGCGAACGCGTCCCCGGCACCGACCGCCACGAAGCCGAGGTCCGCCTGCCCCGCGAGGGCGCGTGGTCGTTCTCGATCGAGGCGTGGACCGACCCCTTCACGACCTGGCACCGCGCCGCCCTGGTCAAACTCCCGTTGGACCAGGACACCGAGGTCGTACTGGAGGAGGGCGCCCGCCTCCTCGCCCGCGCGGGCCGCCGCGTCCCCCGCACGCCGGCGCTGACCAGGGCCGCGAAGGTCCTGCGCGACACCTCGCTCCCGCCCGCGGAACGCTTCGCCTCCGTGACGGCCGAGGTCGTCGAGGCGATGGCGGCCCACCCGGTCCGGCAACTCGTCACGCGTTCCAAGCGGACGCGGGTGGTCGTCCACCGCGAACGCGCGCTCTTCGGCTCCTGGTACGAGTTCTTCCCCAGGTCCGAGGGCGCCCATGTCGACACCGCCCCCGGCCACGAACGCTCCGGCACCTTCGCCAGCGCCGCCAAGCGGCTGCCCGCCATCGCCGACATGGGCTTCGACGTCGTCTACCTGCCGCCCATCCACCCCGTGGGAACCACGCACCGCAAGGGGGCGGGCAACGCCCTGACCGCCGCGCCCGGCGAACCCGGGTCGGTCTGGGCGATCGGGTCGGCCGACGGCGGCCACGACGCCGTCCACCCCGACCTGGGCACCCTCGCCGACTTCGACGCGTTCGTCGCCGAAGCGGACGGGCACGGCCTGGAGATCGCGCTGGACCTGGCGTTGCAGTGCTCCCCCGACCACCCGTGGGTCACCGAGCACCCCGAGTGGTTCGCCCACCGCGCCGACGGCTCCATCGCCCACGCCGAGAACCCGCCCAAGAAGTACCAGGACATCTACCCGCTGTGCTTCGACACGGATCCCGACGGCATCCACGCCGAGGTCCTGCGGGTGGTCCGGCACTGGATCGACCACGGGGTGCGGATCTTCCGGGTCGACAACCCGCACACCAAGCCGGTCGCCTTCTGGGAGCGCCTGCTGGCGGACGTCGCCCGCGAGCACCCCGACGTCCTGTTCCTGTCCGAGGCCTTCACCCGCCCGGCCATGCTCCGGACCCTGGCCAAGGTGGGCTTCCACCAGTCCTACACCTACTTCACCTGGCGCAACGGCAAGGAGGAGATCCAGGACTACCTCACCGAACTCAGCCAGGACACGGCCCACTACCTGCGCCCGAACCTCTTCGCCAACACACCCGACATCCTGCACGCCTACCTCCAGCGCGGCGGGCGGCCCGCCTTCGCCGTCCGCGCCGTCCTGGCGTCCCTGCTCTCGCCGACCTGGGGGATCTACTCCGGGTTCGAACTGTGCGAGAACATGCCCGCCGCGCCCGACAGCGAGGAGTACCTGGACTCGGAGAAGTACCAGTACCGCCCCCGCGACTGGGCGGCGGCCGAGACGTCGGGCGCCACCCTGAGCGGGCTGATCACCACGCTCAACCGTCTGCGCCGCGCACACCCGGCCCTGCGCGAGCTGCGCAACCTCCGCTTCCACCACGTCGACCGGCCCGAGCTCCTCTGCTTCTCCAAGCACCGGCCCGCCGAGCGTCCGGGCGACCCCGACGACCTGGTCATCGCGGTCGTCAACCTCGACCCGCACCACGCACGCGAGGCGACGGTGCACCTGGACCTGCCGTCCATCGGCCGCACCTGGGAGGAGGAACTCACGGTGACCGACGCGCTGTCCGGCCAGACGCACGTCTGGCGTGCGGACAACTACGTCCGGCTCGACCCGGCGACCGCCCCCGCGCACGTCTTCACCACCTCCGGCAGATAGCGGCCCCGGACGGAAGGGGGTCGGCCACCGCGCCGGCCCCCGGTCCGGAACGCCCGTTGACCCGATGTCGAACCTTTCTTGGTGGGGAGCAGTTGATGAGCACAGACGAGCCCGGACCGGACGGCCCCGGTCACGCCGAACACGGTCCGCTCGCCCCAGCCACCGGGGCCGCCACCGGCCCGCTCATGTCCTCGGGTGGTACCAGTGACCCGCACTGGTACAAGCACGCGGTCTTCTACGAGGTCCTCGCCCGCGGCTTCTTCGACTCCAACGGCGACGGCACCGGCGATCTCGCCGGACTGGTACAGAAACTGGACTACCTCCAGTGGCTGGGCATCGACTGCATCTGGCTGCTGCCGATGTACCAGTCCCCGTTGCGCGACGGCGGGTACGACATCTCGGACTACTTCTCGATCCTCCCGGAGTTCGGCACGACCGCCGACTTCGTGGAACTCCTCGACGAGGCGCACCGGCGCGGCATCCGCGTCATCACCGACCTGGTCATGAACCACACCAGCGACCAGCACCCGTGGTTCCAGGCCTCCCGCACCGATCCCGACGGGCCCTACGGCGACTTCTACGTGTGGTCCGACACCGACGACCGCTACGACGGCGCCCGGATCATCTTCGTCGACACCGAGACGTCCAACTGGACCTACGACGAGGTCCGCGGCCAGTACTACTGGCACCGCTTCTTCTCCCACCAGCCCGACCTCAACTTCGAGAACCCGGCCGTCCAGGAGGCGATCCTGGAGGTCCTGCGCTACTGGCTCGACCTCGGCATCGACGGGTTCCGCCTGGACGCCGTGCCCTACCTCTACGAACGCGAGGGCACCAACTGCGAGAACCTCAAGGAGACCCACGAGTTCCTCAAGCGGGTGCGCGCCGAGGTCGACCGCCTCTACCCCGACCGCGTGCTGCTGAGCGAGGCCAACCAGTGGCCGTCCGACGTCGTCGACTACTTCGGCGACGTCGAGTCGGGCGGCGACGAGTGCCACATGAACTTCCACTTCCCCCTCATGCCGCGGATGTTCATGGCGGTGCGCCAGGAGCAGCGCTTCCCGATCTCGGAGATCCTCGCCCAGACGCCGAAGATCCCGAGCGCCTGCCAGTGGGCGATCTTCCTCCGCAACCACGACGAGCTGACCCTCGAGATGGTCACCGACGAGGAACGCGACTACATGTACGCGGAGTACGCCAAGGAACCGCGCATGCGCGCCAACGTGGGGATCCGCCGACGGCTCGCCCCTCTGTTGGACAACGACCGGGACCAGATCGAGCTGTTCACCGCCCTGCTGCTCTCGCTGCCGGGCTCGCCGATGCTCTACTACGGCGACGAGATCGGCATGGGCGACAACATCTGGCTCGGCGACCGGGACGCGGTGCGCACCCCCATGCAGTGGAGCTCGGACCGCAACGCCGGATTCTCCCGGGGCGACCCCGCCCGCCTCTACCTGCCGCTGATCATGGACCCGGTCTACGGCTACCAGGCGATCAACGTGGAGTCGCAGCGCGACAACCCCGGCTCGCTCCTGCACTGGACGCGCCGGATGATCCAGATCCGCAAACGCCATCCCGTGTTCGGCGCCGGGTCGTTCACCGAGCTCAACGCCACCAACCCGAGCGTCCTGGCGTTCATCCGCGAGCACGGGGACGACCGCGTGCTGTGCGTCAACAACCTCTCCCGGTACCCGCAGCCGGTGGAGTTGGACCTCGCGCGCTACGCCGGGGTCAGTCCGGTGGAGTGCGTCGGCGGCGTGCGGTTCCCGGAGATCGGCGAACTGCCGTACCCGCTCACCCTGCCCGGACACGGCTTCTACTGGTTCCAGCTGCCCGCGGCGGCCGCCACCGGAACGCACGTGCGGGACCACGACGGTGTGCCGTCCTACGGCCTGCCCGCGGCCAGTGTCCGCGTCCGTCCCACCGTCGCGGGCCCGCTCGTCCGGGAGGACCGCGACCGGCCCCGCGGCGCCGGCCACCGCACGACAGTCACCACGACGTCCGGCATCCCGACCGATCGCGTCACCGCACACCACGACGGCGCTCCCCCGGCGCCCGTGTGGTCCGCCGCCCCCGTTCCGGGGACCGCGGACCCGGTGGCGGAGCGCTCGGACCGGGGCGGTGGCGGGAAGGGAAGCGGGGCTGCCTGACATGTCCAAACTCGAAGAACTCCTGGCCGCCTGGCTGCCCCGGCAACGCTGGTTCTCAGGCAAGGGGGTGCCCATCCACGACCTGCGCGTGGCGGGCAGACACACCCTGAGGGCCGCGCGCGCGGACGCGCCCAGCCTGGACGTCCTCGTCGTCGAGGCCCAGCAGCGGGGGCGCTACTCGCGCTACCAGGTGCTGTTGGGCTCCCGGCCGCCCCGGTCCCTGCCGGGCGAGCTGGCGGCCGAGACCATCGGGGTGTGCCGCGTGGCGGGAGGCCGTCCGCGCGCGATCTACGACGCCTCGCACGACCGGGAGCTGAGCGCCGTCCTGCTCGAACGGTTCTCCGCCCCGGCCACGCCCGGGGACACGGCGGGGGTCCGGTTCCGGACCCTGCCGGGGGCCCCGGTCCGGGTCGGCGCGCACGGCCGCGTCCTCACCGGCGAGCAGTCCAACACGTCCCTGGTCTTCGGCGAGGACTACGTCCTGAAGACCTTCCGCAGACTCTGGCCGGGCCGCAACCCGGACCTGGAGTTGACCATGGCTCTGACGGGTTCCCCGTACGTGGCGCGCACGTGCGGGTGGATCGAGGCCGACCTGCCCGGATACCGGGAGCCCACCACGCTGGCGATGCTCCAGGCCTACGTGCCGCAGGCCACGGACGGCTGGGTCCTCGCCACCCGGAGCGTGCGGGCCCTGGTGGGCGGGGCCACGGCCGACGGCGAGTCCGCGTTCGCCGCCGAGGCCGAACGCCTGGGCCGGACCACCGCCGAGGTGCACCGCTCCCTGGCGCGCACCCTGCCCACGGACGTGCTCACACCGGTCGCGGCGGCCGAGCTCGCCGAGGCCATGATCGAACGCCTGGCCATGGCCAGCGCCGAGGTGCCGGAGCTCGCCCGGCACGCGCCCCAGGTGATGGAGGCCTACACCGAGTTCGCCCGGGTCCGTGAACCGCTGCCGATCCAGCGCACCCACGGCGACTACCACCTGGGCCAGGTGATCCGCACGGCCACCGGGTGGGTGCTGCTCGACTTCGAGGGAGAGCCCACGGTGTCGGTCAGCGAACGCCAGCGCCTGGCCAGCCCGCTGAGGGACGTGGCGGGCATGCTCCGGTCCTTCGACTACGCCGCCGGCTACCTGCTGGTCCGGCACCCGGACGACCCCGCGCTGGAGTGGGCGGCCCGCTCCTGGTCCCGGCACAACCGGGCGGCGTTCTGCGCGGGGTACGCCGACGCGGGCGGCCCCGACCCCGACAAGCACCTGACGGTCCTGCGCGCCTTCGAGTTCGACAAGGCCGTCTACGAGGTCCTGTACGAGGCACGGAACCGGCCGAACTGGCTGAGGGTGCCGCTCGACTCCATCGCCGCGGCCGCCTCGGGCGCCACCGCGGCGGCGGCGCCTCCCGTGCCCGGCTGACCCGGGACCGCGCGGCGACCTGCCGCCACCCCGCCGACCGGGGTGGCGGCCCCGCGCGGCGCCACCCATCCGACCGACCACCACGACCACGACGGAGCCGTCTTGACCACGCCGGAACCGCGTCCGCGCACCCGAAAGACCACATCGACCGAGGACACCACGGCCGCCAAGGGAGCCAGGAGCACGAAGGCCGCGAAGGCCACGAGGACCGTGAAGGCAGCGGACGCTCCCGAGGCGGCGAAGTCCGCCAAGGCCCAGAAGACCGCGAAGACCGCGGACACTCCCGAGGCGACCGGGACCAGGAGGGCCGCCGGGGTCCGGAGGAGTGCCGCCCGGTCGGACGCCGCGAAGGCGGCCACGGCCACCGCGCGCAGGCGTCCCGCCCGCCCGGCCTCCGCGCGGCGCGCCGCCGGGGCCGCCCGGGCGTCGACCGACTCCGCGCTCCTCGCCGCCGTCGACCGCGTCGTGGACGGACACCACCACGACCCGCACTCGGTGCTCGGCGCCCATCCCGACGGCGCCGGGGGCACGGCGGTCCGCGTCCTGCGGCCCGGTGCCCTGGAGGTGGGCCTGGTCCTGGGCGACGGTAGCCGCGTCGCCCTGGCCCACCTGCACCGCGGCGTGTTCGCGGGCACGCTTCCGGCGGGTCCGGACGGCCCCGCGGACTACCGGGTGGTGGCCCGGTACCAGCCCGGCGGCCCCGAGGTGACCGCCGCCGACTCCTACCGGTTCGCCCCCACCCTGGGCGAACTCGACCTGCACCTCATCCGTGAGGGCCGGCACGAGGAGCTCTGGCGCGCGCTCGGCGCCCACGTCCGAACGATCGACACTCCGATGGGGGAGGTGTCCGGGACGGGGTTCGCGGTGTGGGCCCCGGACGCGCGCGGAGTCCGCCTGATCGGAGACGCCAACTACTGGAACGGTGAAGGCCACCCCATGCGCAGCCTGGGGGCCAGCGGCGTGTGGGAGCTGTTCGTCCCGGGCGTGGGCGAGGGCGCCCTCTACAAGTTCCAGGTGCTCGGCTCCGACGGGCACTGGCGCGACAAGGCCGACCCGATGGCGCGCCGGACCGAGTGCCCTCCCGCGACGGCGTCGGTGGTGACCGCCTCGACGCACGCGTGGGGCGACCAGACGTGGATGGCCGAACGCAAGGGCAAGGAGTGGCACCGCGCTCCGATGAGCGTGTACGAGGTGCACCTGGGGTCGTGGCGGCCGGGCCTCGGCTACGCGGAGCTGGCGGACGAGCTGGTCGAGTACGTGTCCGACCTGGGGTTCACGCACGTGGAGTTCCTGCCGGTGGCCGGTTACCCGTACGACGGCTCGTGGGGCTACCAGGTGACCTCCTACTACGCGCCCACGCCGCGCTTCGGCTCCCCGGACGAGTTCCGCCACCTGGTGGACTCCCTGCACAGGGCCGGGATCGGAGTCCTGCTGGACTGGGTCCCGGCGCACTTCCCCAGGGACGAGTGGGCGCTGGCACGCTTCGACGGGAGCGCGCTGTACGAGCACCCGGACCCGCGCCGGGGCGCGCACCCGGACTGGGGCACGCTGATCTTCAACTACGGGCGCACCGAGGTGCGCAACTTCCTCATCGCCAACGCGCTGTACTGGCTGGAGGAGTTCCACGTCGACGGGCTGCGGGTGGACGCGGTGGCGTCGATGATCTACCTGGACTACTCGCGCGACTCCGGCCAGTGGGAACCGAACGCGTTCGGGGGGCGGGAGAACCTGGAGGCGATCGACTTCCTCAAGGAGCTGAACACGACCGTCTACCGGCGCAACCCGAGCGCCATGATGATCGCGGAGGAGTCGACGGCCTACCCGGGCGTGACCCGGCCGGTGGACCACGGGGGGCTCGGGTTCGGGTTCAAGTGGAACATGGGGTGGATGCACGACACCCTGGAGTACGTCAAGAAGGAGCCGATCCACCGCCAGTACCACCACGACGAGGTCACGTTCTCGATGGTCTACGCCTACAGCGAGAACTACGTCCTGCCGCTGTCGCACGACGAGGTGGTGCACGGTAAGCAGTCGCTGCTCAACAAGGCGCCGGGGGACGAGTGGCAGCGGACGGCCACCGTGCGGGCGCTCCTGGGCTTCATGTGGTCGCACCCGGGCAAGCAGCTGCTGTTCATGGGCGGGGAGATCGCCCAGGGGGACGAGTGGTCGCACGAGGCCGGGGTGCCGTGGTGGCTGCTCCAGTTCGACCACCACGCGGGGGTGCGCCGACTGGTCAGGGCGCTCAACGAGGCCTACCGGCCGCGGTCGGCGCTGTGGTCGCTGGACACCGAACCGGCGGGCTTCCGGTGGCTGGACGGCGGTGACCGCGAGGGGAACACGCTGTCGTACCTGCGCCACGGCGAGGACGGTGCGGTGCTGGCCTGCGCGGTGAACTTCTCGCCGGTGCCGCGCCCGGGGTGGCGGGCCGGGCTGCCGGCGGGAGGCCGGTGGAACCTCGTGCTCAACACCGACGAGGAGCGGTTCGGCGGTTCGGGCTACACGGTGCCGACCCGGGTGAACGCCGAGGACCGGGAGTGGCACGGCCAGCCGTTCTCGGCCGAGATCACGATCCCGCCGCTGGGCGCGGTCTGGTTCGAGCCCCAGCGGTAGGAGCGGCGGCAGGAGAGCCTTCGCCGATGGCCGGGGACGGGCACCGTCCCCGGCTCCGGAGCCGCGCCCGGAAGGGGACCCGGCGCCCGTCGCCGTCCGGTCGTGTGCGAGTCGAACGGGGGGACCGCGCGCGCCGACGGGCGGCTCCGCCCGCGGCCGCCGAGGTGCGCGCGGTCCTCGCGGGGGTCCTGTCCGCCCGTCGGCCGCGAGCCGCCAGGGGCCCACCGCTCGGCTGGCCCGATGTGGCCACGTCGAACGTGGACATCAGATAACGGTACCCAATACCATTCCCATTGTAAACATCTGACGACAATGCGTGACATTCGTCGTTTCCGTCTACACGTGGGAGGCTGACGTGCCCTTTGTGATCCTGGGCCCGCTGGGCTATGAGGATCCGAGCAGATGGATCAGAGTCCCCCAGGGCAACTCGGCCGTCGTCCTGGCGATGCTGCTCGTGAACTCGGGGCGGGTGGTCCCGGTCGACTCCCTCGTCGCCGAGGTCTGGGGCGACATGCCCGTGGAGACGGCGCGCAAGCAGGTCCAGATCCTCATCAGCGGCCTCCGCCGCCGCCTGTCGCCCCTCGGCGACGTCATCGGGACGGTCGCCACCGGGTACACGCTCAGCGTCGGCGCCGAGGACGTCGACGCCCGGGTGTTCGAGCGGCGCGTCACGGAGGCGCGCACCGCCGTCGGACAGGGCGAACCCCACGTGGCCGCCAGACTCTACCGGCAGGCCGACCGGTTGTGGCGCGGCCCGGCCGCACTCGCCGACGTGCGGACCGACACCCTGGAGGTGGAGGCCCTGCGCCTCGCCGACCTGCGAGGACAGGCCGTCATGGAGCGCGTCGACGTCGAGCTGGAGCTGGGATGGCACGACACGCTCGCCGTCGAACTCGACCCCCTCGTCCGGGAGGACCCGCTCAACGAACGGCTGCGCGGACAGCTGATGCTGTCCCTGCACCGCGCGGGACGCCACGCCGAGGCCGTCGAGGTCTACCAGGACGGCCGGGAACTCTTCGAGGAGACCGTGGGCCGGCCCCCCGGCGCCGGACTCCGACGGCTCCACCAGCGCATCGTCCGCCACGACGCGAACCTCGTCCGCACGGGCGACCGTCCCCGTCGCATACCCCGGGACCTGCCCGCGGGTGCCTGCCGTCTCATCGGCCGTGACGCGGAGCTCGCCACGATCCGCAGGGCGCTCACCGCCGAGGCTCCGGACGCGGTCTCGGCCGTGTGCGTCACGGGGCGCTCCGGGATGGGCAAGACCGCCCTGGCCGTCGCCGCCGCGAACGACCTCGCCTCCGTCTACCCCGACGGCACCCTGTACGTCGACCTGGCCCGTGAGCCGGACCCCCACCGCGTCCTCACCGGGTTCCTCCGGGACCTCGGCGTTCCCGACGCCGACATCCCCGGGGACCCCGACCGCCTCACCGAGGCCTTCCGCCGGGCCACGGCCGAGCTCCGGGTCCTGGTCGTCCTCGACGGGGCGCCCTCCGCCGATCTCGTGGAGGTCTTCCTCCCCACGGGGTGGGGCAACGGCATGATCATCACCAGCCCTGTCGCCCTGGCCGAGCTCTCGGGGGCCGTCCGGGTCCCGCTCGGAGCGCTGTCGCCCTCCGCCTCACGCGCCTTCCTCGCCGAGGCCGTCGGGGGGCGGCGTGTCGAGGCCGAACCGGAGGCCGCGGGCGCCCTCGCCCACCTGTGCGAGGGGTTTCCCCTCGCGCTGCGGACCTTGGGGGCGCGGCTGGCCGCCGCCGACCACCGTCCCCTGCGCTGGCTGCTCACCCGGCTCGCGGACGGGGACGGGCCGCTGGACGGGTTGGGCTTCGGCGCGCTCTCGGTGCGCGCGTCCCTGGCGGCCACCCATTCCCTGGCCACCGAGGCGCAGCGCCCGCTCCTTCGGCGGCTCGCCGAGCTGGGGCCGCGCGGCTTCGGCGCCGAGGACGCGGCGCACCTGGCCGGGATCCCGCTCCGCGAGGCCGAGGACCTCCTCGACCAGCTCGCGTCCCTGCACCTGCTCGACACCGACGACGGAACGACGTTCCGTTGCCCGCGGCTCCTCCTGGCCTTCCTCGCGGAGCACCGCCCCGCGCGAGCCGGTTCCGGGTCGGAGCGCGACCAGGCCGGGTGCACCGCCTCCGCTCCCTGACCCCGCACGCGCGCCGACCGGTCGTCGCCCTGACAGGGTGTACAAGAACGCGGAAGATACTGACCAGTACGGCTCTTCCCTTCGCGGCTTCCACGTGCTGGGCTTGCCTGCACCACAGGCCCGACCCCCAGGGAGCCCTCCATGAGCGACAGCGGAACCGGATTCGTCAAGGTCCTGGGAAGGGGTGACGTCCTCGCCCTGGCCTTCGGCGCGATGATCGGCTTCGGCTGGATCGTGCTGACCGGCGACTTCGTCGACGCGGCGGGGACCGCGGGCGCGGCGCTGGCGTTCGTCGGCGGCGGCGTGGTCATGGCGCTCGTCGGCCTCACCTACGCCGAGCTCGTCTCCGCGATGCCGCACGCCGGCGGGGAACACCACTACGCGATGCGCGCGATCGGCCCGCGGGGAGCGTTCGTCGCCTCCTGGGCGATGGTCCTCGGCTATGTGTCCGTCGTCGCCTTCGAGGCCGTCGCCGTCCCCCAGACCCTCGTCTACCTCCTCCCGTCCATGGCCTCCGGGCACCTGTGGACGATCGCCGGGTACGACGTCCACGCCAGCCTGGTCGCGGTCGGGGTGGTGACCGCCGTGGTCATGACGGTCGTCAACTACGTCGGCATCCGGCCGGCCAGCGTCCTCCAGACCGTCGCCGTCCTGTTCCTGCTGGCGGCCGGAGCCGCGATGGTGACGGGCGCCCTCGTCGGCGGGTCCGCCGAGAACATGCGGCCGCTCTTCACGGGGGGTGTCCCCGGCGTCCTCGCCGTCATGGTGGCGGTCCCGTTCCTGTTCGTGGGCTTCGACGTCATCCCGCAGTCCGCCTCCGAGATCAGGCTGCCGCAGCGGTTGGTGGGCACGCTCCTGGTGGTCTCGGTCCTCTGCGCGACCGCGTGGTACGCGATGATCATGCTGACCGCGGGCAGCGGGCTCTCGGCCGCCGACCTCGCCGACTCCGACCTCGCCTCCGCCGACGCCATGGCGGCCCTGTGGAACAGCCCCGCCATGGGCGACGTGCTCGTCCTAGGCGGGATCGCGGGCCTGCTCACGAGCTGGAACGCCTTCCTCATCGGCGGCAGCCGCCTCCTCTACGCGATGGCGCGGTCCCGGATGCTCCCGGCGTGGTTCGGACGCCTGCACCCGAGGTTCCGCACTCCGTCCAACGCGATCCTGCTCATCGGGGCGCTGTCGGCCGCGGCCCCGTTCTTCGGCCGGCCGATGCTCGTGTGGCTGGTGGACGCGGGCGGGTTCAACATCGTGGTCGCGTTCGTCATGGTGATCGTCAGCTTCCTGGTGCTGCGCCGCCGCGAACCCGGCATGGAGCGTCCGTTCCGCACCCCCGCCGGCGTCCCGGTCGGGTGGGCGGCGCTCCTGCTCTCCCTCGGCCTGCTCGTCCTGTACACGCCGTGGGGGCCCGCCGCGCTGGTCTGGCCCTCCGAGTGGCTGATGGTCGGCGTGTGGTGGCTGGTGGGCCTGGTTCTGATCGTCCGCCTGCCCAGTGTCGCGCCGGGACCGGATGCCGAACGCGAACTCGTCGAGGCCATGGACGCCCGCGCGAGGACGTGAGGCGCGGGGCGGGGAGAGGAGTCCCTCCCCGCCCCCGCCGCTCATCCGTCGCCCTTGCGCCAGCCGGTCAGGCGCGCCACCGCCTCGTCCAGCACCTCGTCCCGCTTGCAGAACGCGAACCGCAGCAGGTGCGCGCCCTCCTCCTGGCGGTCGTAGAAGACCTGTGCGGGCACCGCCGCCACCCGGGCCTCGCGGGGCAGGGCCCGGGCGACGTCGACCCCGTCCCCGTACCCCAGCGGGCGGATGTCGGCCATGAGGAAGTACGTGCCCTCGCACGGGTGCACGTCGAAGCCGGCCCCGCGCAGCCCGGCGGCCAGCCGGTCCCGCTTGGCCTGGAGCGCGGCCCGCTGCGCCTCGATCCACTCGCCCTCGTGGTCGATGGCGTCGGCGACGGCCAGCTGGAGCGCGCCGTTGGCGGAGAAGGTGAGGAACTGGTTGACCGTGCGCACGGCGCGGACCAGCGGCTCCGGCCCCATGACCCACCCGGTCTTCCAGGCGGTGACGGCGAACATCTTGCCCGCCGAGGACACCGTCAGCGTCCGCTCCCGCATCCCGGGGAACGTCGCCAGAGGCACGTGCGGCAACCCGTCGAAGGTGAGGAACTCGTACACCTCGTCCGTCAGCGCGATGAGGTCGTGCTCACGGCACACCTGGGCGATGGTCTCCAACTCGTCGGCCGTGAACACGGTACCCGTCGGGTTGTGCGGCGAGTTCACGAGGATCATCCGGGTGCGCGGCCCCACCGCGGCGCGCAGCTCGTCGGGGTCGAAGGTGAACGCGCCCCTGTCGGGGTCCGGCCGCAGGGTCACCGGCCTGCGCACGCCTCCGGCCAGGGAGATCACGGCCGCGTAGGAGTCGTACATCGGGTCGAAGACGATCACCTCGTCGCCGCGCTCCACCAGGGCGAGCAGCGACGCGGCGATCCCGGCCGTGGCGCCGACGGTCACGTAGACCTCGGTGTCCGGGTCGAGTTCGACGCCGTAGTGGCGCGCGCGGTAACGGCTCACCGCCCGCCGCAGCTCGGGCCGCCCGGGTCCCGGCGGGTACTGGTTCACCCCGTCGAGGATGTGGCCGGTGGCCGCCTTCAGCAGGGATCGGGGCCCGTCGGTGTCGGGGAACCCCTGGCCGAGGTTGACGGAGTCGGTCTCGACGGCCAGACGGGTCATCTCGGCGAAGACGGTCTCACCGTAGGAGCGCATGCGTTCGATCAACGGTTCATCCACGCACCGAGCGTATCCGCCCGAACGCCGACGCGGTGGACCGCCCTCCGGAGGACCCCCGTGACCGGCCGGTCCGCGGGAGGGGCGTGTCCACGGGTCAGAGCAGGACGCCGAGCACCACCCACACCACGGGCGCCGCGATCAGCAGGGAGTCCAGGCGGTCCATCAGCCCGCCGTGCCCCGGCATGAAGCTGCCCATGTCCTTGACGCCGAGGTCGCGCTTGAACAGCGACTCGATGAGGTCCCCCACCGTGGCCGCCAGCACCACCGCGAGCCCCAGCACCACGCCGACCCACCAGGGCCCGTCCAGCATCAGCACCACGCACAGGGCACCGGCCACCGCGCAGCCGACGACCGAGCCCCCGAAGCCCTCCCATGTCTTGTTCGGGCTGATCACGGGCGCCATCTTGTGCCGTCCCAGCAGGATCCCGGAGAAGTACCCGCCGATGTCGCTGGAGATCGTCACCACGATGAACGTCACCAGGCGGAACTGCCCGTCGTCGGGATGCGAGATGAGCAGCTGCCACGTGCCCAGGAGGAAGGGCAGGTAGACGAGGGTGAACAGATTGGCCGCCGCGTCGGCGACGAACCCCTCGGAGCCGCCGCGCAGCCGCCACACGAGCAGCGCGATCGCGGTCAGCGCGGTCGCTCCGACGAGCCATTCGGTCCCGCCGAAGTAGGCGCAGACCTGCATGGCGACACCGCCGACGGCCATCGGGACCAGCGCGAGGCGCATGCCCTTGCCCGCGAAGGCCCGGTTGACCTCGCGCAGGCCGATGAGCACCGCCAGCGAGGTGATGATCGTGAACAGCTGGGGCCAGGGGAAGATCGAGAAGAACACGAGTGCGCCGAGGACGCACCCGCTCGCGATGGCCACCGGGAGGTTGCGACCGGTCTTCACGGGCTCACCTCCCGGCTTGTGCAGCACGAAACGCTGTCCGGCGGCCTGGTCGGCGGACGAACTCTCGTCGGGTCTGTGCTCCGGCGAGAGGTCGTCGCCTCCGGAGCCGCTGGAAGGAGTGGTCACCGACTAAACCTCGAGCAGTTCCGCTTCCTTGTGCTTGAGCAGCTCGTCGATCTTGGCGACGTAGGTGTGGGCGAGCCTGTCCAGTTCGGCCTGGGCGCGGTGCGCCTCGTCCTCACCGAGCTCGCCCGCCTTCACGCCCTTCTCGAACGCGTCCTTGGCGTGACGGCGGATGTTGCGGATCGAGACCTTGCTGTCCTCGGCCTTGGTCCGCGCGACCTTCACGTACTCCTTGCGGCGCTCCTCGGACAGGTCCGGGAAGACCACGCGGATCACCTGGCCGTCGTCGGAGGGGTTGACGCCCAGATCGCTGTTGCGGATGGCGTTGATGATCTCGGTCCGCGAGTTGACGTCGAACGGCGAGATGACCACCATGCGCGGTTCGGGAACCGAGAACGAGGCCAGCTGGTTGATCGGCGTCCTCGCACCGTAGTAGTCCACGGTGATCTTGTTGAACGTCGCGGGCGTCGGACGACCCGTGCGGATCGTGGAGAAGTCCTCCTTGGCGACCGTGACGGCCTTCTCCATCTTCTCCTCGGCCTCGAGGAGGGTCTCTTCGATCATTGTCAGCGCTCCCGGATTCGACTCTGGTGTTCGTGGCTTGCTGGGGTGGCGCGCCCGCGTCAGGCGGGGGCCGGTCCGACGATGGTGCCGATCTTCTCACCGCGCACGGCGCGCAGGATGTTCCCCTGGCTCATCAGGTCGAACACCACGATGGGCAGCCCGTTGTCCATGCACAGGCTGACCGCCGTGGCGTCCATGACCTTGAGGCCACGGGTGAGGACCTCGTTGTAGTTGAGCTTGTCGAACTTGACCGCGTCCGGGTTGCGCTGGGGGTCGGAGTCGTAGACGCCGTCGACCTGGGTGCCCTTGAGGACCGCCTGCGCTCCGATCTCCAGCGCGCGCTGGGCGGCCGTGGTGTCGGTGGAGAAGAACGGAGCGCCCAGACCGGCGCCGAAGATGACCACACGGCCCTTCTCCAGGTGGCGGACGGCGCGGCGCGGAATGTAGGCCTCGGCGACCTGGCTCATGTGGATCGCGGTCTGCACACGGGTGTCCACGCCGAGGCGCTCGAGGAAGTCCTGCAGCGCGAGGCAGTTGATGACGGTGCCGAGCATGCCCATGTAGTCGGCGCGGCCGCGCTCGATCCCGCCCTCGGTGAGCTGCGCGCCGCGGAACATGTTGCCGCCGCCGACGACGACGGCGACCTGGATGCCCTCGGAGACGGCCTCGGCGATGGACTCGGCGACGTACTGGACGACCTCGGGGTCGATGCCCAGACCGCCGCCGCCCGCGAAGGCCTCTCCGGAGAGTTTGAGCATCACACGCTTCCAACCGGAATCGTGCATGGCTGTTGCGGTGCTCATCGCGTTGTCCTCCGACACGGCCCTTGGCCTCCCTTGTCATCCCCGAGCGGCACAGGGACCCCCGAGTAGCTCCTGCCGCGGGCGGACGCCGCACTGTGGCGTCCGAACCCGCCCGAATCCGCCGAAGGTGCCGGGGAGCACTCTCCCCGGCACCTCCATCATGTCAAAACCCCTAGGCCTGGCCGACCTTGAAGCGGACGAAGCGCTTGACGTTCACGCCGGCCTCGTCGACGACCTTCTGCACCGTCTTCTTGCTGTCCTTCACGAACGGCTGGCCGAGGAGGGTGACCTCCTTGAAGAAGCCGTTGACGCGGCCCTCGACGATCTTGGGGATCGCCTGCTCGGGCTTGCCCTCCTCGCGGGTGGTCTGCTCCGCGATGCGGCGCTCCTTCTCCACGACCTCGGCGGGGACGTCGTCCTTGCCGACGTACTGGGCGGCCAGGGCGGCCACCTGCTGGGCGAGGTCCTTGCCCACCTCGGCGTCGGCCTTGTCGAGCTCGACCAGAACACCCATGGTGGGCGGCAGGTCGGGGTCGGACTTGTGCAGGTAGCTGGCGACGAAGGCGCCGTCGAACTTGGCGAGGCGGCGCAGCTCCAGCTTCTCGCCGATGACGGCGCCCTTCTCCTCGATGAAGGTCTGGAGGCTCTTGCCCGGCTCGATCTCGGCGGCCGCGATGGTCGCGAGGTCGTCGCCGTCGGCGGCGGCGACGAAGTCGGCGACCTGGTTGGCCAGCGCGATGAACTGGTCGTTCTTGGCGACGAAGTCCGTCTCGCAGTTGAGCTCGATCAGGGTCGCCTTGCCCTCGCCCTCCTGCTTGAGGACGACCATGCCCTGGGCGGCGGTGCGCTCGCCGCGCTCGGCCTGCTTCTTGGCGCCCTTGATACGGAGGGCCTCGACGGCCTTGTCGAAGTCGCCGTCGGCCTCGGTGAGGGCCTTCTTGCAGGCCATCATGCCGGAGCCGGTCATGTCGCGCAGCTTCTTGACGTCCGCGGCGGTGAAGTTCGCCATGACTGTTCTCGGATTCCCTTGGAGTGGAGCGTCGGTGGACTGGGGTCCCGGGCGGCACCCATGGACCCGCGTGAGCCGCCCCACCCGTGTTCGGTGGGGCGGCGGGGTGGGACGGACCCGGAGCCCTACTCGGCGGAGGCCTCGGGGGCCGGGGTCTCCTCGGCGGCGGGCTCCTCGGCCGGAGCGGCCGGGGCCTCGGCGACCGGGGCCTCAGCTGCCGGAGCCTCGGCGGCCGGAGCCTCAGCCGGGGCGGCCTCGGCGGAGGCGGCCTCGCCCTTGCCCTCCAGGAGCTCGCGCTCCCACTCGGCCAGGGGCTCCTCGGCGGCGGCCTTCTCCTCACCGGCGGCCTCGGTGCCGGCGGCACCGGAGCGGGCCAGCAGGCCGTCGGCGACGGCGTCGGCGACGACGCGGGTGAGCAGGCTGACGCTGCGGATCGCGTCGTCGTTGCCCGGGATCGGGTAGTCGACCTCGTCGGGGTCGCAGTTGGTGTCCAGGATCGCGACGACCGGGATGTTCAGCTTCCGGGCCTCGCTGATCGCGATGTGCTCCTTCTTGGTGTCCACGATCCACACGGCGCTGGGCACGCGGGACATGTCGCGGATACCGCCGAGGGTGCGCTCCAGCTTCTCCTTCTCACGGCGGAGGTTGAGGAGCTCCTTCTTGGTGAGCGAGGAGCCGGCGACGTCGTCGAAGTCGATCTCCTCCAGCTCCTTGAGGCGCTGGAGCCGCTTGTGGACGGTGGAGAAGTTGGTGAGCATGCCGCCCAGCCAGCGCTGGTTGACGAAGGGCATGCCGACGCGGCGGGCCTGCTCGTCGATGGCCTCCTGCGCCTGCTTCTTGGTGCCGACGAACAGGATCGTGCCGCCGTGGGCGACCGTCTGCTTGACGAACTCGTAGGCCCGGTCGATGTACGCCAGCGACTTCTGGAGGTCGATGATGTAGATGCCGTTGCGCTCGGTGAAGATGAAGCGCTTCATCTTCGGGTTCCAACGGCGGGTCTGGTGCCCGAAGTGAACGCCGCTCTCCAGGAGCTGGCGGATCGTCACGACTGTGGCCATGACCTGGTCCTCCTTGCGGTGGCGGAGTGTGCACTCCGCCGTCGGTTGTGCCTGACGCCCCGGCCGTACCGCCACCCCGCCGAAGCGGTGTGGACCGTGGGTGCGGCCCCTCCCGGGGGAGGCGCGTGGACGTGCGAATTGTGGTCGGCCCGATGGGCCGCAGACGATTCTATCGTCCGTCGGGGATACACAGGACCTGCGCTCTGTGCATGGGGATCTACCGCCCGTGGACACGTTGTCCACAGCTTGCCGAGTCACCCTGGCGGACCACCCCCGTCCCCCCGACCCTGGACGGTATGAGCCCTCTCATCCGTCTGCTGCTGGCCGTCTGCCTTCTGCTCTTCCCGCTTTCCCCGGACCGAACCGCGTGGCGGTGGCCGCTGGAGCCCCCGGTGACGGTGCTGCGCGGCTTCGACCCGCCCGCCCGGCGCTGGCTCCCCGGCCACCTGGGCGTGGACCTGGCGGCCGAACCGGGAGAGGAGGTGTACGCGACCGGCCCCGGACGGGTGCACTTCGCCGGGCCCGTGGCGGGGACGCCCCTGGTGAGCGTGGTCCACGGCGACCTGCGCAGCACCTATCTGCCGGTGGACTCGGCGCTCTCCCGGGGCGACCCGGTCGACGCCGGTGAGGTGATCGGGACGGTCGCGGACGGACCGACGCACTGTGCGGACCGTACCTGCCTGCACTGGGGCCTCCTGCGCGGCCCGGCTCACCTGGACCCCCTGGCGCTCCTCGGCCACGGCGAGGTCCGACTGCTGCCCCTCGGCACGCAGGCGCGATCCGTCCGTCTCCGGGGGCGCACGGGGCGGGCACGGCCCCCACGACGGCTGCTCCGCCACGGCCCCGCGCGGACGGTGTCAGCGGCGTGTCAGGAACTCCTGTGATCGTGCCGTGCATGGACAGCGGCGCCACGGCCGCTTCCCGGTTCCCGACACGACCGCCCCGGCAAGGAGACCTCCATGGCCACCGCTTCCCAGACCGCCCACGGCCGCACCCGCCCCCGCGTCGTCACCGCCGCCGCGGTCCTGCACTGGGCGATCGCGCTGGCCTTCCTCAGCATCCCGCTCATCGGGCTGGTCTACGGCGCCGACGTCCAGGCCGCGGCCGAGGCCGAGACCGCCCGCCAGGGGCAGGACCCCGGTGTCCTGGCGGAGCACGGACTCGCCTTCGACGAGACCGGCGCGGCCCTGTGGGCGCCGGTCTCCATCGCCGCCCTGGTCGCGGCGGTCGGAGCGACCGTCCTGGCCGGAAAGCGCTTCGGGCGCGTCCTGTCGTGGATCTTCCTCCCGCTCGTCCTGATCGGGAACGGCCTCATCATGGCCAGCAACGCCGCCGCGGCCGACACCGTCCAGACCCTCTTCGACGAGTCCGGCGACCCTGCTCTGCAGAGCCTCGACGCCGGTGCCCTCCTCGACGCCGCCTACAGCGCCTACCCGGGCTGGCTACCCGCCGTCGAATCCGCCCGCTTCGCGATCGTCACCCTCGGCTGCCTGGTCGCCGTCGTCCTGCTGGCCCTCCGACCGGCCCGGACCCACTTCCGCAAGGCGTAGATCCCGCAGCGGACGCGAGAACGAGACCTTCAGCGCGGCGCCGGGCTCCAGCTCGGCGCCGCGGCGGCGGTGTTCGTCGAACCCCCGCGCCCCGAGCAGCGCCCGGGCGCGCTCGGCCGTACGCAGCGGCGCGTCGTAGCCCCGGCGGTCCTCGGTCCCGAGCACCCCCGCGGCGACCCCGAGCAGGAACGCGGCCCGCCCGGCGTGCCCGCCGTCGACCGCGACGGCGGCGTACATCCTCGCCACCTGCGCGATGTCCGGTCTGGCCGCGGACTCCACCCCCTCCACCATCACACCGTCGAGCAGTCGCAGGGCCGTCGACCCGTCGCCGTCCATCAGGGCCATCAGGGCCCGCAGGACCGCGCTCCACACCCGCACCCGTGCCACCAGCGCGGTCGCGGCGAACCCGGTCTCGGCCGCGGCGAGTTCGCGTCGGGCCTCCTCCCAGGAGCCCGTCCGCGCCAGCAACTCGGCCGCGGCGAGTCGCACATACGCCGTCGTACGCGGTTCCCGACTCGTCTCGGCCCACTCCCACGCTCTCGCCAGCGCGGCCTCGGCCTGTCCGAACGCGCCCCCTCTCGTGTGCGCCACGGCGAGTTCGGCCCAGACCTCGGCGGCCTCGCTGTCCACGCCGAGCTCCTCGACCGCCGCCGCGGCGCGGTCGAGCGCGGCCACCGCCGTGTCCCGCTCCCCGAGCCGCGACCTGTGCTCGGCCAGGACCCGCAGCGCCGAGGCCAGCCCGTAACGCTCGCCGATCAGGTCGAACTCCCGCCGGGCCCGCTCCACCCGGTCGAGCGTGTCCGGGCCGAACTCGGCGTCGGCCGTCGACATCAGCAACGTCATGCCGCGCTCCCAGGCGGACATGTCCCCGACGGGCGCCGCGGGGGCGGCGTCACCGGCGCCCTGCGTGAACGCCGACGCGATGACGAACAGCTCCCGCCCCAGCGCGTCGGCCGGTCCACCGGCTCCCCGGCCCGAAGCGACCCCCTCGACGATCGCCGTCACCCCCGCCCCGAACTCACCCGACTCGAAGAGCAGGACCCCGCCGAGCACGGTCGTCACCGCGGCAAGTGCGCCCTGGTCAGGCGTGTCGGCGGTCATCCCCAGGACCCTCCGGGTCCAGCGCGTCCGCTCGGTGCTCAGACCTCGCAGATGCCAGAACCAGAACATCGCCGCCACCAGGCGCACGCCGAGCTCGGCGTCCCCGGTGTCGACGGCGAACCCGAGGGCGGCGAGCACGTTGTCGTGCTCGGCGTCGAGCCGCCGCAGCGCCTCCACCTGCGCGGCCCGCCGCGACGCGGAGTCGGCCCGCTCCGCGAGCCCGGCGAAATGGTAGGCGTGCTCGCGCCGCACCTCCTCCCCCCGGCCGCTCTCCCCCAACCGGTCGAGCGCGTAGGACCGGATGGTCTCCGACATGCGGTACCGGTCGCCGACGCGCTCCACGAACGACTTGTCCACCAGCCCCGCCAGCGCGTCCACGTCCCCGACGCGGTCGATCGTCGCGCCTCCCGGGTGCGCGGCCATCCGCATCGCCGACGCACGCTCGGTCTCGGACAGCAGGGCCCAGCTCCACGCGATGACCGACCGCAGCGTGCGGTGCCGCGGCGCCGACGTCCTCGGCCCGCCTCCGAGCAGCGCGAAACGATCGTCCAGTCTGGCGGCGATCTGGTGGACGTCGAGCGCGCGCATCCGGGCGGCCGCCAGCTCGATCGCCAGGGGCAGGCCGTCGAGCCTGCGGCAGATCTCGACCACCGCGGCGGCGTTGCCCTCGTCGATCGTGAAGTCGGGGCGCACCGCGGCAGCGCGTTCGCGGAACAGCCGGACAGCGGGGCTGTCCGCCGAGTCCCCGACGCCGTCGGGCCGCTCGGGCCAGCGCAGCGGGGGGATCGGATACAGGTGCTCGCCGCCGACGGAGAGGGCCTCGCGGCTCGTGGCCAGCACCCGCAGGCGCGGGCACGTGCCGAGCAGCCGGTCGGCCAGCTCGGCGGCCGCGTCGACGAGGTGTTCGCAGTTGTCCAGGACCAGGACCGCGCACCGGTCGCCGAAGTACTCCTCGAGCCGCCCGACCGCGTCGTGCTCCGACCGCTCCAGCAGCCCGACCTCTCGGGCGCCGATGGCCCGCAACACGGCGGGAGCGACGTCGTGCCCGTCGGCCACCGCCGCGAGCTCGACCATCCAGACCCCTTCCGGGGTCGGCCCGTCGCCGTCGCCCGCGCCGAGGCGCCGTGCGGCCTCCACGGCGAGACGGGTCTTCCCCGCACCGCCGGGGCCGGTGACCGTGATCAGCCGGGTGGAGCCGGAACGCAGCGCCCCGGCCAACGCGGTGACGTCGTCGTCGCGCCCGACGAAGCTGGTCAGCTGGGCGCGCAGGTTCGAACGGGGCCGTTCCCCGGTCGAGCCCCCCTCTCCGGGCCCGGTGCGCGGTTCGTGCCGAAGGATCCGCAGGTGCAGGTCGCCCAGCTCGGGGGAGGGATCGAGTCCCAGGTCGTCGGCCAGGCGACCACGGGTCCGCTCGTACGCCGCCAGGGCGTCGGACTGGCGTCCGGCCGCGTACAGGGACCGGATCAGCAGCATCTGCCAGCGCTCGTCCAACGGATGCGCCTCGGCCATCGGGCGCAGCTCGTCGAGCACGTCGAGTCCGGCGGCGAGCTCGATCGACAGGCGTTCCCGGGTCGTCGACGCCCTCACCTGGTCGAGCCTGACCGCCTCCGCTTCGGCGAACCGGAGTTCGGTCAGCCCCGCGAGGGCCGGACCACGCCAGAGCGCCTCGGCCTCCCGCAGGGCGGCCAGGTCGCCGAGTGTGCGACCGTCCTGGGCGAGCCGGTCGAAACGGACGATGTCGACGTCGGCCGGATCGATGACCAGCCGGTATCCAGGCACCCGCCGCTCGATCCTGTCCGCACCGATCGCGCGGCGGACCCGTGAGACCAGCGCCTGGAGGGCGTTGGCTCCCCCCGCCGGAGGCTCGTCGCCCCAGACGGCGTCGGTCAGGGCGTCGTCGGACACGACACGCCCCGGTTCCAGGGCGAGCCGGGCAAGGAGCGCACCCACCCTGACACCGGCGACGTCGACGGGGCGATCGTCGTCGCACCGTACTTCCAGGGGACCCAGCAAGAGCACTCGCATAGCAACGGGAAGCCTAGCCGTCGCGGGGACGCGCCCCGGCTCCGGCCAGCGTGCGGGCCCCATGTGCGGCGTCAGCCGTCCCGGGGCCGCGGCGCGGGATCCCCGGAGCCGCGGTCGGCGTCCTGCACGACGACTGGGAGACCCACGCCTGTCACGGCGTCACCAGCGTCGACAACCCGCTGCCGACCCCATGCGCCCGGTCCGCGCCGAGCGGGTCGAACTGCACGCGCCGGTGCGTCACCACGTCCCGGAACTGCGGCTGAGGGACGAGGGGCCACCGAGGGACTGAGGGTGACTCACCTGCTCGACCACACCTCGGGCCTGGACCGGAACCTCATCTGCGACACCGGCGACGACGCGCTCGCGGCGTTCGTGTCCAGGATGGAGGAGACCGACCGGATCGCGCCCCTGGGGGCGAAGTTCTCCTCCAGCCGGGCAGGCGGCAACCCGCTCGGTCGCCATGACCGCCCTCGTCTTCCGACGGCGACTCTGCACCGCCGAAGCCGAGGAAGGCACCGCAGCCTCGTCAGGCGCGGGGGTGAGCTCGCCGGTAGGTGTCGCGGAGCCGCTCCACCGACACGTGCGTGTAGACCTGCGTGCTGCGCGGGCTCGCGTGGCCGAGGAACTCCTGGACGCTGCGCAGGTCGGCGCCGCCGTTGAGCAGATGCGTGGCGGCACTGTGCCGCAGGCCGTGCGGGCCGCTGTCCACTCCGGCGGCGCGCAGGTGGACGTGGACGTCCTCCCGGGCCTGGCGCACGCCCAGGCGGCCGCCCCGGGCGCCGAGGAACACGGCGGTTCCACTGGAGGCGGTGGCCAGTTCGGGGCGCCCCCCGGTGAGCCAGCCGTCCAGGGCGTCGAGGGCGGGCAGGCCCACGGGTACCGTGCGTTCCTTGTTCCCCTTGCCCAGCACACGCACGGTGTTCCGCGCGCGGTCCACGTCCTCCAGGTCGAGGGCGCACAGTTCGGCGACGCGCACTCCCGTGGCGTAGAGCACCTCCACGACGGCGTGCCTACGTAGCCCGGTCGGCGACTCCGCCGCCCGATCGGCGAGCGCGTCGGCCGCTTGGCGCTCGTCCAGCACCGCCGGCAGTGAGCGCCGTTGGGCCGGGCTGGCCAGACAAGGGCCCGGATCGGTGGCCAGAACGCCCTCGCGGTGCAGGTACCGGGTGAACGCCCGCACCGCGGCCACACGTCGGGCGATCGTGGCGCGGCTGGCCCCCGCCGCGCGGGCTCGGGACAGCCAACCGCGCACGAGGGGGACGTCCAGTTCCGCCACCTCGTGCCCGGTCTCCTCCAGGTGGGTCAGCAGTGAGCGCAGATCCGCGAGGTAGCCGCGCACCGTGTGCGGCGACCGGCCCAGCTCACCGGTCAGGTGGGCGGCGAAGGGCTCCAGCACGGCTACCGCCGGGGGAGGCAGGCGACGGCGTCGATCTCCACCAGGTAGCTCGGGTTGATCAGCCCGCTGACCTCCACCAGGGTCGCGGCCGGGCGATGGTCGCCGGGGAGGCAGGAGATGAGTGCCGGGCGGAACTCGTCGAGGTCGGTGATGTGCCGCAGGTAGGAGGTGAGCTTCACGACGTGGGTGAGGTCCGCGCCGTGGCGGGCCAGGACGGCCTCGATGTTGCGGAAGATCTGGCGGGTCTGGCCCGTCACGTCTCCGGCGACGCTGCCGTCGGGGGCCCGCGGGATCTGCCCGGAGACGAACAGGAGGGGGCCGTCGGCCAGCAGTGCGTCGCTGTACGTGGAAGCCATGGCCCCACCGTACCCGCAGAGCCTCGGCGGAACCCGACCCCGTCAACGCGGAATCCGCCAACCGCTCGCACAGCGCTCCACGTGGCCCGCGGCGGCCAACAACCCCAGCGAGCGCATCGCCCGCTCAAGAGGGGCGCCGCTGCGCGCGGCGATCGTCGCGGTCCCCGCACCCGTTCGGGGCACCGCCTCCAGCACCCGTGCCGTCTCGGGGCCGAGGTCGGCTGCCACCCGGAAGGGCCCGGGCGGAGGCGGCTCGTCGTCCAGCGGCGTCACCTGGGCGAGGACGTCATCGGCGCACGTGACGCATCCGGCCTGCCAGTCCCGCAGCAGCGCGTGGCACCCGACCGACATCGCCGACGTCACCGGGCCCGGCACCGCCATCAGTGCCCGGTGCATCTCCACCGCGTGCGCGGCGGTGTTCAGCGCGCCGCTGCGCCGTCCCGCCTCCACGACCACGGTTCCGGGGGTGAGCGCGGCGATCAGCCGGTTGCGCACCAGGAAGTCCGGTGCGCGCGGTGCGGCGCCGACGGGCCGCTCGCTCACCAGCGCTCCGGCTCTCGCCACGTCCGCGAACAGACCGGCGTGCCCCCGCGGGTAGTCCACGTCCAGCCCGCAGGCGAGCACGACCACGGTGTTGCCGACCGCGCGCGCGGCCCGGTGCGCGGCCCCGTCGATCCCGTACGCCCCGCCGGACACCACCACGACCGAACGCGCGGCCAGATCATAGGCGAGCTCTGACGCGACGTGCTCACCGTAGGCGGTCGCGGCACGCGCACCCACGATCGCCACCGAACGGAGGCACAGGTTGCGCAGATCCCCGTGGCCCCGTACCCAGAGTCCGTGCGACCGGCTCCCGCCGGGCAGCTCCAGCGCCTCGAGCCGCCCCGGCCACTCGGGATCGCCGGGCACGACCAGCCGGATCCCGGCCTCCGCCGACGCGTTCAGCAGAGCGTCGGCGTCCACCGCCTCGGCTCTGCGGCTCCACCGGTCCCAGCGCCGCCGCAGCCGTTCCCGCGTGACCGGGTCCGTGTCGGCGGCGCCCGACACCGTCGGCGCGGGCGCGCCCGCCGTCAGGTCAGCCCACACCCGGTCCGCGCCGTGCTCGACGAGCATCTCCCCCACCCACGGGTCACCCGGCGGCACCACGGCCGTCAGGCAGGCCCGCGCGCGGGCGTCCGCCTCCTCCTCACCGTCCCGTCCGACCACCGTCCGCTCCTCCCGCACTCCGTCCCGGCATCGCGTCCGCCCCGTCCGCGCACCGACGTGCCGCCTGGCGGCAACCGTCGTCACGCCGCCCTTCGCTGCCGCGGTGTCTCGCTCTCCGTTCGGCTCCTCGTGGCCGCGCGCGCACCGCTGGGTGACCCGCGACCACGCCGCTCCCTCCGCCCCGTGACCGCTCCGCTCGGCGGTCCCGGGATCGCGATCCTCACCACGCCCGGCCCGACCACAGAGCGAAGGCGTACGCGGTCTCCTCCTCGCCGGGCCGGTCCCGGTCGGCGAGGTCGGCCAGCGTCCAGGCGACCCGCAGCGCCCGATCGACGCCTCGGGCGCTGATCTGGCCTCGGTCCATCGCACCGCCGAGGACCCGCAGCGCCTCCGGTTCGACCGGGAACTCCCTGCGCAGCCGCGCGCCCGGGATCTGCGCGTTGGTGGTCCACGGCGTGTGCGACAGTCGCGCCGCCGCCCGTGCCCGGGCCTTCTCCACCCGTGCGGCCACCACCGCGGACGACTCGGCGAAGGCGCGGTCGGCCAGCAGTTCGGCGCGGGCCACGGGTTGGAGCTCCACCTTGAGGTCGACCCGGTCCAGCAGCGGCCCGGACAGGCGCGACAGGTATCGACGCCGCTCGCCCGGCGGGCACGTGCACAGGGAACCGGGCTTGGCGCAGGGACACGGGTTGGCCGCCATCACCAGCTGGAAGCGTGCGGGCAGCACCACCGTGGCCGAGGCGCGGGCCAGCACGACCTCGCCGCGTTCGAGCGGCTCCCGCAGGGAGTCGAGCACCCCCCTGCTGAACTGCGGGGCCTCGTCGACGAAGAGCACCCCGTGGTGGGCCTTGGACGCCCATCCGGGCGTGGGGTGGCCGCTGCCGCCGCCGATGATCGCGGCGCGGCTGGCCGAGTGGTGCGGGGCGGCGAAGGGCGGCGCGGTGATGAGCGGCGCGCCCCGGGGGAGGGTCCCCGCCACCGAGTGGATCGCCGTCGCCTCCAGCGCCTCGGCGGGGGTCAGCCGGGGCAGCACCGTGGGCAACCGCTCGGCCAGCAGCGACTTCCCCGTTCCCGGCGGCCCCAACATCATGAGGTTGTGCCCGCCCGCGGCCGCGATCTCCACCGCCCGCCGGGCGACCGGCTGGCCGAGGACGTCGGCCAGGTCCACACCGGAATCGTCCGGGGAGCCGTCGCCGGGCGGCGGCGTCGCCTCGGGCTCCTCCAGCGGCTCCCCGCCGCGCAACCAGTGGCACGCGTCGGCCAGCGCGTCCACGGCCCGGACCTCGATCCCCGGCACGAGGCGGGCCTCCGCCGCGTTGCCGCGCGCGACGACGAAACGCTCGTGGCCCCGTTCGACCGCCGCCACCACGGCGGGCAGCACCCCCCGTACCGCACGCACGCGTCCGTCCAGACCCAGTTCGGCGAGGAGGACCGTCCTGTCCAGCCGGTCCATCGGCACCTCGCCCGAGGCGGCGAGGACGGCGCCGGCGATGGCGAGGTCGAAGAGGCTGCCGGACTTGGGCAGGCTGGCGGGTGAGAGGCCGACGGTGATCTGGCCGCTGGGCCAGCGCTCCCCGCTGTTGACCACGGCGGCGTGGATGCGGTCGCGGGCCTCCCGCAGTGCGGCGTCGGGCAACCCGACCAGGGTGAGGCCGGGGTTGCCGCCGCCCAGATGGACCTCCACCTCCACGACGTGGCCCTGGACGCCCACCAGGGTGACGCAGTGCGCGCGTGCGAACGACATCAGCCCACCCCGCGTTCGTGGGTGACGAACACGCGGCCGCCGACCACCAGGACGCCGACGCCGTCGACCCGCAGCGGTCGGCCCGCAACGCGGTGCCGGGCCGCCCAGGCCGAGCCGAGGCCGCGCAACCGGAAGCGTCGGGCGGGGGTGAGGGCGTCGAGCGGATGGCCGAACCGCGCGGAGGTGCGGGTCTTGACCTCCGCCACGACCAGTGTGCGCCCGTCCCGGGCCACGATGTCGATCTCCCCGGCCGGAACGCGCCAGTTGCGGTCGAGCACCCGCATCCCGACGCGTTCGAGGAACACCACCGCCAGGTCCTCACCTCGGACACCCAGCACGCGGCGGTACACGGCCCGCTGGTCCATCGGCGACCACCTCCCGTTACCACGGTCGGTGATCGGGGGTCAGCGTGCCAGAGGCAGTTGCTCCGCTGTGGACGACGGGGGCGGCGCGGCGGGGAACGGGGGGGCGCCCGGGATCCCGTCGCGGAGGGGCTCCCCGGGATCCGGAGCGGCTCGCGTCCGGCGGGCCCGGTCGAACCCGCCCGGGATCAGGAGCCGTCGCCCTCCGTGGGCGGCACCTCCAGGTCCGCCTTGGTGATCTCCTCCACGTTGACGTCCTTGAACGTCACCACCCGCACGTTGCGCACGAATCTGGCGGGCCGGTACATGTCCCAGACCCAGGCGTCCTCCATCACCACCTCGAAGTACATCTCCCCGTTCTCGGTGGAACGCGGCTGGAGGTCGACGTGGTTGGTGAGGTAGAACCGGCGCTCGGTCTCCACCACATAGCTGAACAGCCCGACGACGTCCCGGTACTCGCGATAGAGCTGGAGCTCCATCTCGGCCTCGTACTTCTCCAGGTCCTCAGAACTCATCCACGCGCTCGCTTTCGTCGCACTCTCCGGTCGCTTCGACCCCCTGTCCCATGGACACCGCCGGCCCCCGGCTTGTTCCCGCCGGAGCGGCGGATCCACGTACGGGCGACGACAGGACGACCCGGAATCCATCATGCGTCACGGAGGGCCCCCGTGTACTCCTTCGGACGGATTTCCTTCACCGACCCGTCACCCCCGGGGCGCCACCAGGACCCCGCGGCGCCCTCCGCGCGGCACACGGCGGGACGGTGGCCGCCGTCCGCACGGGCGGCGCCCGACGCGACCGGCGCGCCTCAGTCGTCCGCGGCGTTGAGCTCCTCGAAGGTCTCGGGCACGCCCAGCGATCCGAACTGGCTGAACGGCCAGATGATCACGAACGCGCGCCCCTCCACGTGGTCGATCGGGACCGCGCCGCCGCCCGGGTTGTTCTGGTTGCCCCGGGAGTCCACGGAGATCGCCCTGTGGTCCCCCATGAGCCACAGGTGCCCCTCCGGTACCTCGATCGGTCCGAACTCGGTGTGGCTCTCCACACTGCCCGGGAAGAGGTAGGCGTCCTCCTCCAGGGGAACGCCGTTGACCAGGACACGGTTCTGCTCGTCGCAGCACTCCACGACGTCGCCCGGCAGGGCGATCACCCGCTTGATGTACTCCTTGCCGGTGGGCGCCGCGCCCAGCTGCTGCTGTACCCACGTGAAGGCGCCGGCGACCGGGTTGGTCGGCTCGGGCACCTGCACCGTGCTCGGGTCGTCCCACGAGTCCTCGCCGTTGAAGACGACCACCTCACCGCGCTCGATGTCGCGGAGCTCGTAGACGACCTTGTTGACGAGCACCCGGTCGCCGACGAGGAGCGTGTTCTCCATGGAGCCGGAGGGGATGTAGAAGGCCTGCATCACCCATGTTCTGATCACGAAGGCCAGGACGAAGGCGATGACGATCAGGATGGGGAGTTCCTTCCAGAACGACCCCTTCTTCTCACTGCTCTCGGACTTGCTCATCTCGCTGTCCGCCCCCTTCTCCTGCTCCGGACCGCCGCCGCTGGAGACACGACTGGCTCCCGGGTGCTCGTGCACTCGGGAGCCAGTGTCGGAGCCGTGCTCCTCCGGGCCCGGTCGGGCGGAATCCTCGTCCTGGACCCCGTTCTCGACGCGGTCCCTGTCGTCTTTGCTCATCGCCCGAAAGCCTATCCTGCCTGCCGTGCGGAGGCCGTGAGGTGAGGGGCGGAGCGGCGCGGGGACTACTTGGCGGCGGGCTCGCGGCGCTCGCGGATGCGGGCGGCCTTCCCGCGCAGGTCGCGCAGGTAGTACAGCTTGGCGCGACGCACGCGGCCGCGGGCGGCGACCTCGTACTTCTCGACGGCCGGGGTGTGGATGGGGAAGGTGCGCTCCACGCCGACGCCGTAGCTCACCTTGCGGATGGTGAAGGTCTCGCGGTTGCCCGAGCCCTGACGGCGGATGACCACGCCCTTGAAGACCTGGACACGGGTCCGGTTGCCCTCGGTCACGCGCACGTGGACGTTGAGCGTGTCACCGGGGCGGAACTCCGGGACGTCGGTGCGAAGCTGAGCCTTCTCGAGCTCCTGAATGGCGGTGTGCATCTCGCGAATCCTCATCGGTAGCGCTCCGCGTCCTGTCCCCGGCGCCGTGGCCGGGGAGGGGTGCGCGGGCGAGGGCCCTCATGGGTCTGACTGTCGTACCGCCCGGGTGACCGTCACAGAGGCCGACGTCCTGCCGCCGGCATGCGGATGCGGCCGATCACCAAGGGGAACTCACCTAGTTTGCCACAGGTTGGCCGTCCTCCCGAACGGCCTCCTCGGCGAGAACCTCCCGGTCACGCCGGTCCAGGCGCTCCTCCGGGGTGGCCGCCACCAGGTCCGGGCGGTTCCGCGCGGTCTTGCGCAGCGCCTGGTCGCGCCGCCAGCGGTCGACGGCTCCGTGGTTGCCCGACAGCAGGACCGGCGGCACCTCCTGCCCGCGCCACGTGGCGGGCTTGGTGTAGACGGGGCCCTCGACGAGGTGCTCCATCCCACCCGAGGCGAAGGAGTCCTGCACGGCCGACTCCGTGTTCCCGAGCACACCGGGCAGCAGCCGCGTGATCGCCTCGACCATGACCAGAGTGGCGGACTCGCCACCGTTGAGCACGTAGTCGCCGATGCTCAGCTCCTCGACGGGCATCCGACCGGCCGCGTCCTCCGCCACGCGCGCGTCGATCCCCTCGTAGCGCCCGCAGCCGAACACCAGCCGTTCCTCCCCCGCCAGGCGCTCCGCGTCGGCCTGGCGGAACGGGCGACCGCTCGGGGTCGGCAGGATCAGCCGCGCGGGACCCCTTCCCACGACCTCGTCGAGCGCCTCGCCCCACGGCTCGGGCTTCATCACCATGCCCGGACCGCCGCCGTACGGCGTGTCGTCGACGGTGTTGTGCCGGTCGTGGGTCCAGGACCGCAGGTCGTGAACCCGGACGTCGAGCAGTCCGGCGGTGCGCGCCTTGCCGATCAGCGACAGGTCCAGGGGGGCGAAGTAGTCGGGGAAGATGCTGATGATGTCGATGCGCATGGGGCGCCCCTTCACTCGGCGAGGTCGAGCAGGCCGCTCGGCGGGTCGATGACGATCCGGCCCCCGGCCACGTCGACCTCGGGGACCAGGGCCGACACGAACGGCACGAGGACCTCGCGTCCCTCGGCGGCGGCCACGACCAGCACGTCCTGCGCGTGGTGGAGCACGTCCCGCACCGTGCCGACGGACTCCCCGCCCGTGGTCACCACGGCCAGTCCGATGAGCTCGTGGTCGTGGAACTCGTCCGGGTCTCCGGTCGGCGCGATGTCGGCGGAGTCGACGAGCAGGGTGGTGCCGCGCAGTCCCTCGGCGGCGTCCCGGTCCGCGACGCCCTCGAAGCGCACGATCAGTTTCCCGCTGTGGCGGCGGCTCGCGGTGACGCGCAGCGGCCCCGCGTCGGCGGGGTCGGTGGTGAGCACGGAGCCCACGGCGAACCGCTGCGCCGGATCGTCGGTGCGCACGTCGACGGCGACGTCACCGCGCACCCCGTGCGCACGGCCGATCCGGCCCACGACGAGCAGCATGGAGCTCCATCCCTCCCTGGTGTCCGACCCCGCGGGGCCGGGACGACGGAGCCCGGGGACGGACCCCGGGCATGGCTGCGGGGCGCCGACCGGCCCGGTCGGCGCCCCGAGAGGCGTGTCAGCGCACCTCGTGCAGATCCAGCAGGTCCACGCGGACGTAGCGGCCCCCGGAGAGGGAACCGATCACGGTCCGCAGTGCCTTGGCGGTACGGCCGTTGCGGCCGATCACCTTGCCGAGGTCGTCGGGGTGGACCCGAACCTCCAGGACCTTGCCCTTGCGGAGCCTCCTGGCCCGCACCTGGACGTCGTCGGAGTTCGCGACGATCCCCTTCACGAGGTGCTCAAGCGCCTCTTCCAGCACGTCAGGCCTCGCCCTCGGACTTCTCCGCCTCGGCGGTCTCGGCGGGCTTCTCCGCCGCCTTGTCCGCCTTCTTCTCGGACTTCTTGGCCTTGCCCTTGGGCTCGCCGCCGGGGAGCACGAGCTCCTTCAGCGCGGCCTGGAAGGCGGCCTCCTTGGCCTCGGGGTCCCTGGGCTCGGCGACCTGGAGAGGAGCCGGAGCGGGCAGGCCCTTGAACTTCTGCCAGTCACCGGTCTTGCGCAGGAGGACCTTCACCGCGTCGGACGGCTGAGCGCCCACGGACAGCCAGTACTGCGCCCGCTCGGAGTCGACCTCGATGAGGCTCGGGTGCTCCTTGGGGTGGTACTTGCCGATCTCCTCGATCGCCTTGCCGTCACGCTTGCTGCGGGCGTCGGCGACGATGATGCGGTACTGGGGCGTACGGATCTTACCCATACGCTTGAGCTTCAGTTTGACAGCCACTGGAGTGGTCTTCTCCCGATTAACGGTGTTAGGCGCCCGGCGACGAACCACGTGGGGCTGTGGCACCCGCCAAGGCTGACATGGGTGGCGGACGAGTTAGAGGGCTGGCCAGCCACCGTTAGTCGACTACTCATTGTGCCAGACGTCGGCGGGTTCCTCGGACACGACACCGCGCGCGGACCGTCACACCTTCGACGAACGCGCGGCCCGCCCCCAGCGCCCCGCTGGAGACGGGCCGAGCCCGGGACGGCGGACCGCCCTACTTCTTCTTGGGCAGCTTGAAGTTCGACAGGTCCGGCATGTTCGGGCCGCCGAGACCCGGCGGGAGCTGCGGCTGACCGGCGCCGCCGCCGAGACCCGGGGGAAGCTGCGGCATGGTCGGACCGCCTTCCTCCTGACGGCGCTGGCGCTCCGCGGCGCGCTCGGCCTCCTGCTGGCGGGCCTTCATCGGGTTGCCGCTGCGCTGTTTGCCCTTCTTCGCCTTCTTGGCCTGGGCCTTGGCCTTCTTGCGGTTGCCGCCGGCCCCCATGCCCGGCATCCCGGGCATCCCCGGCATGCCGCCGTTCTTCATCTTGCGCATCATCTTCTGCGCCTCGAAGAACCGGGTGACCAGGCCGTTGACGTCGCCGACCTGCGTGCCCGAACCGTTGGCGATGCGCAGTCGGCGCGAGCCGTTGATCATCTTGGGGTTGGCCCGCTCGGCCGGGGTCATCGACTGGATGACGGCCTGGATGCGGTCCAGGTCCTTGTCGTTGATGTTGTCGATCTGGTCGCGCATCTGGCCCATGCCCGGCATCATCCCGAGCAGGTTCCCGATCGGGCCGAGCTTGCGGACCATCGACATCTGCTGGAGGAAGTCGTCCAGCGTGAAGTCCTCGTCCGAGGCGATGGTCGAGGCCATCTTCTCGACCTCGGCCTCGTCGAACGTGCGCTGCGCCTGCTCGATGAGGGTGAGGACGTCGCCCATGTCCAGGATGCGCGAGGCCATCCGGTCCGGGTGGAAGAGGTCGAAGTCCTCCAGCTTCTCACCCGTGGAGGCGAACATGATCGGACGGCCGGTGATGTGCCGGATGGACAGCGCCGCACCACCGCGCGCGTCACCGTCGAGCTTGGTCAGCGCGACCGCGTCGTAGCCGACCCCGTCGAGGAAGGCCTGCGCGGTGTTGACCGCGTCCTGACCGATCATCGCGTCGACGACGAACAGGATCTCGTCCGGCTTGACCGCGTCGCGGATGTCCGCGGCCTGCCGCATCATCTCGGTGTCGATACCGAGGCGACCCGCGGTGTCGATGATCACCACGTTGTGGTTGTTGCGACGCGCGTGCTCGACGGACTCCCGGGCGACCTGCACCGGATCGCCGACACCGTTCCCCGGCTCGGGGGCGAACACGGGCGTCCCGGCGCGCTCCCCGACCACCTGGAGCTGGGTGACCGCGTTCGGACGCTGGAGGTCGGCGGCGACCAGAAGCGGGGTGTTGCGCTCCGCGCTCAACCACCGGGCGAGCTTGCCCGCCAGGGTGGTCTTACCGGCGCCCTGGAGGCCCGCCAGCATGATGACGGTCGGCGGGTTCTTCGCGAACCGGATCTGCCGCGTCTGACCGCCGAGGATCTCGACCAGTTCCTCGTTGACGATCCTGATGACCTGTTGCGCCGGGTTGAGGGCCTTGGAGACCTCTTCCCCCCGTGCGCGCTCCTTGATCCGCGCGATGAACTCGCGGACCACCGGAAGCGCGACGTCCGCCTCCAGGAGGGCGAGACGGATCTCCCGCGCGGTCGCGTTGATGTCCTCCTCGGACAGGCGACCCTTGCCGCGCAGCGAGGAGAAGACCGATGTCAGCCGGTCGGAAAGCGTCTCGAACACGAGTGTGGCCAGTCCTTCGTCTCGGAATTGGTCTCCTAGGTTACCTGCCCTGGACCCGCCTGGGCCGGGCTCAGTTCCCGGAGCCGTCCTCGGCGGGCGACTCCTCGGCGCCGGCCCCGTCCCCGGCGGCGCCCTCGCCCGTCAGGGTCGCCTCGCGCTGTTCGCGCAGGGCGGTCAGGACGGCCTCCTGCTCGTCCCCGCTCATGCCCCTGGTGGAGAGCCGGGCCTCACCGTCGACCGAGCGCTCCTGCTCGGAGGTGCTGACGTTGTTGTAGTCGGCGCTGCACGACAGCTCCAGGGTGCTCCCGGCCTCCAGGGTGCCGCTGTCGCTGCACTCCAACTGGCCGAGCTCCTCCTCGCTGAAGGTCACGTCCATCCGGACCGAGACGCTACCGCCCGCGGTGCCGCCGGAGTCGGCGACGGTGCCGGACCACGTGCAGTTGGGCCCGTCCTCGCAGGTGAGGTCGGGATCTCCCTCCCAGGCCACCTCGACGCGCGCGTCGCGGGAGCTGGTCAGCTCCTCCTCGACGGTGGTGATCAGACCGTCGTAGAGCTCCTCGATCTCGGGCTGTTCGGCCTGAACCAGGTCCAGCCGCACCTGGGGTCCTGTCTCGGCGCCCTCCGGGACGAGTTCCTCGATCGCGATGCGCTGGATCTGGTTGGTCTCGGCGTTGATCCACACCTGGTCGCGCTCGCCCGCCAGGTCGACCCGGTAGGTGAGCGTGCCGTCGAGGTTCTCCTCGACCGCGTCCGCCTCCTCGATCTCCAGCGTGCCGAGGATGGCGGCCAGGTCCGCCGGGGCCAGGGTCGTCGCGGGGTCGATCCCGGTCTGGCTGGCGGAGGTGCGCACCCAGTTGCCCTCGAAGTCGTCGAAGTCCGGACCGAAGACGCCGCGGTCCAGCCAGAAGTCCTCGGCGGCGCGGACGTAGGTCCGGCCGTCGACGCTGATCAGCTCGCCCTCGGCGCCGTTGACCTGGACGGTGCCGCTCGTCGCGCCGCTGTCGGCCACGGTCAGGGCGGTGTCCTGCACCTGGCCCCCGACGCTCTCGGCCACCTGCCCGGTCGCCGTGAGCGCGGGGTAGGCGGCCAGGTCGGCGAGCGCCTCCGCCATGAGCGGCGCGGCGTCCACCGTCTCCGCGGGCTCGGGGCTGGGCTCCGCCTCGTCCCCGCCGCCGGGCAGAAGGCCGCTGAGGGCGGAGCACCCCGTCAGAGCGAACACGACGACCGTGCCCGCCGCGGCGAACGCGGTCCGGCCGCTCCCGCGGCCCCTGTTGTGACTCTCCGGCGCCATCTTGCCTCCTGACCCCGACCGACGGGGCACTGTACGAATACGCATGGGTTCTCGGGGAGGGGGGACCGCGGACGCGGGTCCCGTCCCTGGCGTGGGATGCGGCTCCGCGGGCTCGCGGTCGCACCGATCGCGCTCCGGCCCGGGACGGGGGCCGTCCTCCGCGTCCCGCCCACCCCCGGGTGGGCTCCCACGGTCGCCCGGCGCTCCCGCCGCATCGCTTCGAAGGGTATCCAACCGCGGCACCCGACTCGCCCGGCCGCGGGCGCGCGGCACGGGCACGCCCGCCCGGGAACGCCGAAACGGGGCCGACGGGGATCTCTCCCCGCCGACCCCGAGGGTCACCTCACCGCCTCAGCGGTACAAGATCCGCGACCTCAGCGTCGAGGCTAGGACTTGACCGGCGATGAGGCCGTCTCCCCGCCCGGAGGCGTCGGCGAGGAGACCGCTCCTTCCTCCAGCTCGTCGAGTTCCTCGAACGCGTAGGCCGTCTCGGCGTGCAGCTCGTGGTCCAGGCCGTTGGTCTCGACCTCCTCGGGGAGGCGGAAGCCCATGACGAGGTCGATGACCTTGGCGATGACCCAGGTGACGACGAAGGAGTAGACGATCGTGGCGACCACGGCGATCAGCTGGACGGCCAGCAGGTCGATGCCGCCGCCGTAGAGGAGGCCGTCGGCGCCGGAGGAGCCGACCGCGGAGGCGACGATGCCGATCATCAGCGAACCGATGACGCCGCCGACCAGGTGGACGCCGACCACGTCGAGCGCGTCGTCGTACTTGAACTTGAACTTCCAGCTGATGGCGTAGGCGCAGAGGGCGCCGGAGACCAGGCCGACGGCGATGGCGCCCATCGGCGAGACGTCCGCGGCGGCCGGCGTGATGGCGACCAGACCCGCGACGGCGCCGGAGGCGAACCCGAGGGCGCTGGCCTTGCCGTAGCGCAGCTTCTCGACGAGCATCCAGGCGATGATCGCGGCGGCCGTGGCCACCTGGGTGTTGACCAGGGCGAGCGCGGCGACGCCGTCGGCGGCGTAGGCGGAGCCGGCGTTGAACCCGAACCAGCCGAACCACAGCAGGGCGGCGCCCAGCAGGACGAAGGGCAGGTTGTGCGGGCGCATGGACTCGACGCCGAAGCCCTTGCGGCGGCCGAGGACGACGGTCAGGGCCAGGGCCGCGGCACCGGCGTTGATGTGGACGGCGGTACCGCCCGCGAAGTCGATGACGCTCGCGTCGCCGATGCCGATCAGCTCGAACCAGCCGCCGCCCCAGACCCAGTGGGCCACGGGGAAGTAGGCGAGCAGGGCCCAGACGGGCACGAAGATCAGCCAGGCGCCGAACTTGGCGCGGTCGGCGATCGCGCCGCTGATGAGCGCGACGGTGATGATGGCGAACATCATCTGGAACCCGGCGTCGACGAGGAGCGGGTATCCGCCGCCGCCCTCGCCGTCGGAGGGCTCGATCTCACCGACGAGGCTGGTGAGGCCGAGGTAGTCGAAGCCGCCGATGAAGTGGTTGAGCGCTCCGGGGCCCTCGGCGTAGGTCAGCGAGTGGCCGATGAGCACCCATAGGACGCTGACGATGGCGATGCTCGCGAAGCTCATGAGCATCATGTTGAGGACGCTCTTGGCCCGCGACATACCTCCGTAGAAGAAGGCCAGGCCCGGGGTCATGAGCATCACCAGCGCGGCGCTGATCAGCAGCCACGTGGTGTTGCCGGTGTCGATCATGTCGTCGCCTCCGTGGGACGGACGGGGGATGTATCGGAGAGGGCGGCAGTCAGCGAGCGCATCTTCGGGCCCGATGCAGTACCACGGACGCAACTGTCCGACCTGGGTGTTTCTCGTCCTGAGCCGTCATGTTGCGCGCGTGTAAAAGGACTGCCAGGAGTGTTAAGGCGACGTGAACCGATGGCTCAGGACGTGCGAACGGTCGTGCACCGGTACAGACCGGCCGCGGTTTCATGGACTCCGAGCGACATTGCGGACACCGTGCGTCAGATCTCAGGTCGATCTCACACCGGTAACGAAGTCACCGACAGGTTCCGCGCCGCGGTGTTTCCGCGTGGTTTCCGCCATGTGACACCGGTCACCCCGGCGGCACGGCGACGGCCGGGCCCCCGCGGGAGCCCGGCCGTGGTTCCTCGGAACGCGAACGCTCAGTCCGTGGCGAGGATGGCGTCGACGAACACCTCGGGGTCGAAGGGGGCCAGGTCGTCGGGGCCCTCGCCCAGTCCGACCAGCTTGACCGGCACGCCCAGCTCCCGCTGGACCTGCACGATGATGCCCCCCTTGGCGGTGCCGTCCAGCTTGGTCAGCGCGATCCCGGTGACGTTGACGACCTCGGCGAACACGCGCGCCTGGCGCAGGCCGTTCTGCCCGGTGGTCGCGTCCAGCACCAGCAGAACCTCGTCGACCTGCGACTTCTTCTCGATGACCCGCTTGACCTTGCCCAGCTCGTCCATGAGCCCGGTCTTGGTGTGCAGGCGCCCGGCGGTGTCGACGATGACCGTGTCCGCGCCGTCCTCGACCCCCCGGGAGACCGCGTCGAAGGCCACGCTGGCCGGGTCCGCGCCCTCCTCCTTGCGCACGACGGGAGCGCCCACCCGGCTGCCCCAGGTCTGGAGCTGCTCGGTGGCGGCGGCGCGGAAGGTGTCGGCCGCGCCCAGCACGACGCTGCGGCCGTCCCCGACCAGGACGCGGGCGAGCTTGCCCGTGGTGGTGGTCTTGCCGGTTCCGTTGACGCCGACGACCATGATCACGGCCGGCCGGTCGCCGTGCGGTTCCGTGCGGACCGTGCGGTCGGTGTCCCCGCCGATCTGGTTGAGCAGCTCCTCGCGGAGCAGGGCGCGCACCTCGTCGGTGTCGCGGGTGCCGAGCACCTTCACCCGGGTGCGCAGGTGCTCGACGATCTGGGCGGCCGAGGTCACACCGATGTCGGCGGTGATGAGCGTGTCCTCGATCTCCTCCCACGTGTCCTCGTCGAGGCTGTCGGAGGACAGCAGGTTGAGCAGCCCCTGGCCGAGGGTGCTCTGCGAGCGGGCCAGGCGGGCGCGCAGGCGCACCATCCGGCCCGCGGACGGCGGCGGCGTCTCCAGCACCGGTTCGGCGGGCTTCACGGCCGCCTCCCCCGCGGGCGGCGCCTTCGCGGGCGGCGTGGCGACCGCCTCCGCACCCCGGTCGCGGTCCTCGACGGGGGCCGCCGCCGGGGGTTCCCCGGTGACCTCGGGCGTGGTCTCCTCCTCGCCCGGCGCGACCGAACGTCGGGTCGTGACCAGGAAGGATCCGCCGACCACCAGGAGCGCGACGACGATGATCAGGATTGCGAGCACGGTGATGTCCATAGCGGCTCCAGTATTCCAGAGGGGCCGCCCTCGTCGTCGGGCCGCCCGGCGTCGGCGCGGCTCAGGTGGTGCGGTGGCGCGTGCCGCGCAGGATGAGGAGGAAGAAGGGTGCGCCGAGGAAGGCCGTGACCACGCCGAGGGGCAGCTCGGCCGGGGCCACCACGGTACGGGCGACGATGTCGACCGCGATCATGAACGCGCCGCCGAAGAACACGGTCACGGGGAGGATCGCCCGGTAGTTGGAGCCGACGAGGCGGCGCACGATGTGCGGGACGACGATTCCGACGAAGCCGATCAGTCCGCTCACCGCCACGGCGGCCGCCGTGGCCAGGGACGCCGCCCCGATGACGACCATCCGTACCGCGGACGGGTTGAGCCCGAGGCTGACCGCCTTGTCGTCGCCCAGCGCGAGCATGTCCAGCAGGTAGCCGCACATGAGCAGGACGGTCAGGGCGACCACCGTGTAGGGCGCGACCAGCCGGACGTCGTCCCATCCGCCGCGGCCCAGTCCGCCGAGCAGCCACGAGAAGATCCGCTGGAGCTGGTCGGCGCCGATCTGCTGGACGAGGGTCTGGGCGGCGGACAGGAACGACGACACGGCCACGCCCGCCAGGACGAGGGAGGCGGTCCCGCCGCCGCCCGCCGTCGCGCCGAGGCCGTAGGCCGCCGCCACTCCGACGAGGGCGCCCGCGAAGGCCGCCACGGGGACCAGGGCGCGGGGCGCGTCGCTCACCTCCTCGCCGAAGACCATGACGAGCGTCGCCCCGAGCCCGGCGCCCGCGGCGGCGCCGAGCAGGTAGGGGTCGGCCAGGGGGTTGCGGAAGACCCCCTGGTACGCACCGCCCGCGGTGGCCAGGAGGGCGCCGACGACGGCGCCCATGGCCACCCGGGGCAGTCGCAGTTCGACCAGGAGCGCCACCTGCCGCTCGGTCAGCGGGCTCTCGACCGCCGGCGCGGCGAGGCTGAGCAGGTGGCGGACGATGTCGGCCGCGGTGATGTCCGCCGCGCCCGCCGAGACGCCGAAGAGGGCGGCCGCGACCAGCGCGCCGAGACCGCCAACCAGCCATCCGGTCGAAACTCCGACCCCGCTCCTCACGAGCCGGCGTGTTCGGTGACGGCCGCGCCGACCGCCTCCGCGAAGTCGACCACGCGCGGACCCCACCGGGAGGCGATGTCCGCGTCGAGCTGGACGACGGCGTCGTTCTGGACCGCGGCGACGGTGTCGAAGGCGGGCCGCTCGGCGACCGCGCCGACGGCGTCCTCACCCGCGTAGGACAGGAAGATGAGGTCGGGGTTCTCCTCGACCACGTACTCCTGGGACAGCTGCGGGTAGCCGCCCGCGGTGCCGTCGTCGGCCTCGTCGGCGATGTTCACCAGGCCGAAGGAGGCGTAGATCTGGCCGACGAAGGTCTCGGAGGTGGCGGAGTAGAGGGTGTCGTCGAGCTCCTGGTAGAAGCTGAGCCCGGAGTCCCCGGCCTCGGCGCACACGCCCTCGACGATCTCGGTGAACTCGGTCTCGATCCGGCTGGCCTCGGCGTCGGCCTCGTCCGTCATCCCGGTGGCGTCGCCGAGCAGGCGGATCTGGGCGTAGACGTCCTCCAGGCCGGCGGCGGCGTCCAGCGTCAGGACCGGGATGTCCACGGCCTCCAGCTGCGGGACGGTGGCCTCGGCGCTGCGGGCCAGGACGACCAGGTCGGGGTCGTACTCGGCGATCGCCTCGACGCTGGGGGTGAACCCGCTGAGGTCGGTGGTGGGGGCCTCGGCCGGGAAGTCGGAGTACTCGTCGGCGGCCTCCACCCGCTCGCCCGCGCCGATGGCGAAGAGCATCTCGGTGTGGCTGGGCGACAGGGAGACGATCCGCTCCGGCGCCTCCTCCAGGGTGACCTCGCCGAGCGCGTCGGTGAGGGTGACCGGGAAGGCGCCGTCGCCGACCGTCGCGCGGTCCGGGTCGGCCTCGGGCGGGCCGCAGACGGCGGAGGGGCTCTCCGCGGGCTCGTCGGTGGCGGTGTCGGTCTGGGGGTCCTGGCCGCCGCACGCGGTGAGCGCGAGCGTGGCGCCGAGGAGTGCGAGGGGGAGATGGCGTGCGATCCGCACTGTGCTCCTTGGGGTGGGCAGGGGGAAGGGGAGCACGGCCCACGGGGGACGGCCTGTCCTTCCCACGAGGACGGGTGCGTCGGTGTGGGCGAGGCGACCTGGCTCGTCCCCGCGCGGAGCGGGGCCTCACAGTTGCGGGACAGCGCCGGATTGGCGGCCGGGGGCCGCGTGACCGGACTTCGCTCGGTCCACACCGTCGGACCGCCAGCGGCGACCCGACGCCACCACTGTAACTCGTGAACCCTTTCGTCCCTGTTCAGCCCCTGGATGACGCACCTTTCCGACCACTACCGGCCACCATCGGATCGAGTGACCAGATTCACACCTCCATCCCCGCATGCCCCGGGTCGGTTCTTCCCTTTTCTCCCAATAAAAGCCTTGTCTGCCTACTTTGTTGATCTATGTGAAACATGATCACCGAAGATCCTTTTATTCTCCCGTGTGGCCGAATTGAGGCTCGGAGAACATTGACACTTTTATGACACACCGCAATGATCTCGGTGCTATGTGCGTCGAAAACCCGAGAACGGACACCAATCGGGCTATCCCCCGGTACACGAGAATCCGTCACCGGACCGCCCGCTCCCCCGGTGTTCCGCGACGCACGCAGAAGGGATGTGTTGACAAGGTGGTACCCCACCGCTCGCACCTGGCGTCGCTCGCCGGGCTGACCCTGATAGCGGGACTCGTCGCGGCCACCCCCGCCAGCGCCGACGACGGATCCGAGATCGCCCCCCTCCACCCGGCCCCCAGCGCCGAGAACGGCGAGATGACCCACCAGGCCGACGGCCTGTGGTTCATCGAACTGGAGGGACCTCCCGAGGCCGAGGGCAACTCCGAGGCCGCGGTCGACGAGGAACAGCGCGCGTTCCGCGCCGGCGCCGAGGAGCACGGCCTCCAGTACGAGGAACGGCACGCCTTCGGCGAGCTGTGGAACGGTTTCTCGGTCGAGATGGACGACGCCCAGGTGGGGACCGCCCGGGAGATCCCCGGCGTGAACGCCATCTACCCGGTCATGCGCTACGAGGCCCCCGAACCGGACCAGTCCCAGCCCGACCTGGAAACCGCCCTCAGCATGACCGGCGCCGACATCGGCCAGAACGAGCTCGGCCTGACCGGCGAGGGCCTGCGGGTCGCCGTGATGGACACCGGCATCGACTACACCCACCCCGACCTCGGCGGACCGGGGGGCTTCCCCAACGGCCGCGTGGTCGCCGGATACGACTTCGTCGGTGACGACTTCAACGCGGGCGACCCCGCCGCCACCACCCCCGTACCGGACGAGGACCCCCAGGACTGCCACGGGCACGGCACGCACGTCGCCGGAATCGTCGGCGCCTCCGGCCAGGTCACGGGCGTGGCGCCCGAGGCCGACCTGGGCGCCTACAAGGTGTTCGGCTGCTCCGGTTCGACCACGGCCGACATCATGATCGCCGCCATGGAGCGTGCCCTGGCCGACGACATGGACGTGCTCAACATGAGCATCGGATCCTCCCACACCTGGCCCGGGTACCCCACCGCGGTCGCCTCCGACAACCTGGTGGACGAGGGCATGGTGGTCGTCGCGTCCATCGGCAACGAGGGCGACACCGGCCTGTACTCGGCCGGAGCCCCCGGCCTGGGCGCGAACGTGATCGGCGTGGCCTCCTTCGACAACACGCACATCAGCGCGGCGTCCGTCATCGCCAACCCCGGCGGCGAGGCGCTGCCGTTCATGCCGATGGGCGACGCCACCGCTCCGCCCACCGAGGGCGAGACCGACGAACTCGTCTACATCGGCCGCGCCTGCTCGTCCCTGGGGGACCAGCTCGAGGGCGACCCCGAGGGCCGCACGGCGCTGATCGTCCGCGGCAACTGCACGTTCGCGGAGAAGTACGACACCGCGCTGGACGCGGGCGCCACCGGCGTCGTCGTCCACAACAACGTCGCCGGCATGTTCGCGGGCGGCGGCATCACCGACCGCGGCGCCTTCTCCATCGGCGTCTCCGACGAGGCGGGCGCCCACCTGAGGGAGCTCCTGGAGGGCCCGGACCCGGTCACCCTGACCTGGACCGACGAGACCGTGCGCACCCCCAACCCGACCGGCGGCCTGATCAGCTCGTTCAGCTCCTACGGCATGTCCCCCGACCTCGACCTCAAGCCCGACATCGGCGCACCCGGCGGCCTGATCAACTCCACCTACCCCATGGACCAGGGCGGATACGCCACCATCAGCGGCACATCCATGTCCTCGCCGCACGTGGCCGGCGCCGTGGCACTGCTCCTCCAGGCCCGTCCCGAGCTCGCGGCGGACGAGGTGCGCACCGTCCTGCAGAACAACGCCGACCCCAAGGCGTGGTGGGGCAATCCGGGCCTCGGCTTCCTCGACAACGTCCACCGCCAGGGCGCGGGCATGGTCGACATCCCCGGCGCGGTGCTGGCCACCACGACGGTCTCCCCGGGCAAGCTGGCCCCGGGCGAGACGCGGGAGGCCGTGACCGAGACCGTCACCATCACCAACGACGGCGACGCCGAGGCCGTCTACGACCTCGGCCACGAGGCCGCGCTCGGCACGCACGGGAACACCTTCACGCCGTCGTTCAACGACGCCTTCGCCGAGGTGTCCTTCAGCGCCGACTCGGTGGCCGTGGGCGCGGGCGAGTCGGTGGACGTCGAGGTGACCATCACCCCGCCCGCCGCGGAGCTCTCCCAGCCCGTGTACGGCGGGTACGTCACCGTCACCCGGGCCGACGGCGAGACCCTCCGCGTCCCGTACGCGGCCTACGCGGGCGACTACCAGGAGATCGAGGCGATGACCCCGATCACCGACGGGGACGGCAACGTCCGGGAACTGCCCTGGCTGACGCGGATCACCCAGTGCGAGGTGTTCGTCGGACTGGAGTGCGCCGCGTCGGGCGGCGGGACCTTCGCCAACCAGCCGGACGGGGCGACGTACACCATGTCGTGGGTCGACGGTCTCCCCGACTACCCCTACGTCATCGCGCACTTCGACCACCACGTCTCCCAGCTGGAGATGCGGGTGGTCAGCGAGCGCACCGGCCGGCCGGTGCACCCGACCCGCAACGTCGCCGTGGACGTGGCCGACGTCGGGCGCAACGCGACGTCGACGGCGTTCTTCTCCTACGTGTGGGACGGGACGGTCAGCGACGCGCACCGGATCCGCGAGGTCCGGGACGGTGAGTACCGTCTGGAGGTCCGCGCGCTCAAGGCGCTGGGCGACCCGGACGACCCCGACCACTGGGAGACCTGGACGTCGCCGGTGATCACCATCGACCGGGGCTGACCGGCCCCAGCCGACTCCGGGGCCGCCCCCCGCTGAGGGGGCGGTCCCGCCGCGTGCGCGGCGGCTCCGGTCAGGCGGGGCGGTCGAGCTTCTGGCTGATCACCTGGGAGATGCCGTCGCCCTGCATCGTGACGCCGTAGAGGGCGTCGGCCGACTCCATCGTGCGCTTCTGGTGGGTGATCACGATGAGCTGGGACGACGAGCGCAGTTCCTCGAAGATCACCAGCAGACGCTGGAGGTTGGTGTCGTCCAGGGCCGCCTCGACCTCGTCCATGACGTAGAACGGCGACGGGCGCGCCTTGAAGATCGCGGCCAGGAAGGCCACCGCCGTCAGCGACCGCTCGCCGCCCGACAGCAGGGACAGCCGTTTGACCTTCTTCCCCGGCGGGCGCGCCTCCACCTCGATCCCGGTGGTCAGCATGTCGTCCGGGTCGGTGAGCAGGAGCCGCCCCTCGCCTCCCGGGAACAGGCGGCCGAAGATCGCGGCGAACTCGCGCTCCACGTCCAGGTAGGCGGAGGAGAACACCTCCTGTACGCGGGCGTCCACCTCCTGCACGATCTCCATCAGGTCCCGGCGGGTCTTCTTCAGGTCCTCCAGCTGGGCGTTGAGGAAGGCGTGCCGTTCCTCCAGCGCCGCGAACTCCTCCAGCGCCAGGGGGTTGATCTTGCCGAGCTGGTTGAGCTGGCGCTCGGCGCCGCGGGCCCGCTTGGCCTGCACCTCACGCACGTACGGCGCGGGTTCGGCGTCCTCCCCCGCGTCGGCGGGCGGCGGCACCGGGACCCCGGGGCCGTACTCCGCGACGAGGGTGGGCACGTCCACGCCCATCTCCTCGACCGCCCTGGTCTCCAGCTGCTCCAGGCGCATCCGCCGCTCGGCCCGCGCCACCTCGCCGCTGTGCGCCGAGCTGGTGAGCTTCTCCATCTCCACCGACAGCTCCCGCACGCGCGCCCGCACCGTCCGCAGTTCCGCGTCGCGGGCCTCCTTCCCGGCCTCGGCGGCCGTCCGCTCGCTCTCGGCGGCGGCCAGGGACGCCCGGATCCGTTCCAGGGCGAGTCGGGCGCTCCCGGCGACGGCGTCGACGATGACGGCCTGGGCGGCACGGGTCCGTCGGCGCTCGGCGGCGCGCTCGACGGCCCGGCGCTCCTCGGCGGCCTGGGCGAGCAGCGCCTCGGCCCGGCCGGCGACGGAACGCGCACGCTCCTCGGCGGTGCGCACGGCCAGGCGGCGTTCCATCTCGGTGGCGCGGGAGCGCGAGGCCTGCGCGGCGAGGGCGTCGCGGGTCTCGGGGTCGGGGGCGTCCTCCTCGATGGAGGCGGCCGTCTCCTCGGCCTCGGCCAGCTCCTCCTCCAGCCGGGCCAGTCTCCCCGCGTCCTCGCCCCGGGTGGCGGCCGCCTTGGCCGCCGAGGCGGCGTAGCGCTCGGACTCGGCCTCGGCGGCCCTGGCCTGACCGGCGAGCTTGCCCAGGCGCTGGGCGGACTCGTTGCGCTTGCGGTCGCTCTGGCGACGGCGCGCGGTCAACTCGTCGGCGGCCTCGGCCAGCTCGGCGCGTGCGCGCTTCCTGGCCTCCAGGTCCGCGGCGGCCCGCTTGGCGGTCTCGTTGGCCTCCTCCAACAGCTCGGCCGCCTCGTCCACGGCGGCCTGGACCTCCAGGAGGCTGGGAGCGGCGGCCGAGCCGCCGTAGACCATCTCCGCGCTGAAGACGTCGCCGTCGGGGGTGACCGCGCGCACGCGGGGCAGAGCGGCGACCAGCTCCTGGGCGTGCGCGGCGTCGGTGGCCAGGACCGTGCGGTCGAGCAGGGCCGTGACGGTCCCGCGCAGGCGGTCGGGAGCGGCGACCGCGTCGACGGCGTAGCGCGCGCCGTCGGGCAGGGCGGGCCAGTCACCGCGCGGCGCGGCCGGGACCGCGCCCGCGATCACGATGCCCGCGCGGCCCGCGTCCCGGTCCCGGAGCAGCCGGACGGCGGCGGCCGCGGTTTCCGGGGACGCCACGGCCACGGCGCCCGCGGCCCGGCCGAAGGCGGCGGCGACGGCGGTCTCGTGGCCGGGGTCGACCTGGACGAGCGCGGCCAGGCTGCCGAGCAGCCCGTCCGGCGCGGCGTCCAGCAGGGTGCCCGCGCCGTCCTTGTGCGCGAGGCCGAGTTCGAGGGCCTCCTTGCGGGCGGCGAGCGCGGACCGCTCCCGTTCGGCCGTGCGCTCGGCGTCGCGCAGTTCGTTGAGTTCGGACTCGGCCGCCGACAGCAGCCGGGCGGCCCTTTCCTGGGCGGTGTCGAGTTCGGCGTCGCCCTCGTCCAGCCCGGCGGACTCCTCCGCGGCCATCCCGTACTCGGTCTGGGCCTCGGCCGCACGTTCGGCGGCCTGGCGGGCGGCCTCCTCCAGCCGGGCGATCTCGGCCTCGCCCTCGCCCAACCGGCCGCGCAGGCTCTCCACCCGCGCGCTCAGACGCACGATGCCCTCGCGGCGTTCGGCGGAGGCGCGGGTCGCGGCCTCCAGCCGCTTCTCCTCCCGGTACAGGGCGTCCTCGGCGGAGGTGCGCTCCTCGACCGCGGCCTCCAGGGCCTCCCGGGTCTCCTCCAGCCGGGTGAGCAGCTCCTCCTCCTGGGCGGCGGCCTCCTCGGCCTCCGTCTCCAGTTCCTCGGGGTCGCGGCGGCTCACGGGCTCGTCGGTGACGGAGACCAGGTTGCGGTGGCGCTCACTGGCCAGTCCCCGCACGGCGTCCAGACGTTCGGCGAGGCGGGACAGCGCATGGTAGGTCTCTGACGCGCGCGCCAGGACCGGGGCCGCCTCGGCGGACTGGGCCTCCAGGGCGGTCTCGCGCTGCTGCGTCTGGGTGAGCGCGGCCTCGGCGGCGGCGCGGCGTTCGAGCACCTCCTTCTCGTCCGCCTCCTCCTTGGCCAGCTGGTCGGTGAGGGTGACGATGTCGTCGGCCAGGAGGCGGAGCCGGGCGTCGCGCAGGTCGGCCTGGATGACGGCGGCGCGTCGGGCGAGCTCGGCCTGGCGGCCCAGGGGCTTGAGCTGGCGGCGCAACTCGGCGGTGAGGTCGGTGACGCGGTCGAGGTTGCCCTGCATCGCGTTGAGCTTGCGGATCGCCTTCTCTTTGCGCTTGCGGTGCTTGAGGATGCCCGCGGCCTCCTCGATGAGCGCGCGGCGTTCCTCGGGCCCCGCGTGCAGGACGGTGTCGAGCTGTCCCTGGCCGACGATGACGTGCATCTCGCGGCCGATGCCGGAGTCGCTGAGCAGGTCCTGGATGTCGAGGAGACGGCAGGTGTCGCCGTTGATCGCGTACTCGGAGCCGCCGTTGCGGAACATCGTCCGGCGGATGGTGACCTCGGTGTAGTCGATCGGCAGGGCGCCGTCGGAGTTGTCGATGGTGAGGCTGACCTCGGCGCGGCCCAGCGCCTGGCGGGTGGAGGTGCCCGCGAAGATCACGTCCTCCATCTTGCCGCCCCGCAGGGACTTGGCGCCCTGTTCGCCCATCACCCAGGACAGGGCGTCGACGACGTTGGACTTCCCGGATCCGTTGGGGCCCACCACGCAGGTGATCCCGGGCTCGAAACGCAGGGTGGTGGCCGACGCGAACGACTTGAAGCCGCGCAACGTCAGGTTCTTCAGGTACACCCACACCTCCCACACCGGCCACCGGGCCCACGCGGGCCGTTTCGACGATGGCGCGAACGCCCTGACGACGCGCGCAGCATCATCCAAGGGTGCCACGAAGCCGGGGGTGGCGGGCGCGGTTCGCGCTGACGGGCCCGATGAGGTGGGCCACCGTCGGATCCTGGGGGGAGTTTCCGGCGAACACGGAGGGTTGCGGAGGTGTCCGCCGGGTAGGTAAACAATGCCGCAAGGAAAAGGAAAGGAAGTCTGCGGCCGAGGGTTCGGGGAACAAAGCGCTGGATCGACCGGACCGCGGAGCGGCTGACGGAACTACCGTCAGGGACGCCTTGGGTGCTGCGTACGGCGTCCCGTCCGTGGTTCACGTGTCACGCGGTCGACCGGGTGTGTGGCCCGGTGGGTCGACGGCGCTGGTCAGGCGAGCGCGGGCTCGCGATCCGTCGCGCTGACGGCGACGTCGGTGACGGCCATGCTGAGCTGGTCGTTACGTGCCTGGAGGCGGCTGATCTCGGCCTCGAGGTCACGTACTCGATTCTGAAGCCGTCGCATCTCCTGGACCATACGAGGGTCGGAGCCGCCGACGTGGCCAAACAGAGCCTTCGCCATGATGTGGGTCCTCCACACTGAGTGACCAGTGATGAAACGCGCACACGACATCCCGAAGATCGTCGACGTTCGAGTCGATGCCACGGGTGGAAGATTGCGCGATGTGCCTTCCAGAGTCTCACTCCGCGCGCCGCTGGTCAAGATTGGATTACAACAGTCCGTAACGACCACACCCCGGGCCGGAACGACCTGGGCACGTGAGGTCACACGATGCGGACGCACCCACCCCCCGTGTCGCACGCCCCGAAGGCGCGCGCGGAGCGGGCCTGCTCCCGTCGCGGTGCCCCTGCGGGACCGCCGCGACAGCGGACCGAATCGCGTTACGCCACAAGCATACTCACCGCTCGACGAATCCGGTGAACGTCCCCCCAGGCGATGACCAACGTTCCACCACGGAGTCCACATGTCCGGGTGCACGACCGCTCCTCAGGTGCTCCAGAAGGCGGGCGCAGTCGCCGAGCGGACCCTCCGCGACCACCTCGACCCGCCCGTCGGCGAGGTTGGTCGCCGCCCCGCTCAGCCCCAGTTCGAGCGCCCGAGACCGCGTCCACCAGCGAAAACCCACACCCTGGACCCGGCCGCGCACCCACGCGGTCAGCCGGACCGACTCCTCGAGGTCCTCCACGCGCCACACCTTTCCTTACCTCACGGAGATACTTTCCTCACCAACACGCCCGACCAACCTGTCTCGCGTGCCGCACGACTCGTTCGGGCGCCGCCGGGGTGCCGCACGACGGGGCGGGCCGCCGGCGAGGAACGGGCGCCAGGCGCGGCGGAGGCCCAGAGCGGGCACAGCTCAGCGGCGGGCCCTCGGCGCCGGCTGGCAGCGCGGGCAGCTGAACGACGACCGGTTCATGAACGCCTCCCGGACGATCGGCGCGCCGCAGCGCCCGCAGGGCCGGTCCTCGCGCCCGTAGGCGTTCAGACCGCGCTCGAAGTACCCGCTCTGCCCGTTGACGTCGACGTACAGCCCGTCGAAGGTGGTCCCGCCCACCGCGAGCGCCTCGTTCATGACGTCGCGTACGTGCTCCAGGAGTTCGGCCGCCTGGAGAAGGGACAGGCCCCGGGCGGAGCGGGCCCCGTGCAGGCGGGCACGCCAGAGCGCCTCGTCCGCGTAGATGTTGCCCACACCGCTGATGAGGGACTGGTCGAGCAGCGCGCGCTTGACCTCGGTCCGCCGCGCGCGCAGGGCGCGGACGAAGGCATCGGGGTCGAAGTCGGGGTCCAGCGGGTCCAGCGCGATGCGGTCGACCGAGGCGGGGACGCCGTCCCGCTCGCCCGGGGCGTCCACCAGCAGGTGGCCGAAGGTGCGCTGGTCGACGAAGCGCAGCTCCTGGCCGTCCGAGAGCGGCAGCCGCACCCGCAGGTGCCTCTCGTCCGGCTTCCCCACGGGCTGGACGAGCATCTGTCCGCTCATGCCCAGGTGGGTCAGCAGCATCTCACCGCTGTCCAGGGACAGCCACAGGTACTTGCCCCGGCGGTGGGCGGCCGTGGGGACCCGCCCCTCCAGGCGGGCGGCGAAGTCCGCGGCGCCGGGGACGTGGCGGCGTACCGACCGAGGGTGCAGGACTTCGACGGCGCCGACCGTCCGGCCCAGCGCGTGCGCGGCCAGGCCGCGGCGCACGACCTCGACCTCGGGGAGTTCGGGCACGTCAGCTCCGGTTCTGGCCGTTGGAGGAGGACTGGGCGGCGTCGGCCCGGGCGCGGATCGCCTTCCACGCGGACTCCGCGGCCTGCTGCTCGGCCTCCTTCTTGCTGCGGCCCTCGCCGAGGCCGTAGCTCTCGCCCGCGACGCGCACGGTGGCGCGGAAGGTCTTCTGGTGGTCGGGGCCGCTCTCGTCGACGTGGTATTCGGGGACGCCGAGCATCTCGGCCGCGGTCAGCTCCTGCAGGGACGTCTTCCAGTCCAGTCCGGCGCCCAGTCCCGAGGCCGTCGCGATGAGCGGGTCGAAGAGGCGGTGCACGAACTCGGAGGCCACGTCCAGTCCCCGGTCGAGGTAGACGGCGCCGATGATCGCCTCGAGGGTGTCGGCGAGGATCGAGGACTTGTCGCGGCCGCCGGTGCCCTCCTCGCCCCGGCCGAGGCGGATGTAGGCGCCGATGCCGAGGCCGCGGGCCACGTCCGCGAGGGCGCGCATGTTGACGACGGCGGCGCGGAGCTTGGCCAGCTGTCCCTCGGGCAGGTCGGGGTGCTTGCGGAAGAGGGTGTCGGTCACCACGAGGCCGAGCACGGAGTCGCCGAGGAACTCCAGGCGCTCGTTCGTGGGCAGCCCGCCCTTCTCGTAGGCGTAGGACCGGTGGGTGAGGGCGCGGAGCAGGATCTTGGGATCGACCTCGACGCCGATCGCCTTGTGGAACGCCCTGGCCTCGGAGACGGAGAGTTGGCTTGCCACGCGAGTTCACTTCCCTGTTCTGACGCGCCCCGGGGAGGACGCGCATCCTGCGGTCGGGTGCGGATCCCCGGCTCGGCAGGGGTGCTCGAACACGAGGTGATCGTCGCGGGAGCGGGGCTCCCCCGGCAGCCACCACGAACTCGGGAACCCGTGGGAGCCCGGATCACGGCTGGGTGCTTCTGCGGTTCTGGTTGTCTACTGCCCACGTTGGCGCGGGTCACTCACCCTACGGACTCCCTCCGACAGCACTTCGGGGCGGACCCGGTGTTGGGGTCCGCCCCGAGGCGAATCGTCGGGTGTGGGACCCGATGCCTGACACGAGCGTGTTACGCCGGGTTGGTGACCTGGCGGTTGTTGTAGGTGCCGCACGTCGGGCACGCGATGTGGGGCTGCTTCGGGTCACGGCAGCGCGGGCAGTTGACCAGCACCGGGCGCGACGCCTTCCACTGGGAACGGCGGGTCCGGGTGTTGCTCCGCGACATCTTCCGCTTCGGGACGGCCACTTCAATCCTCCTGGGTCACCCCCGCGGTCGCGGGAGGTCGCTTATCTGGTCACCCCGCGCGCTGCGGCGGGGAGGGTGTGTCCCGTCACGCGGGCGCCCGACGGACGCCCCGTGACCGGTTCACGGGCTCATCGTTCTCCGGGATCCTCCGCGATGGCGCGGAGAGCCTCCCAGCGTGGGTCCACGGCGTCGCCGTGGCCGTGGTCGGGACCGACCTCGGCGAGTCGGACACCGCACTCCGCGCACAAACCGGGGCAGTCCGGTTCGCACAGCGGCGAGAGCGGGAGGGCGAGCACGACGGCGTCCCTGACCACGGGTCCGAGATCGAGCAGGTCGCCCTGTAGATAGTAGTCCTCATCCTCGTCGGACGCGTCCTCCTCGGCCGCGGCGGACTCGCCGTCGTCGGCGGAGTAGCGGTACAGCTCCTGGAAACCCGCCTCGATCTCGTCGGAGAGGGGATCGAGGCAGCGCGAGCACTCCGCCGTGAGCTGTCCGCTGACGGTGCCGGTGACGAGGACGCCCTCCATCACCGCCTCCAGCCGGAGGTCGAGTTCGACCTCGCTGCCCTCGGGCACGCTCGCCAGCGCCCCGGAGAAGGCCTCCGGCACGGTCACGATGCGGTTGACGGTTCGCATCGACCCCGGCTGGCGGCCCAGCTGACGGGTGTCGACCACGAACGGGTCACGAGGTTCAGGACGAGACAGGGTAATCGCGCTTTCACGAGAGGTTCGGTGCCGGGCACGCGGACGGATGACGGGTCCGGCGTGACCAGCCCGCGCGCACGCCAAGTACGGCGACGCTCAGGGTCGGACCCAGATTCTACCTATCATGGGCCCGACCACCCAAATCAGCCGCCGGAGCCGGTCCCAGCGCGGGTGTCGGTCCCGGGGCGGGCGGTCGGCTAGCGGCGTGAGCGCTCCTCGTACTTGTCCCGGAGGCGCTCCTGGACGTACGGCGTCACCAGACTGGACACGTCCCCTCCGTGCTGGGCGATCTCGCGCACCAGGCTGGACGACAGGAACGAGTACTGCGGGTTGGCGGTCATGAACACGGTCTCCACGCCGGAGAGCCGGAAGTTCATCTGCGCGATCTGGAGTTCGTAGTCGAAGTCACTGACCGAGCGGAGGCTGCGCACGATCGTCTCGATGCCGTTCGCACGGCAGAAGTCGACGAGCAGCCCGTCGAAGTCGGTGACGCGGACGTTCTCGAGGTCGGCGGTGCTCGCCCGGAGCATGTCCAGCTTCTCGGGGACGGTGAACAGCCCGCGCTTGTTGACGTTGTTGAGCACGGCCGCCACGACCTCGTCGTACTGCTTGGCCGCGCGTCCGATGATGTCGATGTGTCCGAAGGTCACCGGGTCGAAGGAACCCGGGCAGACGACTCGGCGCACGGTGGATCGCCCCTCTCAGGAGTTACTCTCGAGTACAGCGATCGTAGGGGTTGCCCCCGGCGCGGATCGGGGCGACACCCGCATAACGGAGTTCTACCGCGGCCGGTCCGGCCCACGGGGAGGCGCGCCGCGGGGTCTCACCGGGCGGGGGGCCGCGCGTACCAGAGCACCGCCTCCCCGTAGCCCCGCCTCCGGTCCCGCTCCAAACCCTTCGGCCAGGCCGGTTCGGCGCCGCGCTTGGAGCGCTCGACCACGACCACCGCGTCCTGGGCCAGCCACCCGTTGCGCACGAGGTCGGTGAGCACACCGGCCACCTCCTCGTCGTCGGCCGCGTACGGGGGGTCGGCCACGACCAGGTCGTAGGGCTCGCCGGGGTGCACGGCGGCGACCACCCGTTCCACCCGGTCGGCCACCAGGCGGGCGCCGGGCAGGCCCAACGCGCCGATGTTGTCCTGGACGACGCGCGCCGCCCTCCGGTCGGCCTCCACGAGCAGCGCGTGCGCGGCGCCGCGGGACAGCGCCTCCAGCCCGATGGCCCCCGACCCCGCGTACAGGTCCATGACCCGCAGCCCCTCCAGGGAGCCGAGGTCGGACTGGACGGAGGCGAACAGGGCCTCGCGCGCCCGGTCGCTGGTGGGTCGGGTGGTGCGGCCGTCGGGCGCGGCGATCCGCCGTCCGCCCGCCGCTCCGGCGATGATGCGCGTCATGCCTCCACGTTAGGGCGTCCGGGCGTCGGCCCGGCTCCTCAGGCCTTGTCCAGGTACTCCGCGCGGTCCTCGGGCAACAGCTCGGCCAGCGCCTCGGCCAGCGGCGGGTACGCGGTCAGGTCGGGGTCGCCCCCGACGTAGGCCGTGGCCTCCTCCCGCGCCTCGCCGATCAGCTCCTCGTCCTTGAGCAGGGTGAGCATCCGCAGGGACGACCGCGCACCGGACTGGGCCCGGCCGAGGACGTCGCCCTCCCGGCGCGCCTCCAGGTCCACCCGGGACAGCTCGAACCCGTCGGTCGTCGCCGCCACGGCGCCCAGCCGCTCCCGTGCCGGAGAGCCCTCCTCCGCGTCCGTGACGAGCAGGCACAGCCCGGGCAGCTTCCCCCGGCCGACGCGCCCGCGCAGCTGGTGCAGCTGCGAGACGCCGAAGCGGTCCGCGTCCATGACCACCATCACGGTGGCGTTCGGCACGTCCACGCCCACCTCGACGACGGTCGTCGAGACCACCACGTCGGTCCGTCCGTCCGCGAACCGGCGCATGACCGCGTCCTTGTCGTCGGGGGCCATCCTGCCGTGCAGAACCTCCACCGCGAGGTCCGCGAGCGGCCCCTCGGCCAGTCGCGCGGCCACGTCGAGCACGGCCAGCGGAGGTCGGGCACCCGGGGCCTCCTCGTCCTGGTCGCCGCCCACCTCCTCGTCGGCGTCCTCCCCGCCGACGCCCCCGCCGTCCTCGCCGATCCGCGGGCAGACGACGAACGCCTGGCGGCCCCGGGCGGCCTCCTCCACGATCCGCTCCCAGGCGCGGGTCAGGAAGTGCGGCTTCTCCCTGGCCGGGACGACGTGCGTGGACACCCCCGCGCGACCGGTGGGCAGCTGTGTGAGCGCGACCACGTCGAGGTCGCCGTAGACGGTCATGGCGACCGTGCGCGGGATCGGCGTGGCGGTCATCACGAGCACGTGCGGACGCCCGTCGACCGCCTTCTCCCGCAGGGCGTCGCGCTGCTCCACCCCGAACCGGTGCTGCTCGTCCACCACGACCAGGCCCAGGTCGGCGAAGGACACGTGCTCCTGGAGGAGGGCGTGCGTGCCCACGACGATCCCGGCCGCGCCGGAGGCGGCGTCGAGCAGGGCCGCGCGGCGCGCGGCGGTGTTCATGGAACCCGTGAGCAAAGCCACCCGTGTGGCGTTCTCCGCCCCGTCCAGCTGGCCGGCGCGGGCCAGCGGTCCGAGCATGGCGCCGATCGAGCGGTGGTGCTGCTGGGCGAGGACCTCCGTGGGTGCGAGCAGGACGGCCTGACCTCCGGAGTCGACCACGCGGAGCATGGCGCGCAGCGCGACCAGGGTCTTGCCCGCGCCCACGTCCCCCTGGAGAAGGCAGTGCATCGGGTGGGCCGCGTCCAACCGCTCCGCGAGGCGGTCGCCCACCTCGCGCTGGCCGTCGGTGAGGGTGAAGGGCAGCTCGGCGTCGAAGGCGTCGAGGATCCCGCCCTCGGCCCCCGGGCGCGGCCTGGCCGGCAGCTCCTCGGCCTGGTGGCGGCGCCGGGCCAGGGCCAACTGGAGCACGAAGGCCTCGTCCCACTTCAGGCGGCGACGGGCGCTGCCCACGTCGGCCCACTCCGAGGGCCGGTGGATCCGTTCGAGGGCGTCCTGGACGCCGGTCAGGCGGTGGCGTTCGCGCACCCCGGGAGGGAGCGGATCGGGCAGGTCGGCGGCCCGGGCGAGGGCCAGGTCCATCGCCAACGCGATCCGGGACGAGTCCAGCCCCTTGACCGCCGGGTAGATCGGGATGAGTTCCTCGGCGAAGGCGCGGGCGCGCTCGCCCTCGCTGCCGTCCTCGTCGATGAGCTGGTACTCGGGGTGGTCGAGCTGGCGGCGGCCGCGGTAGGTGGAGACCCGGCCGGAGAGCAGCGCCAGCCGACCGGGGACCAGGGAGTTCTGGTGGTGGGCGCCGCGGTTGAAGAAGGTCAGGTGCAGGCGGCCGGTCCCGTCGGTGACCGTGGCCTCCATCATGTCCATCCGGCGTCGGCCCTGGCGCGCGGGCACGGTGCGGCGCTTGGCGTCCAGGACGCGCGCCTGCACGGTGACGTCCTCCCCCTCGCGCAGCGCGGCGAGGTCGGTCAGCTCGCCCCGGCGGTCGTACCGGCGCGGGTAGTACCGCAGCAGGTCGCCGAGGGTGTGCAGGTCGAGTTTGTCCTTGAAGGCCCGCGCGGAGCCCCCGAGGGCCACGCGCAGCGGTTCGTCCCAGGTGCTCACGGTGTCCCCGTCCCCGCCGGTTCGCTCTGCTCAACGTCACCGTAGTGGCAGCGTGCGACGCGTGGGAGGCGCGTGGGCCCGGCGGTCGGAACCGGGCGGGCGTCCGACCCCTCCCGGCAGGGGTATACTCGTCGGAGTTCATCGCCTTTTCGCCATGCCCGCGTGGTGGATGCGATGCTCAGGTGGGGGTGCGAGGGCTTCGGCCGCACCGTCTCCACCACGGCGAGTACGGGCACCGGTCCGCGGTACGCATCCGCGACCACGGCCTTCGTGTACTCTTCCACGGTTGGCGTCCGCGCCAGCCTGCCCACCCGGCCTCTCCCGGTCGGTCGACCCTTCGCGTGCGGCGACGTGCGCGATCCCGAGCGCTTGAATGGAGTTACCGTGGCTTCCGTCTGCGACGTCTGCGGCAAGGGACCAGGGTTCGGTAACAGTGTTTCCCACTCGCACCGTCGCACCCGCCGCCGCTGGAACCCCAACATCCAGACCGTTCGCACCCGTGTGGGCGGCACGCCCAAGCGCGTGAACGCCTGCACCTCGTGCATCAAGGCCGGCAAGGTGACCCGCTAGGGTTCCAGCCTTCTGGATTCGGCGAAGGCCCTCCGATCAGTGGTCGGGGGGCCTTCGGCGTGTCCGGGGCCGGGACCGCCGGGCCCGTCCGGGGGGCGGGCCGGTCAGAGAGCGCAGACGTGGCCGTTGAGCGAACAGCGGACCGGATACTGCGGCGCGCCGAGGGCGTCGAGCTCGAGCGCCGCCGAGTCGCCGGGGTCCAGGTCCTCCTGGGAACCGGGCTGGCGGGCGAGGATGCCGTCCGAGAACGGCTCCCAGTCGGCGTCGCGGACCTCGGTGACCTCGGCGGTGTCGAAGGCCAGCGCCAACTCCCAGGCGTCCAGCGTGACGCGGGAGGTGTTGGTGACGGTGACCCGCGCCGTGAACCCGGTCGCACTGGTCTCGACGATCTCGTACACCACCGTGGTGGGCTCCGCGCCCGACTGGACCTCCTCGCCGCGTTCCCCGGAGGAGCCGCCCTCCGCGTCGTCGGGCGAGGCCCCGTGGCTGGGGTGCGCCCCGTCCTGGGTGCCCGGGACCTGCGTCGCTCCGGGCGAACCGCCGAACTGGAGGTAGATCTGGGTCGTGCTGTAGCCGAAGAGCAGCAGGCCGAGGATGACTCCGGACACGACGAGGACGTTGATCAGCCGCGGGGGTTCGACGCGCTTGGGAACGGTGCTCTCCAGGTAGCCGCCGATCCGTCGCAGCACACCGGCGTCCGCCCGTTCGCTGCGGTGCACACCGCGCCGGGAGTCGTGCCGCGACACGTGCCGCCCCATAAACCGCCTCTCGACGATGCTCCGCTTCTGCCTGCCCTCGCCGGGTGGACGCCGGTCGCGGACCTTCCGTGCCCGGGCGGTGACGAACGTTCCGGGGCTCTTCGCGCTCCACGAGGACGGGCGGGCCGCCCAGCGGACGGCGCGAGCCGCGTTGGCACAGCCTAGCGCGATCGCCAAACGGGACAAATCCCGACTGCGTCAACGATCGCGGAAGTGATCCCACCCGCTCCGGACCGGCGGCCGGCTGCCCACGGTGACGGGCGTCCGCGCCGACGGGTCGGTCACGTCCCCGGCCTCCTCCCCGCCAGTGAGGACGCCGCCCATCCGGATCCAGTTCTCGGGGAGGTCGACGCCGGGTGGGAACGTCGCGGCCAGGGCGTGGTCCTCGCCCCCGCCGACCATGAGCTCACGGGCGGCGCGTTCGGCGTCCTCCGGCCTCGCGCCCAGGAGGCGGACCGCCTCCAGGAGGGCGGGGTCGGGGCGGAGCGCGTCGGGGTCGAGATCGATGCGGACCCCGCTGGCACGGCAGACGTGGCCGAGGTCCTGGGCGAGGCCGTCGCTCACGTCGAGCATGGCGGTGGCTCCGGCCCTCGCCGCCGCCGGGCCCTCGGCGTAGGGCGGGCTCGGCCTGCGGTGCTCGGACAGGCACTCCGCGGGGCCGTCGAGCCCCGCCTCCAGGAGGGCGAGACCGGCCGCCGACAGACCGAGCCGGCCGGAGTAGGCCACGACGTCGCCCGGGCGGGCGCCGTCGCGGCGCACGGGGGCTCGCCCCTGGAGGTCGCCGAGGGCGGTGATCGCGACGGTCAGTGTGTCGGACGCCACCGTGTCTCCCCCCACGACGGCGCCGCCCGCCAGCGCGCACTCGTCGCGCACCCCGGCGGCGAACTCCTCCGCCCAGGCGACGGGCAGGTCGGAGGGGGCCGCGAAGCCGATGAGCAGCCCGGTGGGGCGGGCGCCCATGGCGGCGACGTCGGCGAAGTTCTGCGCCACGGCACGGTGTCCGACGTCGCGCGCCGACGACCACTCCCGACGGAAGTGACGCCCTTCGACCAGCACATCCGTGGTGGCGACCGTCCTGCCGTCGGGCGCCGCGACGACCGCCGCGTCGTCGCCTGGTCCGAGGATTACATCTTGCGTCGTGGGGAATTTGCTCGTCACGCGTGTGATCAGAGCGAACTCACCAAGACCCCCAATGGTGCTCAACACAGGGATCAGGGTACGGTGACGCTCCGGAACAGTGGTCTAGACCCACGATTGTCACCTGTTCGTCATCGGCCGCACCGTCGGCTCGGCCGGGGCCGCTCTACCTCACACCCGGCACACACGAAGGAGTTCACATGGTGCAGGCATACATCCTGATCCAGACTGAGGTCGGGCGCGCCGCGGAGGTCGCGGGACGGATCAGGGGGATCGAGGGCGTCGACGAGGCGCACGACGTCACGGGGCCCTACGACGTGATCGTCCAGGCCCACGCCGACGACGTCGACTCCCTGGGCGCCCTGGTGGTGGCCCGGATCCAACGGTTGGACGGGATCGCCCGCACCCTGACCTGCCCCATCGTCAACATCTGACGGGCGGGCGGGGGTGCTGACCGTGTGGAGAGCGGGTGTGGGAGCGGCCGTCGCCGCCGTCCTGTCGGCGACCGGGTGCGGAGCGGGGACCGTGCGGATGGAACCGCCGGAGGCCGACGAGACGACCACGCAGGCCTGTACCGCGTTCGTCGCCGCGCTTCCCGACACCCTCCTGGACGCCGAACGCGCCGACGTGCGCCCCGAGTCCGACGTGATGGCGGCGTGGGGCGATCCCCCGATCGGTGTGCGCTGCGGAATCCCCCGTCCCGCGGCGCTGACCATCGACGCCCCCCTCCAGGAGGTCGACGGGGTGCCCTGGCTCCCGGTGCCCGCCGACGACCCCACCATGTTCGTGGCGGTGGGCCACACCGCCTACGTCGAGCTGACGGCGCCTCCGAGCTACGGCCCTCCGGCCGCCGCGCTGACCACCCTGAGCACGCTCGTCGAGGAGCACATCCCGCCGCTGCCCGGGGACCGGCTCTGACCCCGGGCGCGTAGGCCGCGCGGAGACCGGGGGAACACGGACGAAGGACGGGAAGGGGGCCGCCGACAGTGCGTCGGCGGCCCCGGGTCCTCGCGGTGGTTGGGATCGGTGGGACGGGAGGGATCGGTGTGAGGGGCTACTCCTCGGCGGGCGCGTCCGAGGCGGGCGCGTCCTCCTCGTTCCCGGCCTCCCCGTCCGCCTGCTCCTCGTCGGCGGCGTCGCCCTCGGCGTCCTCTCCGCCCTCACCGTCCGCGTCGTCCGCGCCGGTGTCGGCGCCGGACCCGTCGTCCATCGGGGTCTCTCCACCGAGGAAGCCCATGTCGCCCGTCTCGAGGCCCTCCTCGACCACGGACGCCGTCGCGGAGATCGCGCCCGAGCAGGCGGCGCCGGGTTCGGGGACGTCGGTGCCGCGCTCGTAGAGGGCGACGAAGCGCTGGAGGGCCTCGTCGTCCGCGGCCTCGGCGGTGATCTGGCGGCCCCAGCTGGAGGCGACGATCGGCGCGTCCAGGTCGTCGTGGGGGGTGATGAGCAGGTAGTCGCCGGGGCTGTACAGGTCCACGAGGGCGTCGACCTGGTCCTGCGCCAGGTCGGGCGAGTAGTTGATCCACACCGCGCCGTGCTCCAGGGAGTGCACGCCGAACTCGGGGGTCACGGCCTCGGGGTAGACCCCGCAGTTCTGCCAGTAGGCCCAGTGGTCCCCGCCGACCGGCGGCGACTGCGCGTAGTCCACCCGTTCTCCGACGTCGACGTGCTGGTAGGAGCCGACCTCGAACTCCTCCAGACCGGGGATGATCCGACTGCGGATCTCCATGAAGACCGCGAACGCGAGCAGACCCAGGACCAGGGCGGCGGCGGCGCTGACGCCCGCGATGTTGAGTACCTTGCGACGCCGTTCGAGCTTGAGCCGTTGTTCCCGCATCTCCGCGGCTCTACGACGCCGTTCCTCCGCCGTCTTCTTCTTGGCCACCGGGCCTCCTGGTACACATGCGGTCGAATAGGACTTATCTATCCTCTACTTTGGCACCACAGCTGTGCGATTCGACCAGGATTGGGTCCATGGGACACACAAGCGAGACCTCCGCCGGAGCCGCCGACGGAACCGACGACGCGCCGGACGGGGCCGCGATCGGACGCGGTAGCGCGGGGGAGACGGGCGACGTCCCCGGGAGCGGGCCCCTCCGTTCGGCCGGGCGCACCGTTCCCCTGGGCATCACCGTGATTCTGGTCACTCTCGCGTTGGCGGTCGGCTACCTCGTGGGGCGCCCGTCCAGTCCGTTGGACAACAGCGCCGACGCGGGCTTCCTCCGGGACATGAGCTCCCACCACGCCCAGGCCGTGGACATGTCGCTCATCGTCATGGACAAGACCGAGGACCCGGAGCTGCGGATCGTCGCGGTCGACATCGCCCGCACACAGCAGGGCCAGATCGGCATCATGCAGGGCTGGCTGACCATGTGGGGGCTGAACTCGCGCGGTGCGGAGCCGCCGATGGCGTGGATGGAGGGCTCCGAGCACGACCACGGCGCGGGCGAGGGCGTCGTTCCGGAGACCATGCCCGGACTGGCGACCGAGGAGGAGATGGACGCCTTCCGGGCCGCCGAGGGCGTGGAGGCCGAGATCATGTTCCTGGAGCTGATGATCGCCCACCACGAGGGCGGCATCGACATGGCCGAGGTGGAGGTCGAACTCGGCCGCGAGGAGCTCGTGACCGACCTGGCCCGGGGGATGGCCGACGCCCAGGCGAAGGAGATCGAGGCGATGGAGGCCATGCTGGCCGACCGGGGCGTCGACGCCGGGGAGGCCGCCGCGGAGGACTGAGCTCCTCCGGCCCGGGCGCCCCCTCCCACGCGCCGCCCGCCACCACCCCGTGGAGACCCGTGCCAGCCCCGGAGGCCGGGGCGGAACGCGGCCGGGACCCGGAGCGCCCCCGCGTGCGTGTCGCACCGCACGCCGTCCTGTGTCCACGGTCACTCCCGGAGCGGGACCGAGCGCGCACGCGACCGCGTTGTCGCAGGTGAAGGCCCGACAGCCGGAGTGATGCGGTCGCACCGGACGCTCCACACGCACCACCCCCGCACCCCTCTCCCGCCCCTCGGGGCCGCGTCGACCAGTGAATTCCCGGGGTCGCCCAGACTTACGACGCGATGTAGCACTACATTGTGTAGTACTACGGCCAGTCGGCACCTGAGAGGTGGGCATGGAAGCTCTTGATCTCGCGAGGTGGCAGTTCGGGATCACCACGATCTACCACTTCCTCTTCGTACCCCTGACCATCGGGCTGTCCCTCATCGTCGCGGTCCTCCAGACGGTCTGGTACCGGACCGGCAGGCACGAGTACCTCCAGGCGACCCAGTTCTTCGGGAAGCTGTTCCTCATCAACTTCGCCATGGGCGTGGTCACCGGGATCGTGCAGGAGTTCCAGTTCGGGATGAACTGGAGCGAGTACTCGCGCTTCGTCGGGGACGTCTTCGGCGCCCCGCTGGCGATGGAGGCCCTGCTCGCCTTCTTCCTCGAGTCGACCTTCATCGGCCTGTGGATCTTCGGATGGCACCGGCTGCCGCGCGCGGTGCACCTGCTGTGCATCTGGCTGGTGGCGATCGGGACCAACCTGTCCGCCTACTTCATCCTGGCGGCCAACGCGTGGATGCGCCGCCCGGTCGGCTACCGGGTCGACCCGGAGACCGGCCGCGCCCAGCTCACCGACATCTGGGCCGTGCTCAGCAACGACCAGGCCTGGTCGACCTACCTGCACACGGTGTCGGCGGCGTTCGTCACCGCCGGGCTGTTCGTCGTGTGCGTCAGCTGCTACAAGCTCTGGCGGAACACACGGCACGGCGACACCGGAGTGGCGGGCGTGGTCCCGCCCGCGGGCGACCGCGCCCTGTTCCGCGGAACTCTCAAGGTCGGGCTCGTCTTCACCCTGCTGGCCGGGATGATCGTGGTGGTCTCCGGCGACCACCAGGCCAAGCTCGCCGCCGAGTACGAGCCGATGAAGCTCGCCGCCGCCGAGGCCCTGTGGGACACCGAGGAGGGCGCCGACTTCTCGGCCTTCGCCGTCGGTGACACCGAGGCCCGGTACAACCCGATCGACGTCACCGTTCCCAACGTGCTCAGCTTCCTCGCCACCGGGGAGTTCGACGGCGAGGTGCACGGGATGAACGACCTCCAGGAGGCCTACGAGCAGGCGTACGGACCCGGCGACTACACGCCCAACGTGTTCGTCGTGTACTGGGCGTTCCGCCTGATGATCGGCCTCGGTCTGGCCGGCGTCGCGGTCGCCGCCCTCGGGCTGCTCCTGACCTGGGGCCGCCGCTCGCCGCGACCGTGGTTCTACCTCCTGGGCATGCTCGCCCTGCCCGCGGCGCTGGCCGCGAACATCCTGGGCTGGGTGCTCACCGAGATGGGCCGCCAGCCCTGGACCGTCCACGGCGAACTGCTCACCGCCGCGAGCGTCTCCCCGGGGGTCGGCCTCGGGGCGGTCGCCACGAGCCTCTCCGTCCTCACGGCCCTGTACGGCGTCCTCTTCGTGGTCGAGGTCGGACTGCTGGTCAAGTACGTCAAGGCAGGGCCGTCGCACCTCGTCCCCGAACTGGCGGACGACGGGGACGAGGCCCGCATCCCGCACTTCAGCTACTAGGAGCCGAGGACCATGGATCTGACCGTCATCTGGTTCGCCGCCATCGCGGTCCTGTGGACCGGATACTTCGTCCTGGAGGGCTTCGACTTCGGGGTGGGGACGCTGCTGCCCTTCATGGGCCGGCGCGACTCCGTGGACCGCCGCGTCGCCATCAACGCGATCGGGCCGGTCTGGGACGCCAACGAGGTGTGGCTGCTCACGGCGGTGGGCGCGACGTTCGCCGCCTTCCCCGCCTGGTACGCGTCGATGTTCAGCGGGTTCTACCTGCCGATCCTCGTCGTCCTGGCCGCCCTGATCGTCCGCGGCGTGGCCTTCGAGTACCGGGGCAAGCGGGACAGCGCCCCGTGGCGCCTCTGGTGGGATCGGGCGATCTTCCTCGGCAGCGCCGCGCCCGCGTTCCTGTGGGGCCTGGTCTTCGCCAACGTCGTCCGGGGCGTGGCGATGGACGCCGACCACACCGTCACCGCCGGTCTCCCCGACCTGCTCAACCCCTACGGCCTGCTGGGCGGTCTGACCACGCTGTCGCTGTTCACGCTGCACGGGGCGGTGTTCCTGACACTGAAGACCGACGGACCGGTGCGGGTTCGGGCACGGCGGGCGGCGCTGGTCGCGTCGAGCGTCGCGATCCCCGCGGGGACGGCCTTCCTCGCCTGGACCCAGGCCGCGCACGGCGCGCCCTGGACCCTGCCGGTGGTCGTAGCGGCCGCCGCGGCCCTGGTGGGCGGGGTCGTCGCGGCCCGGGCCGGCCGCGAGGGCGTGTCGTTCGCCCTGACCGCCGTGACCGTCCTGGCCGTGTCCGCGGCCGTCTTCGGGTCGCTGTTCCCCAACGTGCTGCCCTCGACCACCGACCCGGCGTTCAGCCTGACCGTGTCGAACGCGGCCTCGGCCGAGTACACGCTCACGGTGATGACCTGGGTGGCCGTGGTGTTCCTGCCGCTGGTCATGCTCTACCAGGGGTGGAGCTACTGGGTGTTCCGCCGGCGCGTGACCGGGGCGCAGGTCACCGGTGACCACCTCGCGGGCGGAGAGGGCCCCGGCGCGCGGGCCACCGGCGCGTCGGCCCCCGTCGGGGAGGCGGGATCCGGGAGTGCCGGGCCCCGGTAGGAGGACCGGGGGCGGCTCCGCACCGGCCCGCCCTCCGTAGACACCGCGCGTGGGACGTCCGTGCGCATCGCCCCGCCCGGACGTTCCACGCGCGGCCTTCCGCGCGGCCCTCCGCGTGCGCCTCCCCCCACCGACGGGGTTCGTCCGGCGTCGTCCACAGCCGGAGAAGAGGCCCTGCCGCGCCTCGGACCGAGTGAGTAGGGTCCAAGGAGATCGTCCCGCCGTACCATCCCCCGGCAAGGAGACCCGGTTGAAACCGCTAGACCCACGCCTGGTGCGCACCGCCGACGCGGTCCGGGTCCACCTGGCCGTCTCCGTCGCCAGCGGCGTGCTCGTCACCGGGCTGATCCTGGCGCAGGCCTGGCTGCTCGCGTACACCATCACCGGGGCGGCCCGGGGCGCCGGGACGGAGACCCTGGGGTGGGCGATCGCCGCCGTCGCGGGGGTCGCCGTGGCCCGGGCGGCGCTCTCGTACCTGGCCGAGGCCTCCGCCCTGCACAGCGCCGCGCGCACCAAGTCCCAGCTGCGCAGACGTTTGGTCGCGCACGTGACCGGCTCCGGCCGGGTGTGGACGGCCGAACCCGGGGCCGACGGCGATGCGGTCTCCCCCAAGGCGGGCGAGCTGGTCACCCTGGCCACCCGGGGCCTGGACGCGCTCGACGACTACTTCGCCCGATACCTGCCGCAACTGGTGCTGTCCGCCATCGTCCCGCTCGCGGTGCTGGCGGTGGTCTTCTGGGCCGACTGGATCTCCGGGATCGTCATCCTGGTGACGCTGCCGCTGATCCCCGTCTTCATGGCGCTGATCGGGATGCACACCCAGTCGCGCACCGACCGGCAGTGGCGGCTGCTGAGCCGCCTGGGCGGGCACTTCCTGGACGTCGTGGAGGGGCTGCCCACACTCGCGGTGTTCCGCCGGGCCAAGGCGCAGGCGGCCGTCATCCGGCGGGTCGGCGAGGAGCACCGGCGGGCCACCATGGGCACCCTGCGGATCGCCTTCCTGTCGGCGTTCGCGCTCGAACTGCTGGCCACCCTCGCGGTGGCGCTGGTGGCCGTGGAGGTCGGACTGCGGCTCCTGGGCGGCTACATGGACTACCAGACGGCCCTGCTCGTGCTGATCCTGGCCCCCGAGGCCTACCTGCCGCTCCGCGAGGTGGGCGCGCGCTTCCACGCGAGCATGGAGGGGGTGGCCGCCGCCGAACAGGTCTTCGCCGAACTGGACCGCACCCGCGGCACCCGCCGGGCGGCCGGGGCCGGGGGACCGCGGCCGGTCGGGGAAGGCGGGAAGGCGCGGCGGGAGCCCGGGGGCGAGGAGAGGGACGGGGAGGAGCCCGCGCCGACCGCCGGAGTCCGTGCCGCCACCGCCGGAGACATCCGTCTGGAGGGGGTGGGCGTGCGCTACCCCGGACGGGACCTGCCCGCGCTGAGCGGCCTGGACCTGGAGATCACCGCCGGAGAGCACGTCCTGCTCACCGGACCCAGCGGGGCGGGCAAGACGACCCTGCTGTCCCTGCTGCTGCGGTTGAACGAACCCGGCGAGGGCCGGATCAGCGTCCGGGCGCCCGGCGGGGACTGGACACCGCTGGAGGACATCCCCGCGGAGGACTGGCGGCGGGGGATCGCGTGGGTCCCCCAGCACCCCTACCTGTTCGACGTCTCGGTCGCCGACAACATCCGGCTCGGAGCCCCGGTCGCCACCATGGAGCGGGTGCGCGAGGCGGCGCGGCGGGCCGAGGCCGACGCGTTCGTCTCCGCGTTGCCGGAGGGGTACGACACCCGCCTGGGCGAGCGCGGCGCACGGCTGTCAGCCGGTCAGCGGCAGCGGATCGCGCTCGCGCGGGCGCTGTGCCGCGACGCTCCCCTGGTCCTGCTCGACGAGCCGACCGCCCACCTGGATCCGGAGAACGCGGCCGCGGTGCGCACGGCGGTCGCCCGGCTCCTGGAGGGCCGGACCGCCGTCATCGTCGCCCACGACACCGGATGGGCCCGCGACGTGCTCGGCGCCGCGCCGCGCGTCGCGACCCTGCCACTGCGGAGCCTGGAGCGGAGTGTGCCGCGATGAGTGCCGACACGGAGATCCCCGTGGAACGCGGAACGGACGGGCCCGCCGACGGCCGGGACCCGCTGCGGCGGATGATCGCCCTGGCGTGGCCGCGCGGGGGCCGGTTCGCGCTGGGCGTGCTGCTGGGCGCGGCCGCGACCGGCGCCGGGGTCGCCCTGCTGGGTGTGGCGGCGTGGATGCTCGCGACCGCCGCCGACCACCCGCCGATCACCGCGCTCGGGGTGGCCGTGGTCGCCACCCGGGCCCTGGGTGTCAGCCGTGGCGTGGCCCGCTACCTCGAACGCCTCGTCACCCACGACGCCGCCTTCCGCACCCTGGCCGAGGTGCGGGTCCGGGTGTACGAGCGGCTGGCGGCCACCGAGCCGTTCGGCCGGTTCCGTTCGGGCGACCTGGTGTCGCGGCTGGTCAGCGACACCGAGGCGACGCTGGACCTGCTCGTGCGCGGGTTGACGCCGCCGCTGGTGTCGGTGGTGACCGGCGGCGCGACCGTACTCTTCCTGACCTCGGTGTACGTGCCGGGCGGTCCCCTGCTCGCCGCGGGGTTGCTGCTGGCCGGTCTGGCGGTGCCGCTCGCGGCCGCCGCGCTCGGCCGGGGCCCGGGCCGGCGGCAGGCCAGGGCCCGCGGCGAGCTGGCGACCGCGCTCGTGGACACCCTGCACGGGGCTCCGGACCTGGTGGTCTACGGGGCGATGGAGCGGCAGGTGGAGCGGGTGAACGCCGCCGACGCCGAACTCGCCCGGACGGAGCGCCGGGACGCGGCGATCCTCGGCTTCGGCGCGGGGGCGACCGCGCTGATCACCGGGCTCACCGTCTGGGCCGCGCTGCTGCTGGGCGTCGCCGCAGTGGAGGGCGGCACGCTGGGCGCGGTGTCCCTGGCGGTGCTCGTGCTGACCACGCTCGCGGCCTTCGAGATCGTCGCGCCGCTGCCCGCGGTGGCCGCCAGGCTGGGGGCGATCCGGGCCAGCGGGGCGCGGCTGTTCGGGGTGCTGGACACGCCGCCCGCCACCGCTCCCCCGGCCCGTACGGGGTTGGAGCCGGACGGCGACCCGACGGTGCGCGTGCGGGACCTGCGCGTGCGGTACGGCCCGGAGGAGCCCTGGGCCCTGGACGGGGTGGACCTGGAGATCCCGGCCGGGTGGACGGTGGCGGTGATCGGTCCGAGCGGCGCGGGGAAGAGCACGTTGGCGTCGGTGCTGCTGCGGTTCCGCGACCCGGACTCGGGGCGGGTGGAGATCGGCGGCACGGACGTGACCGCCTACCCCGCGGACGAGGTGCGCGCCGTGGTGTCGGGGGTGCCGCAGGATCCGCACGTGTTCGCGTCGACGCTCCGGGAGAACCTCAGGCTGGCGCGGCCCGGCGCGGAGGACGACGAGCTGTGGGCGGCGCTGCGCCGGGCACGGCTCGCCGACGATGTCGCCGCTCTGCCCGAGAGCCTGGACACCCGGGTGGGCACGCACGGTTCGGGGCTGAGCGGCGGCATGGTGCAGCGGCTGGCGCTGGCCCGCGCCCTGCTCGCCTCACCCCGGGTCCTGGTCCTGGACGAGCCGACCGCGCACCTGGACCCGGACACCCGCGACGCGGTGATCGACGACCTGTTGGACGCCGCCGAGGGCTACTCGACCCTGCTGATCACCCACGACCTGACGGGGCTGGAACGGGTCGACCGGATCTACGTGGTGCGCGAGGGGAAGGTGATCCAGTCGGGGACGTACGCGGAGCTGTCACGGGAGGAGGGGTGGTTCCGGACCGTGAGCACCCACTGAGCGTGCTGGTGGTTGGGAGGCCTTCCCAAGACGTCGTGAGCACAACGAACCGGGCGACTGTCCAGGTCACCCGGCTGCTCGGAGAGGTGGCCCTGTCAGGTGAGGAGTGGCGTCGCCTCGATCTCGATACCGAAGGGCTCCGGAAGCTTCACGGACGCGCCCCGGACCGCCCGAGCGACCTCCTTGTACTGACCCTTGTCAGGGTTGGAGAACAGGGCGATCTCACTCTTGCGCGGGTCGATCACCAGATAGAGCGGTACACCAGCCCGGGCGTACCCCTTCACCTTGCTCTGCCAGTCATGGAGGGTGCTGCTTGGCGAGACGACCTCGACCGCAAGCTCGAGGTCCTCGGCGGGGCGAACCCAGTCCGGACCGGAGTTGCCCTCTCTGCGGACCACTGAGGTCGGTATGACCGCCAGGTCGGGAACGTAACGGTCCCCTGTCTCAGCGACTTCTACGGTGACCACCTGAAGCGCCCGCAGGTCAGCGAGTCCTGCCCGGATCAGGACTTCGTGAAGAACTGTCACGATGTCAGCGTGCCGGTAGGACGGTGTTGGTGACACGACGATGCTCCCGTCGATGATCTCCGTGCGATAACCCTCCGGGAGTTCGAGGTTGTCAGCCAGCGTTGGGAGGTCCACAGTCGTTTCCTCCACCCGCTCGTGAATAGCACACGTCATTCGCAACCCCCCGCAGTGTTCGGAACGTGTCCGACGGTAGCGAAGGCACACGACAAGCGTACGCGTTCTCCAGGAAATAGTCAGGGATGAACCCCGGCAGGCCAGCGCACGCCCCCCTGGTCGCCCGCGCGGCTGACACCGGCGGGCCCATCCTCTAGGGTGCGTGCGTGATCAAGTCTCTTCGCGAAGTCCTCGGTGGTGCGGGCGCGCTCGCGCGCGGTTTCGGCATGATGGTGCGCAGCCCGCGCCTCTTCGTGCTCGGCGCGCTGCCCCCGCTGTTCACGTCGTTGGTGTTCCTGGCGCTGTTCGTGACCCTGCTGGTCAACGTGTCCGACCTGGCGGCGTGGGCGACGCCGTTCTCGGAGGGGTGGGAACCCGTCTGGCGCAACGTCCTGCGAGGCGCGGTCGCGGTGGCGTTGTCGGTCGGCGCCGTCCTGGTCATGGTCGTGACCTTCACGACCGTGACGCTGACCCTGGGCGCGCCGATCTACGACAAGATCACCGAGCTGGTCGAGGAGCAGTTGGGCAACGCGCCCGAGGGGTCCGACGAGACGCTGACGGCCTCCGTCCTGCGGGCGATCCGCCAGTCGCTCGGGATCATCCTCGCCTCGCTCGCGGTCACCCTGGTCGTGTTCGCGATCGGTTTCGTCCCCCTGATCGGGCAGGTCGTCGGCGCCGTCCTGGCAGCGGTGCTCGGCGGGTGGCTGCTCGCCATCGAACTCCTGGCGGGGGCGTTCGACCGGCGCGACCTGCTGTTGGTCCGGGACCGGCGCCGGTACATGGCCACTCGGCGGCTGCGCGTCCTCGGGTACGCGGTGCCCACGTACTTCCTGCTGGCGATCCCGTTCGTGGCGATCGTGGTGTTCCCGGCGGCCGCGGCGGGCGGCACCATCCTGGCGCGGGAACTGCTCGGAGCCGACGCGCTGCGGACCGGCGGCGCGCTCCCCCGCGGTGCCACCCCGCCGCCGGGGATTCCGCAGGGGCCGCCCGGGCCGGGGACCCCGCCGGCTCCCGGCACCCCCTGGCCGCCCCGGGGTCCGGGACGCCCGCCCGCCCGGGGCTGAGCGCCGCTCCGGCTCCCCCACCGCACGCGAAGGGCGGGTGACCGTGCCGGTCACCCGCCCTTCGCGTGCTCGCTAGCGCAGGCCCGGTGACCGGCGCAGGGCCGTCGTGATCATCCGGTCGACGAGCGTGGCGTAGTCCACGCCGGTCGCCTCCCACATCTGCGGGAAGGCCGACGCCGGGGTGAACCCGGGCATCGTGTTCAGTTCGTTGACGAGGATCTCGCCGTCCTCGGTGTAGAAGAAGTCCACCCGGGCCAGACCCTCGCAGCCCATCGCCTCGAAGACCTCGGCGGCCATCGCGCGCAGCCGGGCGGTGGCCTCCTCGGGGATCCGCGCCGGGATGGTGAGGCTGCTCGTGGAGAGGTACTTGGCCTCGAAGTCGTAGAAGTCGAACCCGTCGGCGACGTGCACCTCGGCGGGGAGGGAGACGTCGGGCGTCGCGCCGTCCTCGGCCTCCAGCACGCCGCACTCGATCTCACGCCCGACGACCTGCGCCTCCACGATGACCTTGGGGTCGTGCTCGCGCGCTGCCTCGACGGCGGCGATCACCGCGTCGGCGTCCCCGGCGTCGCCCACCTTGCTGATGCCGACGCTGCTGCCCGCGCGGGCGGGCTTGACGAAGACGGTCCCGCCGAGCTCGGCGACGTCGTCGAGCACCTTCTTGCGCTCGGTCCGCCACTGGCGGTCGGTGATCGCCACGTAGTCGCTGGTCGGGATCCCGTTGCCGATGAGCATCGCCTTCATGAACACCTTGTCCATGGCGGCCGCGCTGGAGAACACCCCCGCGCCCGCGTAGCGCACGCCCATCATCTCGAACAGGCCCTGGACGGTGCCGTCCTCGCCGAACGGCCCGTGCAGCAGCGGAAGCACGACGTCCACCCCGGCCAGGCGCTCCACGCCGCGCTCCGGGTCGACGGTCATCAGCTGACCGGCGGCGTCGAAGGGCAGCGCCAGGTCCGCGCCGTCCTCGGGGACGGCGGGCAGCGCCTTGGTCTCCCCGTCGATCCGCAACCGCTCGGGGTCGGCCGGAGTCAGGACCCAGTTGCCGGTCTTGGTGATGCCGACCGGCACGACCTCGTAGCGGTCGTGGTCGATGACGGACAGGACACTGCCCGCGGTGACGCAGGAGATCTCATGCTCGGAACTACGACCGCCGAAGACGACGGCGACCCGAATCTTGCGCTGCTCGGACGACATGCTGCCTGACCCTATCTCGCCTTTTCATGGAACCGGAAACAGGAAACCATCCCGTTCGCGTCAAATGTCCCCGTCGAGCGCCGCGAGGGCGTCCTCGATGAGGTGCCGGGGGTCCTCCAGGCCGATGGAGAACCGCACCGCTCCAGGTGAGATACCGGCGTCCGCCAGTTCGGTCTCGCCCATCGTGCGGTGCGAGGTGGAGGCGACGTGCCCCACCAGCGTGTGCGTCCCGCCCAGGGAGGCCGCGACCGTGCCCAGCCTGATCCGGTCGGCGAAGGCCATGCCCGCGTCCCAGCCGCCGCGCGGGTGCACGGTCACGACCGCACCGCACCGCCCGGCGTCGAACAGCTTCGCGGCCAGCTCCGCCTGCGGGTGCGAGGCCAGGGACGGGTGGTCGACCCGCTCCACCGCGGGATGCCCCTCCAGCGCGGCGGCGAACGCGGCCGCGGTCTCGCACTGCCGCCCGACCCGCAGCGGCAGTGTCTCCAACCCCCGGTGCAGCAGGTACGCCTCGTCGGGGGCCAGGCACGGCCCCAGGTCGATCCGGGCCGCGCGGATCCGGTCGATCAGCTCGGGCGCGGCCACGGCCACACCGCCCGTGGCGTCGCTGTGGCCGCCGATGTACTTGGTGGCCGAGTGCAGCACGACGTCCGCCCCGTGCTCCAGCGGGCGGCACACCACGGGGGAGGCGAACGTCGAGTCCACGACGAGGGCCGCGCCCGCCTCCCGTGCGATCCGCGCCAGCGCGGGTAGGTCGGACACCGCCATGGTGGGGTTGGACAGCGTCTCGGTGAACAGCACCGCCGTGTCCGCTCGCACCGCCGCCCGCACGGCGTCCGGGTCGGTGATGTCCACGAAGTCCGTCCGCACGCCGAACCGCCGGAGCAGCCCGTCGAGCAGGGAGTACGTGGTGCCGTAGATCGACCGCGCCGCCACGACGTGCGACCCGGCCTCCGTCAACGCCATGAGCACCGTGCTGATCGCCGCCATGCCCGAGGCGAACGCCTGTCCCCGCACCGGCGTCCGCGAGCCGCCGCCCTCCAGGGCCGCGACCCCCTGGGCGAACGCGTCCACCGTCGGGCTGTCGATCCGCGCGTAGGAGTATCCCTCCCGCCGTCCCGCCAGCACGTCCGCGTACTCGCTCGAGGTGTCGAACGCGTAGGTGGTGGCCCGGTGGACGGGCATCCGCATCGGGCGCTCCGCCGGGACCGGGGCGTGCGGGAGGTTCTGCGCCAGGGTGTGTTCCGTGTCGGGTCCCGGTGCGGGTGTAGGCGGCATACTGCTCTCTCTCAGACCCCGTAGCGCTCCGGCTTGGTGCTGCGCGCCATGAACGCGGTCAGCGCCTCCGCCGGGCTCAGGTCGTGGTGCATCATCTTGACGACGGCCTCGGTGATCGGCATGTCGACGCCGTGCCGCCAACCCAGTTCGAGGATCGACTCCGAGGACTTGACCCCCTCGGCCGTCTGCTTGGTCTCCGCGACGACCTGCTCCAGGGTCTTGCCCGCGCCCAGTTTCTCACCAAAGGTCCGGTTCCGCGACAAGGGTGAGGAGCATGTCGCCACGAGGTCACCCATGCCTGCCAGCCCGGACAGGGTGTGCTCGTCGGCCCCCAGGGTCACCGCGAGACGCGTCGTCTCGGCCAGCCCGCGGGTGATGAGGGACGCCTTGGTGTTGTCCCCGAGACCCATCCCCTCGGCCACGCCCACGGCGAGCCCGATGACGTTCTTCATCGCGCCGCCGATCTCCACCCCGACCAGGTCGGTGCTGGTGTACGGACGGAAGTACGGCGCCCGGAACAGCGCCTGGAGGCGCACGGCCGTCTCCTCGCGCGGGCAGGCCACCACGGCGGTCGCGGGCTGGCGCTCGGCGATCTCGCGGGCCAGGTTGGGCCCGGAGACCACGGCGATCCGCTCCTCGGGGAACTCCAGGACCTCGGCGATGATCTCGCTGACCCGCAGCAGCGTGCCCAGCTCCACGCCCTTCATCAGGCTGACGATCACCGCGTCGTCGCGCAGGTGCTCCCGCCACTGGACGAGGTTGGCCCGCAGCGACTGCGAGGGCACCGCCAGCACCACCACGTCGGCCCCGGACAGCGCCTCGGCCGCGTCGGCCGTGGCCCTCAGCCCCGGATTGAGCGTGATCCCCGGGAAGTAGTCCGGGTTCTGCGAGGTCTCGTTGATCGCGTCCACGACTGACGGGCGCCGCCCCCACAGCACGACCTCGACCGCCGGACCGCCCGGCTCCTCCACCCGCGTCTGGTCGGCCCCGTCCGCGATGATGTTGGCGAACACGGTCCCCCAGGAACCCGCGCCGAGAACGGCGATCCTCACCTTGTCGCTGCCCATCCGTCCCGTCACGCCTCGTTCTTCCCGTTGTCGCCGTCCCCGGCCCCGTCCGCCGCCGGTTCCGCGTCGTCCTTCTCAACGGTGTGCTCGGCCCGGGCCTCGACCCGCGCCCGCTTCATGTCGTAGGGCACCGCCGGGGGCTCCTCGCCCCGGATCTTCGCCTGGAGGCCGGTGATGTCGCGCATGATGGCCTCGGTGGCCTCGGTCAGGACCGAGGCGGTCAGCGGCCTGTCCCGGTACCGGGACAGGTCCACCGGCGGTCCCGCCAGGAACTCCACGCGCTTGGGCGGGAACAGGCTGAGCTTCTTGTCCCCCTGGTACGGAAGGATGTCCTGCTCGCCCCAGTGCGCCACCGGCACGACCGGCACGCCCGTGGTCAGCGCCAGGCGGGCCACGCCGGTCTTGGCGGTCATCGGCCACAGCTGGGGGTCACGCGTGCAGGTTCCCTCCGGGTAGAAGATCACGGAGGCGCCGTCCCTGGTGAGCGCCAGTTCGGCCTCCCGCAGCGCCTTGACCGCCTCGGTGGTCCCGCGCTTGATCGGGATCTGCCCCGTGCTCCTGGCGACCGACCGGACCACCGGAATCCGCATGACCGCGTCCTTCATGGTGAAGGTCGGCCAGCGGCGCGCGCCCACGTACATGAAGTGCGCGACCGTGAGCGGGTCGACGGTGGACAGGTGGTTGGCGGCGATGATCACCCCGCCCTGGGCGGGAACGTGCTCGGTCCCCCGCCAGACGGGCTTGGTCACCAGCCGGAGGAGGGGTCGCACGATCCATGCCACGACCACCTTCACCCACCGTGATTCTCGTTGCTCGGCCACGGGACTCCTCACTTCATCGCTCCCGGCCCGTCCGGACCCCGAAGCACAACCGGTTCAGTCTAGGACGCGTCGGTACCCGCTCCTCCAGCCCGGAGGCGCACGTCACCGGGCGGGTGCCCGACCCGTAGGGGCCCGCGCCGCTCCGGACCCCGAGCGCCTACCCTCGTGTCACTGTCGTTGCCGCATCTCCGGGGGGACCGTGACCGGCCATGGAGAGCGAGACGGGGCCGCGGGCGCCGGGGTGCGCTGGTCCCTGATCGTCCCAGTCAAGCACCTCGACCGGGCCAAGTCGCGACTGGCCCGTGCCGCGGGACCCCACCGGGGCGCACTCGCGCTGGCCGTCGCCTGCGACACGGTGACCGCCGCGCTCGCCTGCGCACGGGTCGACGCGGTCTTCGCCGTGACCGACGACGCCCGGGCCCGCGAGGCGCTGGCCGCCCTCGGCGCGGTCGTGGTCGGCGGAGAACCGGGCACGGGGCTCAACCCCGCGCTGCGGCACGGGGCCGCGGTCGCGCGGCGGCGCCTCCCCGGCAACGGGGTGTGCGCCCTGTCGGCCGACCTGCCCGCGCTGCGCCCCGGAGAACTCGCCCGCGTCCTGTCGGCGGCGTCGGGGCGGCCCCGTTCCTTCCTCCCCGACGCGCCCGGCGTGGGCACGACCCTGCTCGCGTCCAGACCCGGGGAGCCGTTCCGACCCGCGTTCGAGGGCGCCTCGCGCGTCCGGCACCTGGCGTCCGGAGCCCGGGAACTGGTCGTAGCGGGTGTGGACTCGGTCCGGAGGGACGTGGACACCCCCGAGGACCTGCGGGCGGCGGTCCGTCTCGGGGTGGGGGCGCACACGCGGGACCTGCTGTCGCGGATGGACGGGAGCGCCCTCGCCGACGGCCCGGGCCCGCGGACGCGTACCGCCCGGGCCCCCGTGGGGGACCCGGGCGGTGCCGGTCCGTCGCCGTTCGGCGGCGGGACTACTTCTTCCCGTCGTTGACCAGGGCCTTGAAGTCAGCGCCAGCGCGGAACTTCGGCACGAAGCTCGCGGGGACGTTGATGGTGGCCCCGGTGGCGGGGTTGCGGGCGGTACGGGCCGCACGCTCGGACTTCTCGAACACACCGAAGCCCGTGATGGCGACCTTGTCGCCCGACGCCACTGTGGTCTGAATGGTCTCGAGCACAGCGTTGACCGCTTCGGTCGCGGTCTTCTTGTCTCCGAGACGCGCGGAGATCGCGTCGATCAGGTCACGCTTGTTCATAAGGTTCCTCCGGTTCCCCCTTGCTCGCACGAAATTAGGGGAAGCCCGGCCCGTTACACAAATACAAACGCCTGTGGGGAAGGCGTGTCGAGCCCGTGCCCACCTGCGGGTCAGTCACGGAAGGCTGTGGCCTCAGCTCACGAGACACCGTCCCACGCGTCCCTTTTGCCCCAGCGTGTGAGGCTCAAATGCCTACGTATAACCGGATTCCGGGCACGTCACGCGACGCGCTTAAGGACGCAAAGTCCGCAAGCGACCGGTCACACCAAGTAAAGGTAAAATATTTGGGGGCTGGCGGGTGTACTGCGTCACACCACCCTCCAACCCCCGCCCACAGCACGATCCGGCGGCTACAGGGTCACGGGCAGCCAGCGCTGGCGCGCCTGCTCGAACTCCCCGATCCCGTCCGTGTGACGCAGCGTCAGGGCGATGTCGTCCAGACCCTCCATCAGCCGCCAACGGGTGTAGTCGTCCAGCTCGAAGGCCTCCTGGACGCCCGGGGCGCGCACCTGGCGGTCGACCAGGTCGACGGTCACCTCGGTGGCGGGGTCGGCCTCGACCATGTCCCACAGCCTCTCGATGACCTCCTGGGGCAGCAGGACGGTCAGCAGCCCGCCCTTGAGCGAGTTGCCCCGGAAGATGTCGGCGAAGCGCGACGACAGCACCGCGCGGAAGCCGTAGTCCTGCAGGGCCCACACGGCGTGCTCGCGCGAGGAGCCGGTGCCGAAGTCGGGGCCGGCCACCAGCACGGACGCACCCGAGTACTCGGGCCGGTTCAGGACGAAGTCCGGGTCGCTCCCGCGCCACTCGGCGAACAGGCCGTCCTCGAAGCCGGTGCGGCTCACGCGCTTGAGGTAGACGGCGGGGATGATCTGGTCGGTGTCCACGTTGCTGGCGCGCAGCGGCACGGCCCGACCGGTGTGGACGTCGATCTTCTCCATGACAGGTCTCTCCTAGCTGGTCGGGGCCCTACCGGGACACCAGGTCGGCGGGCGAGGACAGCGTTCCGCGCACGGCCGTCGCGGCGGCCACCTGCGGCGACACCAGATGGGTGCGGCCACCGCGCCCCTGGCGGCCCTCGAAGTTGCGGTTGGAGGTGGAGGCGCTGCGCTCGCCGGGCTTGAGCTGGTCGGGGTTCATGCCCAGGCACATGGAGCACCCGGCCTCGCGCCACTCGGCGCCGGCCTCCTCGAAGATCCGGCCGAGCCCCTCCTCGTTGGCCTGCTCCTTGACCCGCATGGAGCCCGGGACGACCAGCATGCGGACGCCGTCGGCGACCTTGCGGCCCCGGATGATCTCGGCGGCGGTGCGCAGGTCCTCGATCCGGCCGTTGGTGCACGAGCCGAGGAACACGGTGTCGACGCTCACCTCGCGCATCGGCGTGCCGGGGGCCAGGTCCATGTAGGCCAGGGCCTTCTCGGCGGCGGCGCGCGCGGTGGGGTCCCCGAAGGAGGCCGGGTCCGGCACGGACGCGTCCAGGGGAACGCCCTGGCCGGGGTTGGTGCCCCACGTGACGAACGGGCTCAGCTCGTCGGCGTCCAGGACCACCTCGGCGTCGAAGACGGCGCCCTCGTCGGTGCGCAGGCTCGTCCAGTGCTCGACGGCCGCGTCGAAGTCCTCGCCCTGCGGGGCGTGGGCGCGCCCGCGCACGTAGTCGAACGTGGTCTGGTCGGGGGCGATCATCCCGGCGCGGGCGCCCGCCTCGATGGACATGTTGCACACCGTCATGCGGGCCTCCATCGACAGCGACTCGATGGCCTCCCCGCGGTACTCGATGACGTAGCCCTGCCCGCCGCCGGTGCCGATCTTGGCGATCACCGCGAGGATGATGTCCTTGGCGGACACACCCGGCCTGAGCGTGCCGTTCACCGTGACGGCCATGGTCTTGAAGGGGGCCATGGGCAGCGTCTGGGTGGCCAGCACGTGCTCGACCTGGCTGGTGCCGATGCCGAAGGCCAGCGCGCCGAACGCTCCGTGGGTGCTGGTGTGGCTGTCGCCGCAGACGATGGTCATGCCGGGCTGGGTGAGGCCCAGCTGGGGGCCGACCACGTGCACGACGCCCTGCTCGATGTCGCCCATCGGGTGCAGGCGCACGCCGAAGTCCGAGCAGTTCTTGCGCAGGGTCTCGACCTGCTTGCGGGAGACGGGGTCGGCGATCGGGGCCAGCAGGTTCTGGGTGGGGACGTTGTGGTCCTCGGTCGCGATGGTGAGGTCGGGACGCCGCACGGACCGACCCGCCAGGCGCAGCCCCTCGAAGGCCTGCGGGCTGGTCACCTCGTGCACCAGGTGGAGGTCGATGTAGAGCAGATCCGGCTCGCCGTCGGCACGTCGGACGACGTGCTCCTCCCAGACCTTCTCGGCCATCGTGCGTGCCATGGGCGATCGCCTCTCTCGTTCTTCGTCTCGGGTCCGGACGGTGGTGGACCCAGCGCGGACGTTCGGGCTGACTTGCATTCCATATTTCGAGACGGCAATATCAAGCCATGGACAACTCTAGCTCATCCAGCGGCGTCGGTGTGCTGGACAAGACAATGTCGGTCCTCGACGCCCTGGAGTCGGGCCCGGCGTCCCTGGCCCAGCTGGTTCAGATCACCGGCCTGGCACGGCCCACCGCCCACCGCCTGGCCGTCGCCCTGGAGCGGCACCGCATGGTCACCCGCGACAGCCAGGGCCGTTTCGTGCTGGGTCCGCGCCTGGGAGAGCTCTCCATCGCCACCGGCGAGGACCGGCTCCTGGCCGTGGCCGCGCCCGTGCTCGTCCAGCTGCGCGACCTGACCGGGGAGAGCGCCCAGCTCTACCGCCGCCAGGGCGACCTGCGGGTCTGCGTGGCCGCCTCGGAGCGCACCAGCGGCCTCCGGGACACCGTGCCGGTCGGCAGCGAGCTCCCGATGAACGCCGGTTCGGCAGCCCAGGTGCTGCTCGCCTGGGAGGACCCCGACCGCATCCGCCGCTCCCTCGTGGGCGCCCGGTTCACCGCGGCCAGCCTCGCCCAGGTGCGACGCCGCCGGTGGGCCCAGAGCGTCGCCGAGCGCGAGCAGGGCGTCGCGTCGGTGTCGGCTCCCGTGTCCGGCCCGGGCGGCCGGGTGATCGCCGCCGTCTCGGTCTCCGGCCCGATAGAGCGCCTGACCCGCTCACCCGGACGGATGCACTCCCAGGCGGTGCTGTCGGCCGCCGAGAAGATCAGTGAGTCGCTGCACACGTACGAGGGGCGTTAGGGGCGGCGGCCGCGGCCCGCCGCCGCCCGCCTCCGCCCGGGGCCGCGACGGAAGCCCTCCGCCCGCGGTCCCCCGCCAGACCGGCCACCGCCGCCAGAACCGGAACACGACAGCCACCGACCGCGCCCGCCGCACCCCGGCGGGCGCGGTCGTTTCCGTGCTCCCGCGGGCCGACCGGACCGTGGACACTTATTGACATCCCGTCTAACATGACAGCATGTCTCACACGAAAGTGACTGAGAACACACCCCCTCAGGCCGAACTCGACGCCTTCCGCGAGCTCCAACGGCTCGCCTACCAGGCCGCCGGCGACGTCGCGGCCGGCCTCGAACCCGGCGTCACCGAACGCGAGGCGGCCCGCCGCATCCGCGTCCACCTGGAGGCACACGGAGTCCAGGACTGGTTCCACACCCCGTTCGCCTGGTTCGGCGACCGCACCGCCTTCCGCGGCTTCAGGGCGCCCCCGCAGTACTTTCCGACCCGCCGCGCGCTCGAGGAGGGGATGCCGTTCATCCTCGACTGCGCGCCCGTCCGCGACGGCTGCGTCGCCGACATCGGCTACTCCGGCTACCTCGGCGACAACCCCCTGCACGACCGCCTCATGGACGACCTGCGCGCACACCGCCGCCTCATCGTCGAGCGGGTCCGCGCGGGCGACACCCTCCAGGACGTCTACCGCGCCGTCGACGCCCTCATCCGCGACCAGGGCTACGACAACCGCCACCGGGTGTATCCGGGCCGCGTCATCGCCCACCGGGTCGGCAGGGTGCGCTCCCGGCTCCCCCGAGCGGTCGTCGCGGGCTTCGGGATCCGCTCGCTCCAGACCCTCGTCGGCGACCTCGTCGTCGAGCGCGCGCACCACCGCTCACCGCTGTGGGCCGACGGGGACGTCTCCGCGCACCCCGCCACCCCCGGCATGTGGGCGGTCGAACCGCACATCGGCTTCCGCGACATCGGCGTGAAGTTCGAGGAGATCCTCGTCGTCACCGGGGACGACGCCTACTGGCTCGACGACGACCTGCCGCACGTGCGCCGGTGGGACGGTCCGCCGGCGCTGATCGGCGCGGTCCGCGCACGGGTCCCCGCCGACACACCGTTGTTCACCGAACGGTTCGCCCCCGCGCCGATCGTCGGCGGCGCGCCGTTCGAGGTGCGCCTGGGCCACGACGGCCCCGTGCTGTCCGTCCCGGCCGGAGAGACGGCGTTGGAGGCGGTCCGCCGGGTGCGTCCGGAGACCCCGTACTCCTGCCGCCAGGGCTTCTGCGGCACCTGCCGCGTACGGCTGCTCGCGGGCGTTCCCGACCACCGGGACCGCCCGACCGGCGGCTCCCCGCGCGGAGAGGGGTTCGCGCTGTGCGTGTCGCGCGCACGGGAGGGCGAACGGCTGGTCGTCGACCTCTGAGGACCGTGACCGCGGGCGCCGGCCCCCGCGTCCGGGCGGTAGGTTCGAGGGGCGGGGACCCGGTGCCCGGAGGCCCGGGCCCGTCTCCGCACGGGCCGCCGGGCGCACGCCCGCGCGCGACACGTCCTCAGGAGGTCATGACGACCGTGGTGTCCCACAGGACCGGCCGTCACCAGGCGCGGGTGACCACACGGTCGGAGGTCCCGGCGGACTCGCCGGAGACCCGGCGGCGACCCCGCCGCATGGCGCCGCACGAACGCCGCGACGACCTGATCCGGACGGCACTGCGCGTGTTCGCGCGGCGCCCTCCCGGAGACGTCACCCCCGAGGACGTCGCGGAGGAGGCCGACGTCTCCCGGGCGCTGGTCTACCGGTACTTCCCGAACATGGCGGAGCTGCGGCGGGCCGCCCTGGAGCAGGCGACGGCCGAGCTGCTGCCCCGGCTCGCCCCCGCCGGGGACCTGCCGCCCCTGGAGCAGCTGCGCGTGCCGCTGCGGACGTTCGTCTCCTTCGCGGAGGCCTACGCGCCCTCGTACCGGGCGCTGCTGCGCGGCGGTTCGGTCATCGCGACGGAGGAGACCGAGGCCGAGATCGACCGTGTGCGCGACCGGGTGCGCACGATGATCCTCGACCGGGTCGGGATCGACGACCCCTCGCCGCGCGTGCTCCTGGCCCTGCGCTGCTGGACGGCGTCGGTGGAGACCGCGGTGCTGGTGTGGCTGGAGGAGCGCCCGATGCCGCTGGAGGACCTGGCTGACCTGCTGCTCGACCAGCTGGTCGCCATGGTGGCCGCGTGCGGCGCGCCCGACGGCGATCGGGCGAGAACGGCGCTGCTGGCCGGGAACGGCGCGGACTGACCCTCCGGTCGGCCCCCGGACACGGCGAAGGCCCCGCTCGCACGGAGCGGGGCCTTCCTGACGTGTACCCCCGAGCGGATTCGAACCGCCGTTACCGCCTTGAGAGGGCGGCGTCCTAGGCCACTAGACGACGGGGGCCTCGGACGGTCCAAGCGCGACCGTGAAAACCACGATACCCGCCCGAACCGGACATCGACGACAAGCGCCGACCAGAGGAAAAGCTCCCACATTGTGGGAGCCTCTCCCTGTCGTACCCCCGAGCGGATTCGAACCGCCGTTACCGCCTTGAGAGGGCGGCGTCCTAGGCCACTAGACGACGGGGGCGCACGTTCGGGTCGATGACCCGCACGGATCACGGAGAACCGTGATGCCGGAGCTGGGGTACCAGGACTCGAACCTAGACTAACTGAACCAGAATCAGTCGTGCTGCCGATTACACCATACCCCAGTGCTTTCGGAAGGACCTGGACGCTTTCGCTTCCCTGTCCCCCTCGGCGACGTCGTTAACTCTAGCGGACATCCAGAGTGCTCGCGAACCGAAATCGGGGTGACCAGGCTGTGGATCCGGCCACCCCGTCCGTTCACTCCCGCGCGGCGTCCTTCTCCTCGGCGCGGAGCCGTTCCAGGGCGCTTCCGATCCTCGCGAGGACGCGGTCGCGGCCGAGCACCTCCAGCGACTCGAACAGCGGCAGGCCGACCGTGCGTCCGGTCACGGCCACGCGCACGGGGGCCTGGGCCTTGCCGAGCTTGAGCCCCAGTGCGGCGCCGGCCTCCTCCGTGGCGGTCTTCAGGGCCTCGGCGGTCCACTCCTGGGCCGGGTCGGCGAAGCGGTCCTGGGCCGCCTCCAGCATCTCCCTGCCCACGCCCGGCTTCATCGCCTTGGTCCAGCTCTTCTCGTCCTCCACGGGCTCCGCGAGGAAGAGGAAGTCCACGTTGGGCACGATCTCGCTGAGCACGGCGACGCGGCTCTGCGCGAGCGGGGCCACCGCGCGGAACACCGCCGGGTCGAAGTCGGCCGGGTCCCAGGGCGCGGCCCCACCGGTCAGCCAGGGCTGGCAGCGCTGGACGAAGTCGTCCAGGTCCAGGGCGCGGATGTACTCGCCGTTGAAGGCCCGCAGCTTCTTCTCGTCGAAGAACGCGCTGGAGCCGTTGACGTCCTCCACCCGGAACAGCGGCCGCATCTCCTCCCACGGCATGATCTCGCGGTCGTCGCCCGGCGCCCAGCCCAGCAGCATGAGGTAGTTGACCATCGCCTCCGCCAGATAGCCCTCGTCCTGGTAGGACTCCAGGGCGACCTTGTCGCGGCGCTTGGAGAGCTTCTTGCGCTGCTCGTTGACGATGACGGGCAGGTGCGCCCACGTCGGCGGGACCAGGTCCAGCGCCTCCCACAGCAGCTGCTGCTTGGGGGTGTTGGACAGGTGCTCCTCGCCGCGGATGACGTGCGTGATGCCCATCTCGACGTCGTCGACCACGTTCGCCAGGACGAACAGCGGGGAGCCGTCGGCACGGGCGATCACGAAGTCCTCGATGGAGGCGTGGTCGAACTCCACGCTGCCGCGGATCCGGTCCTCGACGACCGTGGGACCGCCCTCGGGCACGCGGAACCGCAGCGCGCGGCCCGGTCCGGGCCCCAGGGCGCGGTCGCGGCAGAACCCGTCGTAGCCCAGGTTGGGGTTGTCCCGGCGCTCCTGGACCTGCTCGCGGGTGCAGTCGCAGAAGTAGGCGCGGCCCTGCTCCCGGAGCCGCTCGGCGGTCTCACGGTGCTGGTCGGCGTAGGAGGACTGGAAGTAGGGTCCCTCGAAGTGCGGGTCGGCGTCGCTGATCCCCAGCCAGGCCAGCGCGCGGATGATGCCGTCGGTCCACTCCGGGCGGTTGCGGGCCGCGTCGGTGTCCTCGACGCGCAGGACCATGCGGCCCCCGGGGTCCTGCTGGGCCAGGGCCCAGTTGAACAGCGCGGAGCGGGCGCCGCCGACGTGGAACATGCCCGTGGGGGACGGGGCGAATCGGGTGCGAATAGGAGTCTCAGTCACGGTCACCAGGGTATCGGGGGCGGGCGGCCGCTCCCGGAACACCGCTGGTCGGCGTCGGTGACAGGGGCGTCAGGTCCCGGACGGCAGCGGTCGGGGGTAGGCGGGGCCCATCCCGAACCGCTGCGAGAGGACGTCGGCGAAGGCGGCGGCGATCTTCAGCTCGCCCTCGGCACTGGGGTGGGTTCCGTCGTAGGCGTCGACGGCCGGGTCCCAGCCGTGCGACCCGGCTATGTCCACGGCGACCACCGGGGAGGCGTCCGTGGACAGTCCGGCGGCGACCGCGCGGACCACCTCGTTGTAGGCGTACACGCGCAGCGCGAACCCCTCGTCGGTCTCGGCGAGGGCGATGGGAAGGGCCTCGGCGATCACGACGCGCAGGTTCGGGTTGCCGCGCCGCGCCGCCTCCACGTAGTCGCGCAGGCGCCGCTCCATCTCCTCGGTCTCCACCGGCCAGAGCAGGTCGTTGACGCCGATCATGACGCACAGCACGTCAGGCTGGTGGACCCTGACCTCCTCCTCGATGGAGCCGGTCGCGTCGAGCAGGGTGCGCCCCCACAGCGCGTTGTGGTCCTGGTCGAAGGAGGGGTCCCGGTACTCGACGGCTGCCGGGTCGCCGTCCGTGCCGGGCCACGCGGTCGCCGGCGGGTCGGTCGGCTCCCCCGGGGCCTCCGTGGCGTCGTCCTCGGCGGTCGGCACCGGGAACATCATGTCCCGCGTGGCGGGGGCGGAGTAGGGGCCGACGAAGTCCAGGTCCTCGACGTGCGCGGCGAGATGGTTCCACAGGCGGTAACGCCAGGTCCAGTCGCCGTCGGCGCCCTGCGTCATGGAGTCGCCCGCGATCATGACGCGGCTGGGTTCGCGCACGGGGGCCTCCTGCACGGGGTCGCGGTCGTCGGATCCGTACCGGGTGAGGGCCCACACGCCCGCGCCCAGCACGACGAGCACGACGGCCAGCACCCCCGCGATCGCGAGCGGAGCCGGACGTCGGAGCGTGGCCACAGGGGATCCTCCCGTTTCCCGGGGTCGGCGGTACGGAGAGCGTACCGCCGACCCGCGGACGTGCCCGGAGCCGGGGCCGGGAGGTGTGCGACCGCGGCCCGCCCGGAGGGAGGCGGCGGGTCAGTCGCGCGCGACCACGCGGTTGCGGATGGTGCCGAGCCGCTCGACGGTCACCGCGACCTCCTGGCCGACCCGCACCCGGCCCACGCCCGCCGGGGTGCCGGTGAGGACGACGTCGCCGGGGAGCAGGGTCATGAACGAGGTGACGTACTCGATGACGGCCGGGATGTCGTGGATGAGCCGGGAGGTGTGGCCCTCCTGCCGGACCTCCCCGTCGACCGTGGTGGCCAGCGCCAGGTTCTGGGCCTCCTCGACGGTCAGGCCGGTGGTGATCCAGGGGCCGAGGGGGCAGAAGGAGTCGAAGCCCTTCGCCCGCGTCCACTGCTTGTCCCTCTTCTGGAGGTCGCGGGCGGTGACGTCGTTGGCGACCGTGTAGCCGAAGACCACGTCCTTGGCGCGCTCGCGGGGAACCTCGCGGCACGGCCGGGAGATGACGAGGGCCAGTTCGCCCTCGTAGTGGATCTCCTCGGAGACCGCGGGGTGGAAGATCGGGTCCTGGGGACCGGTCACCGAGGTGGAGGGCTTGAGGAAGACCACGGGTTCCTCCGTGGGCTCGCCCGTCACGTCGCGCATCTCCTCGACGTGGTCGGCGTAGTTCTTGCCGACGCAGACCACCTTGGTGGGCAGGACGGGGGACAGGAGCCGGACGTCGGACAGCTTGGCGCGCTCGCCGGTCGGCGCGATGTCACCCAGCAGGGGGTGGCCGTTGAGCCGGGCGACGAACTCCTCCCCGCTGTCGGTGTCGGTCTCCACCAGGCCGAAACCGACCTCGTCCCCGGACGCGAAACGTGCGATGCGCACCTGATGCCTCCCAGCACCCCCGTCGACTCACTTGCGGTTGAAGGGTAACCGCGCGGACCGCCGTGAGCACACGCCATCGCGCCGATCGAACGGCATCCCCTCCCCCGTCGGGCTTCCGGTGCGCCGCCTTGGCCCGGATTCCGGGCAGCCTCTGGCATCCTGGAAGGGACGTCCGTTGTCGAGAGGTTGCAGCCAGTGCCCATGTCCGCATCACGCAGGGGATCCCGAGCCCGGCACCGCCGGCGCCGCCGGTACCCGATGGGGCTCGCGCTCGGCCTGTGCCTCGTCTCCGGGGCCTCCGTGGTCCTCATGGTCGCCGTGCCCGAACCGGGCGGCCTGGCCGCTCCGGCCGAGACCGGCGCGACCGCGCTCCTGGAGGAGGGTGCGGGCGAGGCCGGCACCGAGCGCCGTTCCGCGCCGGAGGGCTCCGCGAGCGCCACCGCCACCGTCGGTCCGACCGCGGAGCCCGGGGCCGACGAGGAGGCCGCCGCCGGGCCGGAGGCCGACGAGGACGTTCCCGTCCTGCTCCGCGCGGTCGAGGAGGAGGTCGACACCGCCGACGGTGAGGTGCGGATCATGGGCGGCGAGGGCGAGGTCATGGGCGAGGGTCCGCTGCTGACCTTCGCCGTCGAGGTGGAGAAGGGTCTGCCGGGGGAGGCCGAGGACTTCGTCGCGGCCGTCGAGGAGATCCTCGGCGACCCCCGCAGCTGGGGCAACCACGGCGAGCGGTCGCTCCAGCGGGTGGACGGGGACGACGCCGACTTCCGGGTGCTCCTGGCCGCCCCGGACACCGTCGACCGCCTGTGCGCGCCGTTGCGCACCAACGGCTTCGTCTCGTGTGCGAGCGGGAACCGCGCCGTCATCAACCAGAACCGGTGGGTGTCGGGCGTGGAGCACTTCGACGGCGACCTGGAGACCTACCGGATCTACCTGATCAACCACGAGGTGGGGCACACCCTGGGGCGCGGCCACGTCTTCTGCCCCGGCGAGGGCGAACCCGCGCCGGTGATGCAGCAGCAGACGCTGAGCCTCCAGGGGTGCGAGCCCAACGGGTGGGTGCACCCGGAGAACGGCTGAGGCCGTACCGCTTCGGGCCTCCCGCCGGCCTCAGCTCCGCGGGTAGCCCTGCCGCAGGAGGCCGTACGTGACGGCCTGTTCGAGCGCCACCCAGGACGCGTCGACGACGTTCGGACCCACGCCCACCGTCGTCCACTCCCCCGTGCCGTCGCTGAAGCTGATCAGGATCCGCGTGATGGCGTTGGTGCCGGAGCTGCCCTCCAGGATGCGGACCTTGTAGTCGGTCAGCTCCAACCCGGCCAGCGCCGTGTACACGCCCTCCAGCGCGCTGCGCAGCGCGCGGTCGAGCGCGTTGACGGGGCCGTTGCCCTCGGCCGTGGCGATCACCCGCTCGCCCTTCACCTTGAGCTTGACCGTGGCCTCGGTGAGGCTCTCGTAGCTGTCGTCCAGCGGGCTGGCCCCGCTGGTGGGGCGCCGCTCGGTGATGACCCGCCAGGACTCGGTGTCGAAGTACCGGACCGGGGATCCCAGCTCCTCCCGCAGCAGCAGCTCCAGCGAGGCGTCGGCGGCCTCGAAGCTGTACCCGGACAGCTCCAGCCCCTTGACCCGGTCCACGACGCGCCCCGACAGCTCGCGGTCGCCGCCCAGGTCCAGCCCCAGCTCCTTGGCCTTGAGCTCGATCGACGCGCGCCCGGCCATGTCGGAGACCAGCATGCGCATGCGGTTGCCGACCAACGCGGGGTCGGTGTGCTGGTACAGGTCCGGGTCGACCTTGATCGCGGAGGCGTGCAGCCCGGCCTTGTGCGCGAACGCGGACACGCCCACGTAGGGCTGGTGGGTGTCCGGGGCGAGGTTGACGATCTCGGCGATCGCGGTCGCCACCCGCGTCATCTCCGGCAGGCAGTCCTCGGGAAGGACGTCGCGGCCCTGTTTGAGGGTGAGCGCGCCGACGACGGAGAACAGGTTGGCGTTGCCGACCCGCTCGCCGTAGCCGTTGGCGGTGCACTGCACGTGAGTGGCGCCGGCCTCGACCGCGGCGAGGGTGTTGGCGACGGCGCAGCCGGTGTCGTCCTGGGCGTGGATGCCCAGGCGGACCCCGGTGGCCTCCCGAACCCCGGTCACCACGCGGGCGACGTCGGCCGGGAGCATGCCGCCGTTGGTGTCGCACAGCACGACCACGTCGGCCCCGGCCTCGGCGGCCGTGCGCACGACGTCGAGCGCGTGCGCCGGGTCGTGGAGGTAGCCGTCGAAGAAGTGCTCGCAGTCCACGAACACCCGTTGGCCGTGTTCGCGCAGGTGGGACACCGTGTCGGCGATCATGGCGAGGTTCTCGGGCAGGGTGGTGCGCAGGGCCCGTTCGACGTGCCGGCCGTCACTCTTGGCGACAAGGGTGACGACCGGTGCGCCGCTGTCGCGCAGAGCGGCCACCTGTGGGTCGTCGGCGGCCCTCACACCGGCCCGGCGGGTCGCGCCGAACGCGGTGAGTCGCGCGTGCTTCAGCGTGAGCTCTCGTGAAGCCCGCTGGAAGAACTCGGTGTCCTTGGGGTTGGCCCCCGGCCACCCGCCCTCGATGAACCCCACCCCGAAGTCGTCGAGCAGCTGCGCGATGGCCAGCTTGTCGGAGACCCGAAGATTGATCCCCTCACGCTGGGCGCCGTCGCGCAGCGTGGTGTCGAAGACGTGGAAACCGTCATCCCTCATGGGTGGTACTCCCGAAGGTGGACGCCGGGGCACCGGCCCGACCAACAAAAAAGACCCCTCGTGGACACGAGAGGTCAGCGCGCTGGCAGGGTCCGTGTGGACTGTCCCGGCGTGGGTGGGCAGTCGGTCAGCCAGCGCGCCTCACGATAATGAGAACCTGAGACGGCATGGGGCCAGTGTGCCACACGGGGATGGCGTCCTCCGAGTTCACGCACGGAATGTCTCACTCTACGAGACTGTGATTTCTCTTACCGGACGTTCCGCCCCTCCCCCGACACGGCTCCGGCCGGCACGGCGACGGGCCGCCCGGGGCTCCGGACGGCCCGCGGTGGGACCACTGAGCGGCCGGACCCTAGAAGCGGGCGACCCACCCGTACTTGTCGGCGCGCTGGCCGGTCTGGACGCCCACGAGCTCCTCGCGCAGGCGCATCGTGACGGGGCCGGGGGTGCCGTCGCCGATGCGGAACTCGCCGTCGTCGCTCCGGACGAAGCCGACGGGGGTGATCACCGCGGCGGTGCCGCAGGCGAACACCTCGGTGATCTCGCCGGACTCCGCGGCCTCCCGCCACTCCTCGACGGACAGCGGCGCCTCCTCGGCCCCGTAGCCCAGGTCGGGCGCCATCCGCAGCAGGGACTCGCGGGTGATGCCCGGCAGCAGCGTCCCGGTCAGCGGGGGTGTGCGCAGGCGCGCGTCCTCACCGGAGCCGAACACGAACCACAGGTTCATGCCGCCCATCTCCTCGACCCAGCGGTGCTCGCGGGCGTCGAGCCAGACCACCTGGTCGCAGCCCTTCTCGACCGCCTGCGCCTGGGCGAGGAAGCTGGCCGCGTAGTTGCCCGCGAACTTGGCGGCGCCGGTCCCGCCCGGCGCGGCCCGCGTGAAGTCCTTCGACAGCCAGACGGTCACCGGCTTGACGCCGCCGGAGAAGTAGGAGCCGACCGGTGACGCGATCAGGAGGTAGAGGTAGCTGCGGGACGGGTGGTTCACCCCCAGGCCGACGTCCGTCGCGATCATGAAGGGGCGCAGGTAGAGGCTGAAGTCGGGCTTGCTCGGAACCCAGTCGCCGTCGTGTTCGAGGAGGAGCTCGATCGACCGCAGGAAGAGGTCCTCGGGCAGCTCCGGCATCGCCATGCGGGCCGCGCTCCGGTTGAACCGCGCCGCGTTGGCGTCGGGCCGGAAGGAGGCCAGGGAGCCGTCCGGGTGGCGGTAGGCCTTCAGGCCCTCGAAGATCTCCTGGGCGTAGTGCAGGGAGGCGGTCGCCGGGTCCAGGCTCAGCGGGCCGTACGGCTCCAGCCTCGCGCCGTGCCAGCCCTTGCCCTCGGTGTAACGGATGGTCACCATGTGGTCGGTGAACACCTGGCCGAACCCGGGATTCTCCAGCAGTTCCTCTCGTTCGCGCGGGGTCTTCCGCCGGTCGGAGAGCTGGATGTCGAACGTCAACCCGCTTGTGGTGGTGTCGTTGTTCATATCGTCGGTGGTCCTCTCGGGTGCAACAGGTCGGCAGCGCCGCCGACCTGGGATCTAGTCTGTCGGAAGAGCGCACCCGGTGCCAGACCGGAAGGTATGCGGACAACGGGCGCGCGCGGATGACCCGGGCGCGCCCGTCAGCGTGTGTCGGTGGTTCCGGCCGACGGCCGCGCCCGCGTGGAGGGGCAGGGCCGACGGCGTCGTGTCAGCCCTGCTCGCCTACTCGCGCGGCGAGGTCGTCGCCGATCTGGGAGGTGGAGCGCGCCTTGTCGCCCTGCGCACGGGTCTTGAGGTCCGCGGCGACCGCGTCCTCGATCCGGCGGGCGGCCTCGGGCACCCCGAGGTGGTCCAGCATGGTGGCGACCGACAGCACCGTGGCGGTGGGATCGGCCTTGCCCTGGCCCGCGATGTCGGGGGCGGAGCCGTGGACCGGCTCGAACATGCTGGGGAAGGCGTTGTCGGGGTTGACGTTGCCGCTGGCGGCGAGCCCGATGCCCCCGGTGACGGCGGCGCCGATGTCGGTGATGATGTCGCCGAACAGGTTGTCGGTGACCACGACGTCGAAGCGCGCGGGCTGGTTGACGAAGAACATGGCGGCCGCGTCGACGTGGCAGTAGTCGACGGCGACCTGCGGGTACTCGGCGCCGACCTCGCGCACGACGCGCTGCCAGAGCTCGCCGGCGAAGGTCAGGACGTTGTCCTTGTGGACCAGGGTGAGCTTCCTGCGCGGACGGGCGGCGGCCTTCTCGAAGGCGTAGCGGACGACGCGCTCGACCCCGAAGCGGGTGTTGACGCTGTCCTGGGTGGCGATCTCGTGCGGGGTGCCCTTGCGCAGCACGCCCCCGGCTCCGGCGTAGGGGCCCTCGGTGCCCTCGCGCACGACGAGCATGTCGATGTCCTCGGGCGAGACGCCCGCCAGCGGGCTCTCCACGCCCGGGAAGAGGCGCACGGGGCGGAGGTTGACGTAGTGGTCGAAGTCGAAGCGCAGGCGCAGCAGGAGGCCGCGCTCCAGGACGCCGCTGGGGACGCTGGGGTCGCCGACGGCGCCCAGGAGGATCGCCTCGTGCTCGCGCAGTTCGGCCTCGACGGAGTCGGGCAGCGTCTCACCGGTCCTGTGCCAGAGCCTGGCGCCCAGCTCGTACTCGGTGGCCTCGATGGCGAGGCCGTGCTGCGGGGCGACGGCCTCCAGGACCTTGAGCCCCTCGCCGACCACCTCGGGACCGATCCCGTCACCGGGGATGACGGCCAGTTTCACCGTGCGCGCTGCCATACGGACTGCCTCTAACTCGAACGGACCCCGCGTGTCTCACATGGCGAGATCAGGTTGAACAGTGGATGAGACAAGCCTAGCGGTCCAGCGGACCTCCGCCGTCCCTGCGGTCCAGCGCGCCCTGGAGCGCGCGGTGGACCTCGTCCTCGGTGTCGGGCGTGGACGGGTACTCGACCAGGTCGTACATGTGATCCTCCGGGTGCGACGCGCGACGGCGGCCGGGAAGGGCACTGTCGGCTGTGGATGCGTGCGGCGGAGCCACGCGGAGCGGGGCGCGGCGGCCGTGCGGCCCCGGACGCCGGAGCGCCTCGGGCGTGGGCGGCGATGGCCACGGAAGAAGGAGCGGTTCGCCCCGGCGGGATCGACTGCCGGATGCCGCCGTCGCGGGCCCGGTTCGGGCGGGCGGGGCGGTGGGCGGCGGCGCCGGACGGTGGATCCGGACCGCTGACTCCTAGGACGACAGAATATCGGATGTCCAAGTATTTGACCAGGACATCTCAACATGTGGGACAAACGCGTGTCGCCGCAGGTCAGAGGGGCTCACTGCCTCGGCTCCGGTACGCAGAAGGGCCGCGCCACGGTCGTGGCACGGCCCAGCGCCGATCGGGGGAGCGACAGAGAACGGTCCTCCCGTCCGGCGAACACCGGACACGGAAGGAGCCACGCCTGTGGACGCCCCCCGTCCCTCAGTCCTCCAGGTCGACCTGGCGGGTGACGTCCGCCTCGATCTCGGCCGAGATCGAGGCCAGGACGTCGTCCGGCACCGCGGAGTCCACGGTCAGGGCGATGAGCGCCTTGCCGCCCTCCTGGTCCCGGATGACCTGCATGCCCGCGATGTTGACCCCGGCGTCGCCCAGCAGCGCGCCGACCTTGCCCACGATGCCCGGGCGGTCCTCGTAGGAGAGGAACACCATGTGCTCGCTGAGGCTGATCTCCATGCCGTAGTTGTTGATCTCCACCAGCTTCTCGACCTGGCGGGGACCGGTCAGGGTGCCCGAAACCGACACCCGCTGCCCGTCGGCGAGCACACCGCGCACGGTGATGAGGTTGCGCCAGTCGCTGTTGTCGTCACTGGTCACGAGGTTGACCTCGACGCCGCGCTCCTTGGCCAGCAGCGGGGCGTTGACGAACGTCACCGTGTCCTCGACCACGTCGGCGAACACGCCCTTGAGCGCGGCGAGCTCCAGCACCTTGACGTCGTGGGCGGCGATCTCACCGCGCACCTCGACGTCGATCCGGCTGGCGATCGTCCCCGACAGGGAGGTGAACACCCGACCCAGCTTCTCCGTGAGCGGCAGGCCCGGCTTGATCTCCTCGGCCACACCCGTGCCCTGCACGTTCACCGCGTCGGGCACGAACTCGCCCGACAGCGCCAGCTTCACCGAGCGCGCCACCTGCGTGCCCGCCTTCTCCTGGGCCTCGGCGGTGCTGGCGCCCAGGTGCGGGGCCACGACGACGTTCTCGAACTCGAACAGCGGGCTGTCCGTGCACGGCTCCTTGGCGAAGACGTCGATGCCGGCGCCCGCGACGCGACCGTCCTTGAGCGCCCGGTACAGCGCGTCCTCGTCGAGGATCCCACCGCGCGCGGCGTTGACGATCCGCACGTTCGGCTTGACCTTGCTCAGCGCCTCGTCGCTGATCAGGCCCAACGTGTCCTTGTTCTTGGGCAGGTGGATGGTGATGAAGTCGCTGCGCTCCAGCAGGTCGTCCAGCGTGGTCATCTCCACGCCGATCTGCGCGGCCCGGGCGGGCTGCACGAACGGGTCGTAGGCGATGACCTTCGTGCCGAACGCCGACAGCCGCTGGGCGACCAGGGCGCCGATCCGGCCCAGTCCGACGATGCCGACGACCTTCTCGTACAGCTCCACACCCGTGTACTTCGAGCGCTTCCACTCCCCGTTGACGAGCGCGTTGTGCGCCGGGGCCGTGTTGCGCGCGCTGGCCAGCAGCAGGTTGATCGCCTGCTCGGCGGCGCTGATGATGTTGGAGGTCGGGGCGTTGACCACCAGGACGCCCGCCTTGGTGGCCGCGTCCACGTCCACGTTGTCCAGGCCGACACCGGCGCGGGCGACCACCTGGAGGCGGTTGGCCGCGGCCAGAGCCTCGGCGTCGATCTTGGTCGCGCTGCGCACGATGACGGCGTCGACGTCGGCGATGGCCGGGAGGAGCTGGGAGCGGTCGGCCCCGTCGACGCGGCGGACCTCGAAGTCCTCTTCGAGCAGCGCGATTCCGGCGGGCGAGAGTTCTTCCGCTACGAGTACGGCGGGTTTGGGCACAACGATTCCTTTTCGGGTGGTGCTACCCGGACGGGTGGAGGGAGCGGCCCGCATCGGGTGTGACGGCCGATCAAAAGTCTACTGCCGGAGTAGGGAAGCCCGCTGGTCGGTCGCTGGGTCGGGGATCGAGCGCACGAGCCCGCTCCGCCATCCGCCGGGGTCCCCACCCCGAATACGCGTCCGGGGCGGGTGGTCACCCGCCCCGGAGGCGCCGGATCGTCAGGCCTTGAGCCAGCTCATGAGCGGGCGCAGCTGGGCGCCCACCTTCTCGATCGGCTCGTTCTGCTCGGCCTCGCGACGCTTGGTGAAGGTCGGCTGGCCGGCGTCGAACTCGTCCATGAGCTCCTTGGCGTAGCTGCCGTCCTGGATCTCACGCAGGATCTTGCGCATCTCCTCGCGGGTCTGCTCGGTGACCACGCGCGGGCCGCGGGTGTAGCCGCCGTACTCCGCGTTGTCCGACACCGACCAGTTCATCTTGGAGATGCCGCCCTCGTACATGAGGTCGACGATCAGCTTGAGCTCGTGCAGGCACTCGAAGTAGGCGATCTCCGGCTGGTAGCCCGCCTCGACCAGGGTGGCGAAACCGGCCTTGACCAGCTCCTCGGCGCCACCGCACAGGACGGCCTGCTCACCGAACAGGTCGGTCTCGGTCTCCTCGGTGAACGTCGTCCGGATGACGCCCGCCTTGGTGCCGCCGATGCCCTTGGCCCAGGACAGCGCCAGGTCCCAGGCCTGCCCGCTGGCGTCCTTCTCGACCGCGACCAGGCAGGGCACGCCGCGCCCGGCCTCGTACTGGCGGCGGACCAGGTGGCCCGGGCCCTTGGGGGCGACCATCGCCACGTCGACGCCCTCGGGCGGGGTGATGAGGCCGTAGCGGATGCTGAAGCCGTGGCCGAAGAAGAGCGCGTTGCCCGCCTCGAGGTTGGGCGCGATCTCGTTGGCGTACAGGTCCCGGTGGATGTGGTCCGGCACCAGGATCATGATGACGTCGGCCTCACGGGCGGCCTCGGCGGGGGTGAGGACGCGCAGCCCCTCCTCCTCGGCCTTGGCCCGGCTCTTGGAGCCCTCGGCCAGGCCGATCCGCACGTCGACGCCCGAGTCCCGCAGCGACAGCGCGTGGGCGTGCCCCTGGCTGCCGTAGCCGATCACGGCGACCTTCTTGCTCTGGATGAGCGCCAGGTCCGCGGCGTCGTCGTAGTACATCTGTGCTGCCACTTGGGGTTTCTCCTTGATTCTTACGTTCGTGTCCGGGCTCGGTACCAGCGTCCGGATGCCCGCGCGGACTCTCAGGCGCTGCGGTCGACCGCGCGCAGGGAGCGGTCGGTGATCGACCGGGGCCCGCGGCCCAGGGCGACCAGACCGGACTTGACGAGCTCCCTGATACCGAACGGCTCCAGGTTCTTGACCAGGGCATCGAGCTTCTCGGGATCACCGGTGGCCTCGATGACGACGACGTCCGGGCTGACGTCCACGACGTGCGCGCGGAACAGCTCGGCCGTCTGAAGCACGTGGGTGCGGCTGGACGCGTCGGCCTTGACCTTGACGAGCAGAAGCTCGCGCTGGACCGACGCGGTGGTGTCCATCTCCACGATCTTGACGACGTTCACCAGCTTGTTGAGCTGCTTGGTCACCTGCTCCAAGGGGTGGAGGTCGCAGTTGACCACGATCGTCATCCGGGACAGGCCCGCGTACTCAGTGGTGCTGACACTGAGCGAGTCGATGTTGAACCCGCGGCGGGAGAAGAGGGAGGAGGCACGTGCGAGGATACCCGGGGTGTCCTCCACCAGAACGGAAAGCGTGTGGCGGCTCATGGTGGTTCGGGCCTCTCCTAGTCCTCGTGTTCCCAGTTCGGCGCCATGTCGCGCGCGTACTGGATGTTGTCGTTGCTGACACCGGGGCCGACCATCGGCCAGACCATGGCGTCGTGGTTCACGGTGAAGTCCACCACGACCGGGGCGTCGTCGATCGACATGGCCTTCTCGATGGTGGCGTCGATGTCCTCCGGGCGCTCGCAACGCAGGCCGACACAACCGTACGCCTCCGAGAGGCGGACGAAGTCGGGAATCCGCACCTTCTCGTCCTTGGGGGCGGTCTGGAGGTCGGTGTTGGAGTAGCGCCCCTCGTAGAACAGGGTCTGCCACTGGCGGACCATGCCCAGGTTGCCGTTGTTGACGACGGCCACCTTGATCGGGATGCCCTCGATCGCGCAGGTGGCGAGCTCCTGGTTGGTCATCTGGAAGCAGCCGTCGCCGTCGACCGACCACACCACGCGGTCCGGGTCGCCGACCTTGGCGCCGAGCGCGGCCGGGACCGAGAAGCCCATGGTGCCGAGGCCGCCGGAGTTCATGAAGGCTCCGGGGCGCTCGTAGTCGATGAACTGGGCGGCCCACATCTGGTGCTGGCCGACTCCGGCGACGTAGCTGGCGTCGGGTCCGGCGATCTTGCCCAGGCGCTGGATGACGGCCTGCGGGGACAGGCTGCCGTCGGTGGGCTCGTCGAAGCCCTTCGGGTAGGTCGTGCGCAGCCGGTCGAGCTGGCTCCACCAGGCGGCGTAGTCGCCCTGGCGGCCCTTCTCCTGGTCGGCCCGGACCGCGACCACCAGGTCGGCCAGCACCTCGCGGCAGTCGCCGACGATCGGGACGTCCGCGTGGCGGTTCTTGGAGATCTCCGCCGGGTCGATGTCGGCGTGGACGACCTTGGCGTCCGGGGCGAAGCTGTCCAGTCGTCCGGTGACGCGGTCGTCGAAGCGGGCGCCCAGGGCGACGATCAGGTCGGCCTTCTGGAGGGCGCCGACGGCGGCGACGTCGCCGTGCATGCCCGGCATGCCCACGCACAGCGGGTGGCTGTCGGGGAAGACGCCGCGGGCCATGAGGGTGGTGACCACGGGCACGCCGGTCAGTTCGGCCAGGACCCGCAGTTCGGCCGAGGCCCCGGCGCGCAGGACGCCTCCGCCCACGTACAGGACCGGGCGCTTGGCCTCGCTGATCATCCGCGCGGCCTCGCGGACCTGCTTGCCGTGCGGCTTGGTGACCGGGCGGTAGCCGGGCAGGTCCAGGCGCTCGGGCCAGACGAAGTCCGCCGAGGCCTGGAGGGCGTCCTTGGAGATGTCCACCAGGACGGGGCCGGGGCGGCCGGTGGAGGCGATGTGGAAGGCCTCGGCGACCGTGCGCGGGATGTCGCGGACGTCCTTGACGAGGAAGTTGTGCTTGGTGATCGGCATCGTGATGCCGCAGATGTCGGCTTCCTGGAACGCGTCCGTGCCGATCATCGGGGAGGCCACCTGGCCGGTGATCGCGACCATGGGAACCGAGTCCATGTGCGCGTCGGCGAGGGGCGTGACGAGGTTGGTCGCTCCGGGGCCGCTGGTCGCCATGCACACCCCGGGTCGACCCGTGGCGTAGGCGTAGCCCTCGGCCGCGTGGCCCGCCCCCTGCTCGTGGCGCATCAGGATGTGGCGCACCTTGGCCGAGTCGTAGAGGGGGTCGTAGGCGGGGAGGATGGCGCCACCGGGAATCCCGAAGACAGTGTCAACGCCGGCGTGCTCCAGCGACCTGATCAGCGATTGGGCGCCGGTCATCTGCTCGGTCATCTCAAGATCCTTCAGCGAGGGTCCAGAGCGGCACTGCGGCTCTGGCGTGGTGGGTCTGACGGCCTGGTCGGGCAATAAAAAAACCCCCACCGCCGATGCGGTTGAGGGGTGGCGCGCAGCAGAACCAGGTCAGCTGGCTGCGGCGCGCCGACCAAGTACGAGAATCAGGGAGTTGCTCTGCACGATCACAACAGTGACCGAAGGAGTGGCCGCGCGTCAACAAGAACGTCATTTTGTCTCATTGATTGAGACGCGAATGTCAGCATCCGGCCGACCACGCTGACACGCTGCGGCGTTGAGCAGGGCAAACCCGACCAAGCACACCGCGCCGTGTAACACAGAACACGCCGGAGGCCTTCCGCGTGTCCCGATCGGACGGGGACCCGTCCAGCCCATGGACGGATCCCCGCGACGGTCAGCGGAACAGATCCTCGGCACAGTCAACCGTTGCGGCCCGACGGACCCAAGCACGTAGCGTCTCGCGGTCCGCCATGGCGTCGATCCGCTGACGGACCTCATCGCTGACCTCCAGATCCCGGGCTTCCAGAACCTCGATGATCGCCTCGGTGAGGCCCAGGGTCTCTCCCTCACGGAAGGGGCGACCGATGAACTCGGTCTTGAACTCGTAGTCGCGCAGCTTCACGATCTCCTCCAGAGATCCCAGGGCCGCGGCGGACAACGCCGCGAGGACATAGTCAGAGTACAGCGAGGACGTCGACGCATCGAGGCTTCGCAAGGCCACCGACAAGGCCTCCAGCGCGGCTCGGTCCTCGGTGGGATTGGCAGCGATGGCCAGGGCCGTCAACACGGGGTGGTCGGCGGCCACTCGCTTGTCGGTGACGGGCTTGAGCGTGTCGAGGGCCAGTACCGTGGGCCGGACCTCGCCGCAGCCCATGTCGATGGGCTCGTCGTACCTCTGGGCCAGGGCCGAGGTCGGTGTCAGTACCAGCAGGGCGACCGGGCACTTCAGACGCAGACGGGTGTAGGTGACGTAGGTGGGCCATGTGTAGAGCTTGTGCGGCTCCCACGTGCGTTGAGGCTCGGTGACGATCGCCAGCACGTGCACCGGCTCGTCGCCCTCGCCGGGGAGGGGCGGACGTTCGCAGACCACGACGTTGTCCGAGTTGATGTACGGGAACGCCGTGCTCGTGGCCTCGGCGGCGTCGCAGCGCACCCGGGTGTGCTCGGGCAACGGCCTCCCGGTGGCCTCCTGGAGCAGCTCCGCCGCGAAACCGGGGTCGTTCCGCAACAGGTCGAGGGGGAACTCGTGGTGGAATGAGGGCATGGCGGCGACGTAGCCGGTACACGGGCTTCCGCGCGGGTGAACGACGCAACGTCCGGGTATGTCGCCGATGCCCGGACGCGTACGGCTACAGGCTCGCGCCCGCCTCGCCTCCGACGAGCGCCTCCACACCGCTGGCGGGCATCGGACGGGCCACCAGGAAGCCCTGGCCGTGGTCGCAGCCCATGCCGCGCAGCTGTTCGAGCTGCTCCGCGCGTTCGATGCCCTCGGCCACCACCTGCACGCCCAGGTCGCGCCCGAGCTGGATGATGGTGTGGGTGAGCAGCGTGACCGTGTCGTCGCGGCCCAGGTCGGCGGTGAACGACGGGTCGATCTTGATCGCGTCCACGCTCAGCTCGCGCAGGTGCGCCAGGGAGGCGTAGCCCATGCCGTAGTCGTCGATGGCCAGGCGCACGCCCAGCGTGCGCAGCTCGCCGAGCCGTTCGACCGCCTCCCCGCCGTCGCCCAGCAGGACGTCCTCGTCCACCTCCAGGGTGAGCACCTCCGCCGGCAGACCCGTCTCGGCGAGGATCCGCTCCACGGTCTCCACGAAGCGCGGCGACAGCACCTGCTTGGCGGACAGGTTCACCGACAGCCCGATGTCCCAGTCCGACACGCGCCACACCGCGACCTTCTCGCAGGCCTCGCGCAGGATCCACTCGCCCAGGGGCACGATCATCCCCGACTCCTCGGCCGCGCCCAGGAACGCGTCCGGGCCGACCGGCTCCCCGTCGCGGTTCCACCGCACGAGCGCCTCGACCGCCGTCACCTGGGAGGTCCCGAGGTCGACGATCGGCTGGTACTCCAGGAAGAACTCGCCCCCGGCGAGCGCCTCGCGCAACCGGATCTGGAGCTCCAGGCGCGAGACCACCGTGTCGTGCATGTGCGCGGCGTACACCTCCACGTGGCCCGCCCCGCGCTCCTTGGCGCGCGTCATCGCCACGTCGGCGTTGCGCAGCAGCTCGCCGCTGTCGATGGTGGGCTCCGCGAACGCCACGCCGATGCTCGCCGTCAGCAGGATGTCCCGGTCGGCGACGGGAAAGGGCTCCGACGCGATCGCCCGGCCCAGCCGTTCGGCCAGGTCCACGACCTGTTGGGCGCGCGGCATCCCCTCGACCAGGACCGCGAACTCGTCGCCGCCCCAACGGGCGAGCGTGGCCGTGGAGTCCAGATCGCCGCGGAGCCTGCGGGCCGCCTGGCCCAGGAGGTGGTCGCCGCGCACGTGCCCGGCGGAGTCGTTGACCGCGGTGAAACCGTCCAGGTCCAGGAAGATCACCGCGATGTCCCCCGTGGGCTCGTCGCTGATCGAGCGGTGCGCGAGCACGTCGCTCGCCCGCTCCTCCAGGTACGCCCGGTTCGGCAGCCCGGTGACGCCGTCGTGGAAGGTCAGGTGCTCCACCTCGTCCTGGAGCGCCACCTGCGCGCTGATGTCGCGCGTGGTCACGAGCAGGCGCGCGGGCTCGCCCGGCTGCTCGTACAGGGACACCGTCGACTCGGTGTGCCGCCAGGTCCCGTCCGCCGCACGCACGCGCAGGCGCAGGTGGACGCCCTGGCTGCCCCGGTCGGTGAACAGGTCGGTGACGGCCTCCGTGCGCGTCAGGTCCTCCGGGTGGACGAGCGCGGTGACCGGGGCGGCGAGCACGTCGTCGAGCCGGTAGCCGAACGCCTCCGCCGTGCCCGGACTGACGTAGTGGACGCCCCCGTCGCGGTCCAGGATGAGGATGACGTCCCCGCTGTTGCGCGCCAGTTCGTGGAAGTGCCCCTCCCGGTTGCGCACCATGCGCGACAGGGTCGCGTTCTCCTCCAGCATGCCCAGGACACGCACGAGCAGCACGACGACGGCGGTCCCCGCGGCCAGCGGCAGCACCGGGGCGACCCCGGGCAGCGCGAGCGAGGCGACGGTCAGGACCACGGTGGCCACCGACACGGCGCCGATGGCCGCGAGTTCGGGGGCGAACCGGTACAGGCCCCGCCCGGTGATCCGGCGCGGGGTCGCGGCCTGGCGGTGCTCCACGAGCCACGGGAGCGCGCCCAGGAGCGCGAAGCCGAGCAGCTTGACCGGGTACTCGATGCCCCCGGCCACGGGCGGACCCGTGAGCCGCGTGATCGCGCCGATCAGGTCCGCCCCGGCGATGAGGATCAGCGAGCCGATCGCCCACAGCACCGCCCGCCGCGTGCTGTGCGGCGACATGAACACCAGGGGCACCAACAGGCACAGCACGACGATGTCGGCGACCGGGTAGACCAGCGCGAACCCGAGGAAACCGGCGCCCTCGCCCAGCTCGCTGTACAGCGGCGCGAAGATCAGCAGCCACACCACGGAGAACACGGCGGCGGCGCAGACGTAGCTGTCGGTGATGTGCCGAAGCGCGGTCCGGAGCCCGCCCGGCCACGGCGCGAACCTGGTGAATCCGACTACGAAGAGTGGCAACGCGGCGAGTGCGAAGAGGTCACCCAACGTGAGAGAGAACACGGACCCGGAGCTGAGCAGACCGGTGATCCCGTGCGTGAGACCGCCCGCGCACCAGGCGAAGGCGGCGAACGCCAGGTTGCGCAGCGCGGCCGGACCGTCGGCTCCGTCCGCCTGGGCCTCCTGGTCCGCTCCGGTGACCGCCCAGCGACGCGAGGCGTACAGCAGGGACGCCCCCGCGACCCCCGCCGCCACGGCGGTGGGCCACTCGGCGAGCTCCGCGGCCACCGTCCCGCCGGCCGTGGGCACGAGCGTCAGAGCGACGTGCACCAGGAAGACCGCGCCCACGCCCGACAGCCACAGGTGGCGTGCCCTGCTGCCCATCACCGACCTCCCAGGGTGCGGGGCGCGGTGCCCGCGGCCCTCGGCCGCGGTCGCGCTCTCTCCTCGGACATGGGGCACCAACCTCGTGTCGTTCGACTCCGGGCGCGGCACGGCACCCGGTCGTCCGGGCCCTGGGACCGGGAGCGACCGGCGGTCCGGGAGGGCGCGCGCACCCCCATGTTCGGCCACCCTACGCAACCAAGGTCACACAGCGATTGAGGACCGACTGAGAGTTGACGTCGGAGCCATCACGCTCCGTGAACATCGGGTGTGCGCCGGGAGCCCGGCGCACACCCGCGCGCGCTCAGTTCGCGCCGAGCTTCTCCAGGATGAGCTCGCGGGCGCGGCCGGCGTCGGCCTGCCCGCGCGTGGCCTTCATGACCGCGCCGACGAGCGCGCCGGCCGCGGCGACCTTGCCCCCGCGCACCTTGTCGGCCGCGTCCGGGTTGGCCGCGATCGCCTCCTCGACGGCCGCGCCGAGCGCGCCGTCGTCGCTGACCACCTTGAGGCCGCGCGCCTCGACGACCGCGTCCGGCTCACCCTCTCCGGCCAGGACGCCCTCGACGACCTGCCGTGCCAGCTTGTTGGTGAGCGTGCCCTCGGCGACGAGCGCGATGACCCGGGCCACCTGGCCGGGGGTGATCGGCAGGGCGGCGAGCTCGACCTCCTGCTCGGTGGCGCGGCGCGACAGCTCGTTCAGCCACAGCTTGCGCGCCTCCGCCGACGGCGCGCCCGCGGCCACGGTCGCCTCGACCAGGTCGATGGCGTCGGCGTTGACGAGGTCGCGCAGCTCGGTGTCCGAGAGGTCCCACTCGGCGCGCACGCGGGCGCGCTGGGCGGCGGGCAGTTCCGGCAGCGTGGCGCGCAGCTCCTCGATCCACTCCCGCGAGGGCGCGACGGGGACCAGGTCGGGGTCCGGGAAGTACCGGTAGTCCTGGGCCTCCTCCTTGGAGCGGCCGGAGATGCTGCGGCCGGTGTTCTCCTGGAAGTGGCGGGTCTCCTGGACGACCCTCTGCCCGGCGTCCAGCACACCGGCCTGGCGCTCGATCTCGGAGCGGACGGCGCGCTCGACGGAGCGCAGCGAGTTGACGTTCTTGGTCTCGCTGCGGGTGCCCCACTCGTCGGCGCCGCGCTCGTTGACGGACACGTTCACGTCGACGCGCATGGAGCCCTCCTCCATGCGTACGTCGGAGATGCCCAGGGAGCGGGCCAGGTCGCGCAGTTCGGCGGCGTAGGCGCGGGCGACCAGGGGGGCGAGCTCACCGGTGCCGGTGATGGGCTTGGTGACGATCTCCAGCAGCGGGATGCCCGCGCGGTTGTAGTCGACGATCGAGTAGTCGGCTCCGTGGATGCGCCCGGTGGCCCCGCCCACGTGGGAGGTCTTGCCGGTGTCCTCCTCCATGTGGACGCGCTCGATGTCCACGCGGAAGACGCGCGGGCCCTCGGGCGTGTCGACGGTGACGTCGAGGTGGCCGTCGGCGCAGATCGGCTCGTCGTACTGGCTGATCTGGTAGTTCTTCGGCATGTCCGGGTAGAAGTAGTTCTTCCGGGCGAACCGGCCCCAGGGGGCGATCGAGCAGTCGAGGGCGAGCCCCAGCCGGATGGCGCTCTCGACGGCCTTCCGGTTGACGACCGGCAGCGAGCCGGGGAGCGCGAGGCAGACCGGGCACACCTGGGTGTTGGGCTCCGCGCCGAACGCCGTGGGGCAGGAGCAGAACATCTTGGAGGCGGTGCCCAGTTCGATGTGGGTCTCCAAGCCGAGCACGGGCTCGTACTTGGCCAGCGCCTGCTCGTAGGCCACAGGGGTGGGGCCGCCGTTCGGTGCAGTGCTGGGAGTTACCGCGTGGGCCATCGCCGCAAACCCGTTTCCGTAGAGGACATACCTTCCAGGTCAGCCTACCGAGGTTGCGGGGGTGGCCCGCCCCCGCAACCTCCGGCGCGGTTCCCTTCCTAGGCGTCCCTGCGGGTGAACAGCACCGCCGCCGCCAGCCACACGGCCGCCGTCCACGCCAGCATGACCGCTCCCCCCTCCACGGCGGTGAGGTCGTAGGCGTGGCCGCCGCGCAGGTCGTACATCTGGGCCCCCGCCCGGTCGGGAAGCAGGTCGGCCATGTCGGTCAGCATCGTCAGGAAGAACGACCCCGCCAGCACCAGGCTGATCAGCACGACCAGGGGCACCACCGCGTTGCGGACCACGACGGTGAGTCCGGCGGACAGCAGCGCGAGCACCACCCAGTACACGACGGCGCCCACGAGCGCCCCTGGGACCGGCCCGTCGGGGACGTCGGCCCACGGATAGCCGTGGTCACCCAGCCCGATCTGCGTGACGGCGAACGCGCCGGGCACGGTCACCGCACTGACCACCAGCGCCGCGACCGTCACGGCCGCCGCCTTGGCGGCGAGGAGACGGCGACGATCGGGCACCGCGATCAGGGACGTGCGGATCTGCCCGCCCGCGTACTCGCCGCTGACCGCCAGCACGCCGAGGACCACCATCCCGGCCTGGCCGTAGGCGATCGCGTCGAAGCCGCTCGACTCGGGGGTGAAGTTCCCCACGATCCGGGTGGGGTCCGTGTCGAGGGCGTTCCCCACCGACCATCCGGACAGGTAGGCCAGACCGATGGTCAGGACCGCGGTGGCGAGGCACGCGACCAGGACGGAGGGCACGGTACGGAGCTTGACCGCCTCCGAGCGAACGGTGTCGAGCACGCTCACACGCCCCCCGCCGCGGACCGACCGGTGAGCGCGAAGAAGGCGTCCTCCAGCGACGCGTGACCAGCCGTCAGTTCGGCCGGGGAGCCCTCGGCGACCAGTCTCCCCCGGTCGATCACCACCAGGTGGTCGGCGATCCGGGCCATCTCCCCCATCAGGTGGCTGGACAGCAGCACGGTGCGGCCCTCGGTCGCGAGACGGCGCGTGACGTCGCGGATCCACCGCATGCCCTCCGGGTCAAGGCCGTTGACGGGCTCGTCCATGACGATCACCCGCGGATCGCCGAGCAGGGCCGCGGCCAGGTTCAACCGCTGGCCCATCCCCAGGGAGAAGGTCCGCACCCGGGATCGGGCGGCCGCGCCCAGGCCCACGGCCTCCAGAACCACCCCCACCCGCGAGGCGGGGATGCCGTTGGCACGGGCGATCCACGCCAGGTGGGCCCGAGCGGTGCGTGCCGGGTGGGCGCCGCCGATGTCCAACTGGGCGCCGACCGCGGACGCGGGGCGCCGCAGGGACGTGTAGGGGTTCCCGTCGATCAGCGCCCGTCCTCCGTCGGCCCGGTCGAGCCCGAGCAGCACGCGCAAGGTGGTCGACTTGCCCGCGCCGTTCGGCCCGAGGAACCCCGTGACCTGTCCGGAGGAGGCGGTGAAGGTGAGGTCGTCGACGGCCGTGCGGGCGCCGAAGCGCTTGGTGAGTCCGCGTATCTCGATCATGGGCCCATCGTGGGCCGCCCGGGTGGTCCGCCGCATCGGCCCGGGGGTGACAGTACGAGTGTCAACCTGGGGGGACATCGGTCTGGCGGGTCGCCTGGACCGCTGACCTGAGTCACTCTCCCCCGGCGGCCTGCACCAGCCCGCTCTCGTAGGCGAAGACCACCAGTTGGGCCCGGTCGCGGGCGTCCAGCTTGGTGAGCAGGCGGCTGACGTAGGTCTTGACGGTGGCGCGGCTGAGCGTGAGGCGCTCGGCGATATCGGCGTTGGAGAGCCCGCGCCCGACGAGGGTGGCGACCTCCCGTTCGCGCGGCGTCAGGGTGATCCCCCTCCAACGGTGCGGTTCGCGGACCCCGCCGCCGCGCACGACGTCGGCGATCAGACGGCGGGTGACCTCCGGGGCCAGCAGCGCCTGACCGTCGGCGACGACGCGGACGGCGCGCAGGAGTTCCTCCGGTCCGGTGTTCTTGAGCAGGAAGCCGCTGGCGCCGGCGCGCAGCGCGGAGTAGACGTACTCGTCCAGGTCGAACACGGTCAGGACGACGACGCGCGTGCGGTCGCTGGCCTCGCGGATCGCCCGGGTGGCGGCCAGGCCGTCCAGGTCGGGCATGCGCACGTCCATGAGGACCAGATCGGGCCGGTGGCGCGCGGCCAGGTCGACCGCCTCACGGCCGGTGCGCGCCTCGCCCACCACGGTGAGTCCGGGGGCCGCGTCGAGGAGCATGCGCAGGGAGCCGCGCAAGAGGTCCTGGTCGTCGGCGATCAGGACCCGTATGTTCTCGGCCGGGGCGCTCATAGGTCGTTTCCTGTCCTGTCGGTCGCCGGTCCGCGCGGCGGCGTCCGGGGGCTCAGCCGCCGAAGGGGATACGGGCGTGAACACGGTAGCCCCCGTCCGGGTGCGGTCCGGTGGCGAGGGCGCCGCCGTGGGCGGTGACACGCTCGCGCATGCCGACCAGACCGGTTCCGCTGCCAGGTGCGGGCCGGTGGTCCCCTGCCGGTCCGGTGTCGGCGACCACCACGTCCACGACGTGCCCGCCGCCGTCCGCGACCACGGTGACGGTGATGTCGCAGGTGGTGCCGGGGGCGTGCCGGACCGCGTTGGTGAGTGACTCCTGGACCACGCGGTGGACGCTGGCGGCGGTGTTCGGCGGGACGTCCTCGGCCCCATCGACGCGCAGGTGGCAGGTGATCCCCGCACCGCGCGCCGTGGCCGCCAGGTCGGGAAGGTCGGCCAACCCGGGCTGGGGCGCCAGCGGGGCGTCGTCGGGTGCGCGCAGGCCCCCCAGAAGACGGCGGAGCTCGTCGGATGCGGCCCGGGTGGCGGCCTCGATGTCGGACAGGGCGGCCCGCAGGGAGTCGGGATCGTCGCCTCCCGTGTAGCGGGCGACGCCCGCGCGCATGCCGACCGCGCCCAGTGTGTGGGAGACGACGTCGTGTACCTCGCGCGCGACGCGCAGCCGCTCGCTGGCCTCGGCCTCGCGGGTCGCGGCGGCGAGCGCGTGCTCCTCCTGGATCCGGCGCTCGTGGACCGACCGGCCGAGCAGCCACGCTCCGCCGAGCAGGATCGAGCCCACCACGGCCGCCCGGAGCAGGTCCGTCAGCACGGCCGGCCCCGCCCCGGCGGGGCCGATGGAGGCGGCCAGGACCACCCCGCCCAGGAGGCAGGCGGCGTGGCGGGGGCGCGCCGCACCGGCGGACGAGGTCAGGGCCAGTGGGTACAGGGTCCAGGCCGCGGCGGTCAGGGGGTCGGAGCTCCACCCCGTGCCCAGGCCGGCCAGACTCACCACGAGGACGACGGCGAACGAGCGGGCTGGCCACCGCCAGCGCAGAAGGATCCCAGCGCTGACCGCGCCGAGCAGCGACAGGGCGGCCCATGTGCCGACGGCCGTTCCGGCACGGTCCAGCACGGGCGCGCCGAAGACGAGCAGGTGCGCCGCGGCCACGGCGGCGTCCGCCGCGAACCGGCGGCGGGTGGCCCCGGCTCGCGGGTCGGGAGCGGTCCAATGGCGGGCGGGAGCGGACACGGGTCGCGGCCCGCCCGTGCCGTCGGCGCCCCCGCGTGGCAGGTCGGCGCGGCCGCTGGGCCAGGCGTACTCGTCGGGCGAACTACCGCACGCGGCCTTCAGGGCGCCACGACGCGTCCGTCGGATCTTCGGCATGCGGCCAGTGTCCTACGCCTCCGGACCGGTACTCCCTCGCGCCCCCGCGGCGCCCGCGCCGGAGGTCACGGGGAGCACACGATTGCGCCGCTGTCGTGCCCCGCCCCCGTCACCGACGGTGCCGGACCGTTAGTCTGGGTGTCCCAACATCGTGGTTTCGTCGGCTGCCCATCGGGCCGCCGACCTTTCGCGGGGAGCATGTGAGCGTGTGGAGCATCCTGCGTCGGTGCGCCGCCGTGCTGACGTCGGCGGCCCTGGTCGGCGGACTGGCCGGCGCTTCCCCCGTTCTCGCCGACGACTTCTCCCGGGTGGACCGCGACCCGGTCGAGGGCACGGCGGTGGTCCTCACCGACGGAGATGAACTCCCCACCGCCCTGTTCAGCCTCCGGCTGGGCGGCAGCGACTCCGTGGGCGCCTACACGGCCACCGCCGAGGGAGAGGTGCAACCGCGCACCGCCTACGTCGAGTCAGCGTGGGACGACAGCACGCAGTGGTCCGAAACCGACGCGGCGACCGGCCCCGCGGACCGGGCGGCCTGGGTGGTCGCCAACTCCTATCCCTCCGTGGGTCTGACGGAGCTGGCCCTGGCCTCCGAGACCGTGTTCCTCGACGAGCGCCAGGCGATCGCGGGCACCCAGGCGGCGCTGTGGCACGTGCTGGACGGGGCCGAACTGGACCCGGCCGCCAACGACGTCGCGGTGGCCGCGCTGTACGAGCACCTCGTCGCGGGCAGTGAGAGCGCCCCCGACGAGTCGGCGGCACCGTCCCTGGAGATCACCCCGTCCCAGATCGAGGCCGTGTCCCCTGAGGAGCCCCTGGGGCCGATCACCGTGACCAGCGCGGGCACGGCACCGGTCCAGCTCTCGGTTCGGGGCGCCCCGGCGGCCTGGCTGGTCGACGCGGGCGGAGAGCAGGTGCGCCGGGTGCGCGGCGGCGCGACGGTCTACCTCGACGTGGACCCGTCGGTCCCGGCCGGGGTGGTGACCCTGCACGCGCGCGGCAGCGACGTGCCGCTGCCCGAGGGGCGCCTGTTCACCGGGCGCGACGGTGTGCGGACCCGGCCGCTGGTCACGGCGGAACCCGGGACGACCACGAGTTCCACCGCCGCGACCCTCACCTGGCACGCCGAGGCGCCGGAGGCGCCCCCCAGTCCCGAACCGCGGCCGCCCGAGACCGTCCTTCCCTCCCCCGAGTCCGCGTCCGGCGCCGAGCGCCCGGTCGAGGTGCCCGACGCCACACCCTCGGACGAACCCACTCGCGAGGAGGAGGAACGCGTCGGGGGCGACGGCCTCGCGGGCACCGGGACCTGGCTGTCGGGCCTGCTGGTCATCGCGGGCGCGCTGGTCGTCTCCGGCCTGCTCATTCTGGTTCTGGGTCGCAAACGCCGGAACTGACCGGTATGGTTCCGCTCTGGCGTGGGATCCGGATCAGGACATAAGGCACCGCGTTTTGTACATGTCCGATTCAAGGACAAATTCCACGGAGTGGGTTGGATACGGCGTACGCGGTCGCTAGTATCGGGCCCGCGGCAGACATTCCACACCGAACGCGGCCCGCTCCCGCGTTGGCGCCCCACCGATGACGCGTCCGCCCCACGGACGCGGTGCCTCACGCGTTCGGACTGTCCAGTGAGCGCCCAGTTGGCCGCGACGACCCCCGAAGACTCGTCGCGCCGCCGCCCGTGGAAGCCGTGCCCGTTCCACCCCCCACGTCCACCCGTCCGGGCCTACCGGTAACCCCTAGTACAACCGGGACACAAGTTGATCCATTCGAACCTCCCCCGTTCCACCGCCCGTGTCGGCCTCGCGGCCACCGTGGCGGGTCTGCTCGCCTTCGGCCTGGCCGCCCCCGCGGCCGCCGACCCGGCGGAGCCCTACGAGGGCTCCGTCCGCGGCCAGTACGTCGGCAACGCCGAGTCCGGCGAGCGGATCGAGGTGAACGGCCAGCGCACCAGAGTGACGCTGTTCAACCTCCAGCTGGAGAACGGCAACACGCTCACCACCTACTGCATCGACTTCGAGACCGCGATCCGCGGCGACGCGTGGTACCGCGAGGACGCCTGGAGCAACTACCCGGGCCAGGGCGACTTCGCCCAGCCCGCCAAGGTGCACTGGGTCCTCCAGAACGGGTACCCGGCCGTCGACACCGCCGCGCTGGCCGAGGCCGCCGGCGCCACCGGGCGGACCACCGACGCCCAGGCGCTCTCCGCCACCCAGGCCGCCATCTGGCACTTCAGCAACGGTGCCGAGCTGACCCGGGCGAACCCGAACATCGAGACGATCTACGAGTACCTCATCGGGAACGCCGAGGAGCTCCCGCAGACCGCCGAGCCCAACGCCACGCTCAGCATCACGCCGAGCGAGGCCTCCGGCGAGGCGGGCGGGACCGTCGGCGAGTTCCTCGTCGAGACCAGCGTCGAGGGCGACATCCCGGTCGAGCTCGGCGACGGCGTCCCCGAGGGCGTCGAGCTGGTCGACCTGGAGTCCGGCCAGGCCGTGGACGCGGTCGGCAACGGCGACACCGTCGGCTTCTCCGTCCCCGGGGACGCCGAGGACGGCTCCGCCTCCTTCAGCCTGTCCACCACCGCCACGGTGCAGACCGGTCGCCTGTTCAAGGGCGAGGACGAGAACGAGCCGACCCAGACCCTCATCACGGCCCAGGAGGGCGAGGTCGAGGTCTCCGCCTCCGCCACGGCCAACTGGACCGCCGTCGAGGAGGAGCCGTCGCCCTCCCCGAGCCCGAGCCCGGAGCCCTCTCCCAGCCCGAGCCCGGAGCCCACGCCGACGCCGTCCCCGAGCCCGTCCGAGACCCCGACCCCGACCACGCCGCCCGCGGACGACCGTGACGAGCCGTCCCTGCCGGTCACCGGTGGCGCTCTGGCCGGTCTGGTGGCCGCCGGTCTCGCGGCCCTGGGCGCCGGCGCCGGTGCGATCTACCTGAGCCGCAAGCGCAAGTCCTCCGCCAACGAGTCCCTGGAGGGCTGACAGTAGTCCCAGGGGCCGCCGTGGGCGGTCGCGCACGAGGGGCCCGTCCGTGTGAGTGATCACGCGGGCGGGCCCCTCGCCCGTTCACGCCGCCCGCCCCGTGCGGCGAGCCGCCCCGGCCCACGGCCGGCGGACACGCGTGTGCCCGCCGTGTCGGACACGGCGGGCACGGACGTTGCGCTCCGGGACCGCCTCCAGGGCAGGAGGCGATCCGGCCAGAGCTACACGGCGTAGGGGTTCCGGGCGAGCAGGTCGCCGTCGCGCTCGGCCAGGGCGCGCTCGACGGCCGCCGCCACCCGGTAGGTGCGGTCGTCGGCCAGGGCCGGAGCCATGATCTGGAAGCCGACGGGCAGGCCGTCCTCGGGGGCGAGGCCGCACGGCACCGACAGCGACGCGTTCCCGGCCAGGTTGGACGGGATCGTGCACAGGTCGGCCAGGTACATCGCCATCGGGTCGTCCAGGCGCTCGCCGATCGGGAACGCGGTGGTCGGCGTGGTCGGGGAGACCAGCACGTCCACGTTCTCGAAGGCGGCGTCGAAGTCGCGCTTGATGAGCGTGCGCACCTGCTGGGCGCTGCCGTAGTAGGCGTCGTAGTACCCGCTGGACAGCGCGTAGGTGCCCAGGACGATGCGGCGCTTGACCTCGGCGCCGAAGCCCTGGGCGCGGGTCAGCGACATGACCTCCTCGGCGCTGCGCGTGCCGTCGTCGCCGACGCGGAGGCCGTAGCGCATGGCGTCGAAGCGGGCCAGGTTCGAGGAGCACTCGCTGGGGGCGATGAGGTAGTACGCCGACAGCGCGGCGTCGAAGCTCGGGCAGGACAGCTCCACGACCTTGGCGCCCAGGGACTCCAGGAGCTCGATGGTCTCGTGGAAGCGCTGGCGCACGCCCGCCTGGAAGCCGTCGCTGTCCAACTCCTTGACCACGCCGACCCGCAGGCCCTCGATGTCGCCCATGCGGGCGGCGTCCACGACCGGCGGCACCGGCGCGTCGACGGAGGTGGAGTCGTGCGGGTCGTGGCCGGAGAACGCCTCGTGGAGCAGGGCGGCGTCGAGCACGTTGCGCGCGAACGGGCCGGGGGTGTCCAGGGAAGAGGCGAAGGCGATCAGCCCGAAGCGGGAGGAGCCGCCGTAGGTGGGCTTGGCGCCGACCAGGCCGCACACGGCGGCGGGCTGGCGGATGGAGCCGCCGGTGTCGGTGCCGGTCGCCAGGGGCGCCTCGAACGCGGCCACGGCCGCGGAGGAGCCGCCGGAGGAGCCGCCGGGGATGCGGTCGGTGTCCCACGGGTTGCGGGTCACCTGGTAGGCGGAGTTCTCCGTGGACGAGCCCATGGCGAACTCGTCCATGTTGGTCTTGCCGAGGATGACGAGACCGGCCTCGCGCAGGCGGGAGGTGACGGTGGCGTCGTACGGCGGGCGCCAGCCCTCCAGGATCTTCGAGGCGGCGGTGGTGGGCATGTCCTTGGTGGCGAACACGTCCTTGTGCGCGACCGGGACACCGGCGAGCGGGCCCAGTTCCTCGCCGGCGGCGCGGCGGGCGTCCACCTCGCGGGCCTGGGCGAGCGCGGACTCGCGGCCCACGTGCAGGAAGGCGCCGATCTCCCCGTCCACGGCGCCGATCCGGTCGAGGTAGGCGGTGGCGGCCTCCTCCGAGGAGACCTCACCGGCCCGGATGGCCGCGCCGAGTTCGGCGGCGGTCAGGCTGACGACCTCGCTCATCACTCCTCCTCCCCGAGGATCCGCGGAACCCGGAAGCGCTGGTCCTCCACCGCGGGGGCCCCGGACAGGGCCTGCTCGGGCGTGAGGCAGGGTCGGGCCTCGTCGGGCCGGTAGACGTTGGTCAGCGGCAGCGCGTGCGAGCTGGGCGGGATGTCGCCCTTGGCGACCTCCTGCACCTTGGCCACGGCGGTGAGGATGTCACCGAGCTGGACGGCGAGCGTGTCGAGCTCGCCCTCGTCGAGCGCCAGCCGCGACAACCGGGCGAGGTGCGCGACCTCATCGCGGGTGATGGCGGTCATGTGAACCGTTTCTTCGGCGGACTGTTGTACCGGCCCAATCCTATGGCTCCGTGACCGGTCCCGACGCCGACCGGGGGACGTACCGCCGACGCGCGGAGCAGTGGCGGGCGGAGGCCGCGGCGGGTGCGCCGCGGCCCCTTCCGCCGAGCCACCCGGTGACGTCGCGGGCGGCGAGCGCGGGCGAGAAGTAGTGGCCCTGGGCGGCGTGGCAGCCGGTGTCCCCCGCGGCCAGGGCGAGTTCGCGGGTCTGGACGCCCTCGGCGGTCGCGCTCATCCCCAGGGCCCTGACCAGGGCGATGGCGGCCCGGACGACGGTGTGGCCGTTGTCGGAGTCGTCGGTCAGCCGCGCGGTGAACGACTCGTGGATCTTGACCTCGTCCAGGGGGAGTCCGGCGAGCTGGGCGAGGGTGAAGTGTCCGGTGCCGAAGTCGTCGAGGGCCAGGCCGACGCCGAGACCGCGCAGCGCCCGGACGGCGGCCGTGGCGGCCTGGGTGTCGGTGATGAGCGCCTGTTCGCCGATCTCCAGGACGAGCTGCTCGGGCGGGACCCCGTGCTCGCGCAGCGCGGCGTCCACGGTGCCGGGCAGGGCGGGGTCGAGGAGTTCGCGCATGCTCAGGTTGACGGAGACGGGCAGGTCGATCCCGCCCTGGCGCCAGTCCGCGACGCGGGCCAGGGTGGTGTCCAGGACCTGGCCGGTGAACGCGCGGAACAGGTTGGACTGCTGCACGACCGGCATGAACTCGTCGGGGGTGAGCAGGCCCCGGGTCGGGTGCCGCCAGCGGGCGAGGGCCTCCAGGCCGACGGGGTGGCCGTCGGTGAGACAGACCTTGGGTTGGTAGTACATCTCCAGGGCGCCCTCGGTGAGGCCGCGCCGGAGTTCGCTGAAGAGGCTGAGGCGGGCGGTGGAGTTGCGGTCCTTGCCCGGGTCGTAGGACTCGACGCCGGTCCGGCCGCTCTTGGCGACGTACATGGCGACGTCGGCGCGCTGCATGAGCAGCTCGAAGTCGGGGGCGTCGTCGGGGAAGAGCGCGATCCCGATGCTGGCCTCCAGGTCGAAGTCCATGCCGTCGAGGCGCACGGGTTCGGCGAGGGCGTCGCGGAGGCGGGCGGCGACCTCGCGGGCCGAGGCGGTGTCGCGGACCTTGGGCAGCAGGACGGCGAACTCGTCCCCGCCGAGCCGGGCGACGAGGTCGCCGGGGCGCACGCTGTGGGTGAGCCGCTGGGCGACGGTCTGCAGGAGGCGGTCGCCGGTGGGGTGGCCGAGGGTGTCGTTGACCTCCTTGAACCGGTCGAGGTCGAGCAGGAGCAGGCCGACCCGGCTGCCGCGCTGCTGGGCGTGGCCGATGTCCTGGCGGGCGCGCACGGTCAGGCGGGCGCGGTTGGCCAGTCCGGTGAGTTCGTCGTGGTTGGCCTGGTGGTCGCGCTTCACCGAGAGCAGCGCGCTGGTGTAGAGGGCGCCCAGGGGCACGGCGAACAGCGGCACGTACAGCACGGAGTGGGTCATGGCGGTGACGACCAGCGGCGCGAGGCTGAGCAGGACGCCGTTGACGTAGACCTGCTGGCCGAGCCCCTTGACCATGACCTGCGCCAGCGGCGCGCGTTCGTGCATGGCGACCGCGCACATGACCAGGACGCGGTTGACCGCGAAGTAGGCGGCTCCGGCGAGGGCGACGGCGACGAGTTCGCCGCCTTCGGGCATCCAGGGGACGTCCAGGACGGCGGGCAGGGCCAGGCGCAGGACCGCGTCGGCGACGCCGAGGGAGAGCGTGTACTGGGCGGCGTTGAACACGATCCGGTGGGCGGCGTGGCCGCGGACGAACCCGCCGACACCGGTCGCCACGGCCTGGAGGAGGGCGGCGACCGGGAGGCCGAAGAAGAGGACGACGGCGAAGGAGAACGGCAGGGAGGTGGGGGTGCCGCTGTTGGGCGGCTGGCCCGGCATGGAGATCGGTCTGAGCTCACCGAGGACGATCATGCACAGCAGGACCCACAGCAGCGGTTCGGAGACGAGTGACTGGAGCTGGGCGAGGCCGAGTTCGAGGCTGGCGAAGACGAGCAGGCCCAGACCGGCGACCATGGTGCTCGCCATGTACAGCCAGAGTGGTGTCCCGACCCGGGGACCGATGTCCCTGGTGCTGATGGGGTCCTTCATCCGTGGTCCTCGTGAGGGGGACGCGGAGGCCGGCGACGCCTGTGACGCCGCCGCTCCTGTGAGTCGAGGTTCCCACGAAACGGCCACCCCTCATGGCCGAATCCGGGATTTGGATGTGTCCACATCCACGCGCTTGATGTCCAGCTTACGCGGTTTCATCACCAACTGTCGCGTGCCCGGGACTATCCGTGAAACACGGTGCGTAACGGCGGTGGACGAGGCGGGTCCGGCCGGGACTCCCCCGGCCGGAGCCGCCGTGCCCGCCTCGGGCCTCCGCCGCTCCCGACCGGCGCCTCCGGCGCAGGACCCCGGCTACGCTCGCCCGAGACGCGGTACGCGGCCCGTCCGGGCGTCCCCGGGGACCACGGCGCGTCTAGGCCTCGTCGCCGTCACCGTCGGTGTCCTCGGGCGGATTGGTCCGCTCCCCCATGGCCGCTTCCGGCCCCGCCTCCAGCAGGACGTGGAAGCCCCGCTCGTCGAGGACCGGCACGCCCAGCTTGACCGCCTTGTCGTACTTGGAGCCGGGGCTCTCCCCCGCCACCACGAAACTGGTCTTCTTGGACACCGACGACGTCGCGCGCCCGCCGCGCTCGGCGATCGCCTCCTTGGCGCTGTCGCGGGTGAAGCCCTCCAGGCCCCCGGTCACGACGATGGACAGGTCCTTGAGCAGGCCCGACCCGTACTCGGGCGCCTCGTCCTCCATGCGGACCCCGGCGTCGCGCCACTTACGGACGATCTCGGCGTGCCAGTCGACCTCGAACCACTCGCGGATGGACGCCGCGATGGTCGGTCCGATGCCGTCGACGGAGGCCAGCTCCTCCTCGCTGGCCTCCCGGATGGCGTCCATGGAGCGGAAGTGGCGGGCCAGGTCCTCGGCCGCCCGCGGGCCCACGTGCCGGATGCACAGGGCCACCAGGACCCGCCACAGCGGCTTCCCCTTGGCCTCCTCCAACTGCTCGAAGAGCTTCTCGACGGTCTTCTTCGGCTCGCCCTCCTTGTTGGCGAAGAAGGACACCACCTTGGGATCGCCGGTCCTGGGGTCGGTCTTGGGCTCGGTGGTGTCGGGGTCGAGGACGTACGTGCGGATGGGCAGCAGCTGGTCGACGGTGAGGTCGAACAGGTCGCCCTCGTCGCGCAGCGGCGGCTCGGAGGGTTCCAGGGGCTGGGTCAGGGCGGTGGCGGCCACGTAGCCGAGCGCCTCGATGTCCAGCGCCTTGCGCCCGGCGATGTAGGCGACGCGTTCGCGCAGCTGGCCCGGGCAGGAGCGGGCGTTGGGGCAGCGCAGGTCGACGTCGCCCTCCTTCTGCTGGCCGAGCCCGGTGCCGCACTCGGGGCAGCGCTCGGGCATGACGAACTCGCGCTCGTCGCCGGTGCGCAGGTCGACGACCGGGCCGACGATCTCGGGGATGACGTCGCCCGCCTTGCGCAGGACCACGGTGTCGCCGATCAGCACGCCCTTGCGGGCGACCTCCTGGGCGTTGTGGAGGGTGGCGTACTCGACCTCGGACCCGGCCACGACCACCGGCTCCATCACGCCGTACGGGGTGACCCGGCCGGTGCGGCCCACGCCGACCTTGATGTCGACGAGCTTGGTGGTCACCTCCTCGGGCGGGTACTTGTACGCGATCGCCCAGCGGGGGGCGCGGCTGGTGGAGCCCAGGCGGCGCTGGAGGCCGAAGTCGTCGACCTTGATGACGATGCCGTCGATCTCGTAGGCCGGCACGTGCCGGTCGCGCTCGTAGCGGGAGACGTACGCGCGGACCGCGTCCATGGAGTCGACGACCTCGTAGCGGTCGCTGAGCGGCAGCCCCCACTCGCCGAGGAGCGTGTAGGCCTGGGACTGGCTGGTCAGGGCGGCGCCGTCCGACGAGCCCTCGCCGCCGGCGGGTTCGTAGGCGCCCACGCCGTGCACGATCATCGACAGCGGGCGCGTGGCCGTGACGCGCGGGTCCTTCTGCCGCAGCGAACCGGCGGCGGCGTTGCGCGGGTTGGCGAAGACGTGGTCGCCCGCGTCGGCCATGCGCTTGTTGAGGCGCTCGAAGTCCTCGACGGGCAGGAAGACCTCGCCGCGCACCTCCAGGAGCCGGGGGGCGGGGCGGACGGACTCGTCGAGGCGTTCCGGTACGACGTCGATGGTGCGGATGTTGGGGGTGATGTCCTCGCCGACGCGGCCGTCGCCGCGGGTGGCCGCGCGCACGAGCCGGCCGCGCTCGTAGACGAGGTCGACCGCGAGGCCGTCGATCTTGAGCTCGCACAGGTAGGCGTCCACCGGGACCTCGGAACCGGCGCGGTCGGCCCAGGCGCCCAGCTCCTCGTGGTCGAAGGCGTTGCCCAGGCTCTCCATACGCACCAGGTGCTCGACCTCGGCGAAGTCGACGCTGATGGGGGCGCCGACCTTCTGCGACGGCGAGTCCTGGGTGGCGAGGATGGGATGGCGCCGCTCGATGTCGAGCAGCTCGCCCATGAGCTGGTCGTACTCGGCGTCGGAGACGACGGGCTTGCCGAGGTAGTACCGGTAGCTGTAGTCGTCCAGATCCTGACACAGCCGCTCGTGTCGGTCGCGGACCTCGTCGGGAACGTGGGTGGAGTCGTCGTGCGCGCTCACTGCCTGCCTTTCTTCTGCTCTCGTGCTCGCCTGCCGCGGTCGCGGACCCGGGGTGTGCCTATCTGCGGGGTTCGTCCCGCAGGACCCGGGCGCCGGCGCGGGCCGCGTCGAGGGCGGCGCGCGCGTGCCCGGGGGAGGCACCCGCGAGCCCGCACGTGGGTGTGGTGACCACCGCGCGGGAGAGCAGGTCAGGGGTGATTCCCAGCCGGTTCCAAAGCTCGCGTACGGGATCGACGGTAGCCTCCGGGTCGGACATTCGAGCCGCCACGGCGCGCGTGCCGTCGAGGGAGGGGACGACGCCGAGCAGCAGCCCGACACCGGCCTCGACGGCGGTGCCGACCATCTCGTCGTGGTCCCGGTCGAGCAGCAGGGCGTTGAGGCTGAGGGCCCGGGCCCCGCTGCGGCGCATGAGGTCGATGGGGACCCCCGCGGAGCAGCAGTGCGCGACGGGGACCGCCCCGGCGCTGTCGAGGGCGGCGAAGAGCACGCGCAGGGCGCCCTCGACGTGGACGCGGTCGACGGCGGGCAGCCGCCCGTACCCGCTGGCCGTGGGGAGGGAGCCGAGCAGGACGGCGGGCAGGGAGGGTTCGTCGACCTGGACGAGGAGGCGGGCGCCGGGGACGCGTCCGCGGACGTCGGCGACGTGGGCGAGGACGCCCTCCAGGTGGGATTCGGCCAGGTCCCGGCGGGCGCCGGGATCGGAGACCAGGCGCTGGCCGGAGCGGAGCTCGATCGAGGCGGCGAGCGTCCACGGCCCGGCGACCTGGATCTTGAGGGCCCCCTGGAAGCCGTGCGCGTGCTCGGTGAGGGCGTCCAGGTCGTAGGACATCAGGCTGGTGGCGCGCGCGACGTCGCGGCCGGGACTGTCGACGACCCGCCAGCCGCTGGGCTGGACCTCGATGGGGAAGTCGACGAGGAGGCCGCCGGTGCGGCCGACCATGTCGGCGCCGACGCCGCGTGCGGGGAGCTCGGGGAGGTGCGGCAGGTCGGGGAGTTCGCCGAGGACGGTGCGGACGGCCTCGTCGGGGTCCTCCCCCGGCCAGGACCCGACACCGGTCGCGGAGGCGTCGGGCCAGGGGTAGCGGTGCTGTTCGGTCACGTTGCCCAAGGTTAGGGCAACGGGGCGCGGGTGACGCGTGACCGTGGGGGGGGTCGTGTCCGCGGCGGTCCGGGCGCCCGGGCGGCGCGGGGGAGGGCGGCCCGCGGATGGAGCGAATTCACGTACCGGTACAGTATGACCGGTATAGTTATTCGCCACCTGACGGGAGAGCCGCGTGATCGAGATCCTGGAGCCCGCCCGGCTGCACCGGGCGCGGGACACGGGCGCACTGGTCGCCGACATCCTGCGGACGCTGAGGAGCCGGAGCACAGTCGGCACGAACCTGCTGGACGTCGACCGGTGGGCCGAGGCCATGATCGCCGAGGCGGGAGCGCTGTCCTGCTACGTCGACTACGCGCCGCCCTTCGGACGCGGCCCGTTCGGCCACCACGTCTGCACGGCCGTGAACGACGCCGTGCTCCACGGACGGCCGCACGACTACACGCTCGCCGACGGCGATCTGCTCACCCTCGACCTCGCCGTCTCCCGCGGAGGGGTCGCCGCGGACGCCGCCGTCAGCTTCGTCGTGGGCGGCACACGCCCCCCGGAGAGCGTCGCGATGATCAGTGCGACCGAACGCGCGCTGGCGGCGGGGATCGCCGCCGCCGGGCCCGGGGCCCGCGTCGGCGACGTCTCCCACGCCATCGGCACGGTCCTCGGCGCAGCGGGGTACGCCGTCAACACCGAGTACGGCGGTCACGGCATCGGATCGACGATGCACCAGGACCCGCACGTGCCGAACACCGGGCGGCCCGGCCGGGGGTACGCGCTCCGCCCCGGGCTGCTGCTGGCGCTGGAGCCGTGGGTCATGGCGGACACCGCCGAACTCGTCACCGACGCCGACGGGTGGACGCTGCGCAGTGCGACGGGCTGCCGGACGGCCCACAGCGAGCACACGATCGCCATCACCGACGACGGGGCCGAGATCCTCACCGCGCCGAGGTAGGCGCCCCCTCGGCTCCGTCGACCTCGGCGGTCGCCACGGCCCCGGCGCGCTCGCGGCGGCGCGACCGCCACACCGTGCCCGCGACGACGGCGCCCGCCAGCGCCATGACTCCGACCGCCGCCCACGGCGAGTCCAGGAACAGCGCCCACCAGCTCCCGACCACGCCCGAGAACACCACCGACCACAGACCGGCCCAGATCAGCGACCCGAGGAACATCGCGACGAGGTAGCGCCCGAACCGCATGCGCATCGCCCCGGCCGCGAGGTTGACGGCGGTCTGCACGCCCACGGTCAGGAAGCTCAGGGTGACGACGGGGGCGCCGAACCGGTCGATGCGCTCACGCGCGGTCTCCAGGCGCGGGCCGAGCCGCCTGCCCGTCCGGCTGCGGGACACGCCCTCGCCCAGCCCCCGGCCGATCCAGTACGTGGCCTGGACCCGGAGCAGGATCACACCGAGCAGCGTGAAGTAGACGATCCAGAAGGGCTGCCCCTCCAGGAAACCGAACTCAGGCATGGACCAGGCCCCCTCATCTCGCCGTCACTATGCTATGCCTTACCTAACTTCGGCAAGAGGGGCGGCGGCTCTGACGCGGGTGTTCCCAGCCGCGGTCCAGGTCGGAGACCCGCCGACGGCAGGGCGCCGGTCACACACCCGCCGACGACCCGGTGCCGCCGACCCCGGCCTCCCGCTCCCGAGCGGTCGCCGCGATCGTGGCCGACCCGAGCACGGTGTCGCCGTCGTAGACCACCACGGCCTGCCCCGGCGCCACGCCCGTGGCGGGCTCCGCCAAGCGCACCTCCAGCTCGGGCCCGTCCACACCGTCGCGCTGCACGACGCTGGCCGGGTACACCTCCCCGTGGGCGCGCAGCTGCACGTGGCAGTCGGTCGGCTCGGTCAGCGGCTCGGAGCCGCTCCACACCGGACGCGCGCCGGTGATCCGGTCGACGCGCAGCGCGTCCCGCGGACCCACCGTCACCGTGTTGTCGACCGGCTCGATGGACAGCACGTAGCGCGGGTGCGGGGCGCCGCCCAGCCCCAGCCCCTTGCGCTGGCCCACCGTGAACGCGTGCGCTCCGTCATGCGTGCCGACCACGTTGCCGTCCTCGTCCTGGATCGGCCCCGGCCTGGCGCCCAGCCGCCGGTTGAGGAACCCGGCGGTGTCGCCGTCGGCGATGAAGCAGATGTCGTGGCTGTCCGGCTTGTCCGCCACCGACAGGCCCCGCCGCTCCGCCTCGGCCCGCACCTCCTCCTTGGTGCAGTCGCCCAGCGGGAACATGGCGTGCCCGACCTGGTCGGCGGTGAGCACGCCCAGGACGTAGGACTGGTCCTTGGCGTGGTCGACGCTGCGCACCAGGCGCCCGTCGATCTTGCGCACGTGGTGTCCGGTGGCCACGGCGTCGAAGCCGAGCGCGATCGCCCGGTCCAGCACCGCCTCGAACTTGATCTTCTCGTTGCACCGCAGGCACGGGTTGGGCGTGTGGCCCGCCTCGTACTCGGCGACGAAGTCGGCCACGACCTCCCGGTCGAACTCCTCGGACATGTCCCACACGTAGAACGGGATGCCGATGACGTCGGCGGCGCGCCGGGCGTCGTGGGAGTCCTCCACCGTGCAGCAGCCCCGCGCCCCCGTGCGGTAGGACTGCGGGTTCTTCGAGAGTGCCAGGTGAACGCCGGTGACGTCGTGGCCGGCCTCGGCCGCCCGGGCCGCGGCGACCGCGGAGTCGACTCCGCCGGACATGGCTGCCAGTACACGCAAAGTCATAGTGCCGTCCAGCGTATGCGGCGCGCGGGGGTCGCGGCCACGAGGATTGCGCCACTCCGCGCCGTCCCGGGTCCGCCGCCGTCAGGCGCACCGGCCCCGCTCCGCGCGGCGAGGGTGGTCGCCGGTCTCTGCGAAAATCGGAGCATGGCTCTGTTCCGTCGTCGCCGCTCCGCCGACTCCACCACCGCCGTCACCGCGTTCTGGGACGCCTGGCCCGAGGTGCGTGAACCGCTGGCCAACGCCGTGGAGTCCGGCCAACCCGCCCCGGCCGAGGTGGCCGACCGCGTCACCGCCCTGGTCAGGGGCATCCACCCCGACCTCGACTGGGAGGTGGGGCGCCCGCCGGAGCAGAAGGGCGGCGACATCGAGGACCTCGACCTGTCGCCGGACGTCGACCCGAGCGCCCTCCTCGAACAGCTCGCCGCGCTGGACGACCCCTCCAGGCTCACCGGTGGCCCCACCCACGCCGTCACCCTGCGGCCCGGCGCCTCCGACGACGCGCGGATCATGTCCGAGCGCTGGGCCCGCTCCGCGCCCTCCGACGACCAGTGGGTGTTCCAGCCCGTCCGCCCGGCCGACCACGAGAAGCTCACGTCCGTCCTGACCTGGGGCGATCACGAACTCGACCTCTCGCACGTGTCGGTGTCCCTGCGCGTGAACCAGTCGACGGGCAAGATCGAGGTCGGCGTCTACCACCCCGACAACATGTTCCTGCCCGACGACGTGCGTCGCGGCGTGGCCGAACACGTCACCCTGCTCGCCCTGGGGGAGGACGACGTGGTCCGCTGGATCGGTGCGACCACGTCGCTGGACGAGCCGCCGCTGGACCCGCTCCCGCCCACCTCGATGCCCTCGGTGGCCCGCCAGATGGCCGACCTGCTCGGCGGCGCCAACGGCTGGGTCACCCTGGAGGGAGCCCACCCGCTGTTCGGCGCGGTGCGGATCCTCATCCGCCACCCGCTGACCCGCCGCGACTTCCCCGCGCTCTCCCTGTACGTGCAGGTGGTCGTCCCCTTCGCCACCATGGACGCCGAGAAGCGCCCGATCGAGGTCTCCGAGGCGGCGCTGGGCGACCTGGAGGCCCGGCTGGAGGGCGTGCTGGGCCGGAACGGCGCGCTGTTCGCCCAGAAGACCGAGCGCGGCGAGCGCCACTACCACTACTACCTGGACCCGGAGTCGGGAGTCCTGCCGGAGTTCGAGGCCCAGCTGGTCGACTGGCCCGAGGGGAAGGTCAAGCTCCGCAGCGAACTCGACCCGGACTGGGCGTGGTTCAACGCCTTCCGCCGCCAGTACCGCCGCGAACTCGGCTCCTAGACCGCGCCAGGGACGGATCCCGGGGTCCACCCGGGACGCGGAGCCGACCGGGACGCCGCCGCCGCTCGCCGTTGACTCTCGACCGTCGGCTGTTGACCCAGTGACAGGCGCAGTTGAACCGGACTCGACCCTCGGGGCCTCGTGTCAAGTCCGAATCGGGCGCTGCACATCTGGCGCCCAAGCCTGAACAGGCGTAGCGTGTTGTCACCGCCAGGGAGATGATCCGGGTTGTCATGTACGGTGTGCTGACACGATCGCCCACGATCCGACCGCGCGGATCCGCGGTCGGGCCGGTGCTCGCCCTGTGCCTGGTCGGTTCGCCGCTGATGTCCCTGTTCCCGCTCGGCGTCTGGGCGGCGGTCCGCGCGCTGGCGCTCAGCGGCGCGGTCCAGTGGGCGCTGCTCTTCGCCCCCGTCATCGTCGGCGCCATCCTCCTGATGATGTGGCTGTCCGCCCGCTGGCTGGAGGGAGCGGGCGCGCACCACCCCACCTCGACGGCGGCACTGGTGACCGCCACCGCCATGACCACGCCGGTGGTCGTGGCGTACCTGGCTCCGGCGCTCACCCCGTTCCCCGGGGGCCTCGCCGTCAACATCGCCCTCCTCACCGCGGTGATCACCACCGCCGCCCTGACCGTGTGCGTCCTGGTGGACCGGCTGCCGTACCCGTGGCCGCCCGGCCCGCTGCCCGCCGCGGCGGTGGTCGTCGCGGCGCTGGTGTCGCTGCCGTCGGCCTCGGAGGTCATGCGGGCGTGGGCGGCCGAGGAGCGCTCACGCGACCAGATCGCCGACTTCACGCAGACGATCGCCGTCCTCGACCATCCGGACTGGTCCGTGGAGTGCGTCCACGAGGTGAACGACGCCCTGCGTCTCACCTACCGCGGCGCGGACGGCGCGACGGTCCACGTGCACTCCTGGGGCGGGTCGACCGCGTTCGACCCGCACGGCGACGGCGTCCGCGCGGGCTGCGACTTCCCCGGGGTGACCTGCCGGGAGGCCGGCGGTTCCGTCCTGGTGGACCGGGGCCCGGGCACCCCCGGCGAACTGCGGGTCCGCCTCGACGACGGCACGGTCGTGAGCCTGACGTCGCCACCGGACTCCCCCTCCGACCTGGAGGGCCTGGCTCCCTCCGTACGCCCGGAGGCCCCCGGTGAGCGCCGCACCCTGGTCGAGTCCGTCACCGGACACCCCGCGGAGTGAGCACGGGCCGCGCCCAGGAGCCCTCCGCGCCGCCGGTCGGGTTTCCCGGTTCTGCCGCGCGGCCGGTCACTCTGTGCGACCATCACGACCATGGGTGAGAAGACACGCCGAGTCGCGCTCCTGCGCCACTCCACGGCCAGCTGGTCCCATGACTCCGACCACGAACGCCCGCTGTCCGATCGCGGGCGCGAACAGGCCCCCGCCGCGGGTCGCTGGCTGGCGAAGAACGGGCTCGACTTCGACCTGGTGTTGAGTTCGACCGCCGTCCGCTGCCAGGAGACCTGGACCCTCGCCGGCCGCGAACTGCCCGCCCCCTCCAGGACCTCCTACGACGAGCGGCTCTACGAGGCCACCCCCTCTGACCTGGTCACCCTCCTCCAGGAGGTCGACGACGACGTGGACGACCTCCTCATCGTCGGCCACAACCCCGGCCTCCACTGGCTCGCCGACACCCTGGCCGGGGAGGCCGAGGGCGACCTGCTGGCCCAGCTCAACATCTCCGGCTTCCCCGCCAGCGCGGTCGCGGTACTCGCCCTCGACGCGCCGTGGCGCGGCGTGGAGCACGGGGTCGGCCGCCTCGTCGCCTACTGGACGCCGCCGTCCTGACCGGCGCCCGCCCCGGGACGCTCCGGCCTCGGCCGTCCCCCTGAACCGACCACGGCCCTGGACCGGCACGGCGCCCGGGAGCAGGAGCGGCCGTCGACGCCCTGCCACACCCCTCGCCACCCCTCCGCGGGCGTCTGCGGTCCCGGTCGTGCCCCAGTCGCGCACGTGGCGTTCGCCCAGGCCGGGGCCGTCCCCGAGGTCAGGACGAGGCTCCCGGGGCCGCTGGGGATCAGCGCGCGGATCCGGGCGGGCTCCCGGACGCCGCGCTCGGGGTGTCGGCGGTCGTGCCTCACCTGCGTGGGCGTGGGGATCCGGACCGACGGCTCTCCCCGAACGGGAAGGCGCGGGGCGGTCACGGCGGGCCGCGCGGCGTGACCGGAAGCGGTCACACGCCCGACGCCCAGGGGCGTGGCCGGAAGCGGTCACCGCCCGTTCCTCCGCCACCGCGCACGGTGCTGACCTGGTTCGACGTTCCGGAAACGGCCGCACCGCACCCCTGTGCGGCTCACCGCACACCGCAAACGTCCCCAAAACCTGACAAAATCAGGACAACGCCTACAGACAGTTCCGTCTCCGACGCGCGACGTCGCCGATCGGGACGAGCCAGGCGGCACACTCCTCACTCGAACCGCGAGGATCAGGAAGGAGGTGGGACGTGAAGTTCGACGTCGTCCCCTTCGACCACGGCGAGGAGTCCCCCCGCCCGGCTCCGGGATCGACGGTATCCGGTGAGGGCGCGGACGGCGGGACCCCCGCGCTCGCACCCGACGCGCGGCTGCGACGCGCCTTCGCCCACCTGCGGACGCGCTCCGGCACCGATCTGGCCCGCGTCCGCTCGGCTCTGAACCGGATGCACCACACCGTCGAGGCCGCCCGGGCCCAGGACTCCCCCGACGACACCGGCACGGCCGACCTACCCCCGCCCCCGGGCTTCCGTCCCGAGGCGTTCGGCGCGCGCACGTCCGACTGACCCGGCCACCACCCTCTGAGCAGGAGGCCCCACCCTTGTCCAGCTGGGACATCACTCCCCAGGACGTCGGCTCCGTCCTGTCGGCCACCGCCGCCCACCTCGGCGAGGAGGGCGGCACCGACGGCCTGCTCGGGGAGGTCGACCGTCTGGAGACCGACATCACCCTCGCCAGCGGCCACATCAACAGCGCCCCGATCAGCATCGCGCTGGGCGAGTTCGCCGAGCACCACTTCGGCCTCATGGGCGACATGCTCAGCCTGACCGCCAACGCCCTGGAACAGACCAGCGAGGCCACCACCGCGTACGTCGAGGGCAACCGGGAGATGGCCCTGGAGTCCCAGCGCAACGCCGGGGTCGTGCCCGAACCGGAGCCCCCCGCTCCCCCGCCCGGCGACGCGCGAGCGGTCTGATCCCACCCCGCCCCCTCAGCGAAGGACCCCCTGTGCCTCCAGCCGACACGCCCGCCGCCGGTGCTCCGCTGTCCATCGAAGAGCAGACCGGCATGCTCACCGACGGCGACGGCAGGATCAGCCCCGCCACCTTCCCGGTGCCCACCCCCTCGCCCGGCTACATCGAGACCCTCGCCTCCAGGTTGCGCACGTCCGGTGGGGCGATCAGCGGCATCGGCCACGACATCGACGCCTCCTGGGGCGGCCTGACCGGCTGCTACACCGCTCCCGAGGCCGGAGAGCTCTACACCGTCCTGAACCCTGTGGCCGCCGACGGCGACACCGTCTCGGAAGGCCTGAACGGCACCGCCAGCGCACTGGAGGACTTCGCCGACGCGCTCAGCGGGATCAAGTCCCGTTGGGAGACCCTGCGCGGCGAAGCCCACGAGTTCCGGAACCGGATCGACGCCGAGGGCGACGAGTGGCGTGAGGCCGAGGGGATCAAGGGCTTCTTCGGCATCGGGGAGAGCCCCGACGTCGCCGAGAACCAGGGCTACGTCGACCGGGGCCTGGCCCTCATCGAGGAGTACGCCGAGGCCGAGCGCTCCTGCGCCAACCGGATCAACGCCGGGATCCCGGACCGCACCAGGTTCGCCGCCATGCCGGAGAGCGGCGAGCTCGACCCGGACGTCTTCTACCACGGCTACGACCAGGACCTGTCGGACCTGGCCACCGCGTGGGGCATGGAGGTGGCCGCCACCGACGAGCACTGGTGGGTGGACGTGGGCGCCGCCGTGGGCGACTGGGTCGTGGGCGCGGTCGAGGGCCTGGGCGCCATGGTCGGCGCGCACAGCTCCGAGGGCTGGTTCGAGATGTCCTGGGGCGACGCCATGGTCGAGCAGTGGGAGAGCAGTGCCCAGTCAGTCGCGTCGCTGGTGGGCATGTACGACGCCGAGTCCGACGACTGGGGCTGGTCCGGCTGGGGCACCGTGGGGTCGGCGTGGAGGGACGCCGCGCACGCGGTGGTGCCGTGGGAGGAGTGGGGCGAACGGCCCGGCTACGTGATCGGCACCGCCGTGCTCAACATCGGCGTCACGGCCCTGGGCGCGGCCCTGTCCGCGACCGGCGTGGGGGCGGCGGTCGGCGTGCCGCTGATGGCCTGGCGGGGCGCGGCGATCATCAGCCGCATGGGCGACTCCCGGGTGCCGGACGTTGACCTGCCCGACATGGACTCGCCTGGCATCAGCGTCAACCTCAACCTGCCGAACTTCGTCGGTGGTTCGCGGGAGCTGTTCCGGATCGACACGTCCAGCTTCGACCTGGGCGGGTTGAGCCGTGAGCGCCTGGCCGAGGCCCAGGGCGCGGTGGAGCGGCTGACCGCCCGGTTCGGCGCGGGCGGCGCGGAGTCCGCCGACTCCCCCCACCACCGTCGAGCCGCACCCGAGGATCCGACCGCGCAGGACCTCGCCGACGTCGTGACGGTCCAGGACGTGCTCGACCCGACCTCTCCGGAGGCCGCACGGCTCCGGGAGCAGTACGAAGGCGACTTCCTGGAGAACGACGTCCGCTCCGACGGCACCCCGGGAAGTTGGGAGGCTTCGCCGCACAGCGACACGGACGGGCCGGAGGCCGATGGCGCGCGGGTTCCCGCGGGCGTGGGCGGTCGCGGCGACGACACGCTGACCGCGACCGGGGACATCCCCGGCCCGGCCGCGGAACGCCGGGTGGACCTCACCGGCATCGGTATGAGCGACGACCTGCCGGGCACCCAGCACGACGGCGACGTGAACCTGCGCGACCGCGCCCCGGACGTCACGAACAGTGCGGCAGACGACAAAGGACCGGACTCTCCGCCCGGTGACAGCAACGCGTCGGATCACGCTGACGGCGGTGAGGGGATCCAAGGTGCACCGGACACCCATAGTGGCGCGCGCCGGACGACCAACATCGGCGGCGGTCTCAATGTGCGCGGCAACAGTGGCGGCGACGGTGGCGGCGACGGTGGCGACACGCCTCTGTCCGCTCAGACCGTCGACCCCGGCAATCCCGATCACAGGGACTTGGTCCCGGACAAGGGACGGCGATTCGGCGACGGTGTTCAACTCGACCCCGACACGCGTTACACGCTGCTGGAACACGGCAGCGATCTCCGCACCGAGTACATCACGGACAGCCAGGGGAAGATCCGCGAGGTCCGCGCCAGTTCCGACGGCTGGAACTCCGAGCATCCCGAATTCATGAACCCCCGCCCGGATATGACCTACGTGGTCGACGGCAGCTACACGTATCGCACCGACAGTCTCGGCAGAACCGAATCGGTCGAGGGCACCCTGCGGAGCGGAACAAACGTCCGCAACGAGGGCGAACAGAACTGGGTCAACTCCCAGGGGCGTATATATTTCGAAGAGCTTAACAAACAACTCAGGGAGGAGTTCGGTCCCGGAGAGGCACCCCAGTACCAGAACATCCAATGGGACGGAGGGCACCTGATCGGGTACGCCGAGTTCTTCGGTATCGGCGAGCGCCTCAACCAGGTTCCGATGCGGTTCGATGTCAACCAGAACCGCACCGAGACCGCGCTGCCAGACATCCCCGAAGAGGCCAGGGGAGGCATCGACGGAAGCTTCCGCAACCTCGAACGGTCCTGGCGTGGAATCATGCAGCAAAAGGACAAATGGCACGGCTTCAGCGACCCTCGATTCAACGACGGCTCATGGGATGCGGCATTAGCCCTCAATCCCACGAACCCGCAAATCGACGTAAGGATTTCCAATATCTACGATCCCAATCTTCCATCCGTGCCACACCCGAGTGACCCTGATAGGATGATTCCGCCCCCACCAAGCAAGATCATAGTCGAATGGGAACTCAATGGAGTCCCAATGAGAGTCCAACGCTATATGAATCTGCCTCCTCTCACGAACACGGAAGAGTGAAGAAATATATGACAACCCACAACTTCAAAAAGGGACACCTGAACCCGATTCAACAGCAGACAATCCTGACGCAGATCGGCGAAAAAATTCTCGGGAGAGTTCCGGATGGCTGGAGCAGGATTACGTACCTCGAGGAATCTGTCATCGAGCACTCCACAGGCATCGTGGAAGTGGAACACGAGGATGGATCGAACTCCAGGGTTTCCCCCCCTCCCACGATCAGCCTGCTAGTCGACGAACTTCGAGCCGGGATGTACCAGGAGGGCAAGGGCACCTGGTTCTCCATGAAGTACGTCATCACTCCTCCCGGGACGTTCAATGCCGAGTTCAACTACGACGAAGATCCCCAGATCACCTTCCCCACTGCGCACGGGTTCACGGTCGACCTGAAGTACTTCCCTCGCGACGAGGAGTACATCCCGGACTGGCTCCGCGAAAAGCTCCAGGAAGAAGCCGAAGGACGAGCCACCGAGTGACACCGTCCTGGCTTCCATGAGGAACGGCCTGGCAAGCGGGCCGCACCCGCCGCTGCCCTGCAGCGGGAATGGACGTTCTCGCGCGCGGTCACGGCTGCGATCCGCGCGGCGGGGCAGGTCAACTGGCGACGGACACCGGGTGGCGGGCCTCGCGGCGGGGCCACGGAATCAACGGTCGCCGGGACGGCACCGGTCCGGGCTCAGGATCCGGAACCGGGTCCGCGTGCGGCCAGAGCATCAGCAACAGGGCGTCGATGTCCTCGGCCTCCTGGAGGCCGTCGCCGGTCATCACCCAGTACGACTGGGTCGCCTCGCCGAACCAGATCACGAGGTGCCGGTAGCGGACCTGGATCGCGGCGGCCTTGGCGTGCTCATGGGAATACTCGGCGCGGTGTCCGCCGAGGAGGGGGAGAGCCTGCGCTCGGATCGTCCGGCACGTGGGGTGGGAACAGCGCGGACACACCGGCCCGAGCGTCAGCGCCTTCCTCAGCGCCGGAGCACACGGGCCCGCGAGCTCAGGGGTGTGGGCGCTCGGAGCGCCGCCGGAGCGAGTGAAGACGGAAAGGTTCTTGAACATCGCGTCCTGCCTGTGGGTGTGGGTCGTACACGGGGGCGGGGGATGTGAGGTCGGGCCGAGCGCGGCAGAGATGGGCACGCCCGGCCCGTGAGTGTCATGCTGTTGGGCTCGCGTCCCACAGGCTGTCTTCGAGGTCGAAGGCCAGGTAGCACCAGACGTGACGGGTCCGGCCGCGCGCGTCGCTCCCCCAGTCGGTCGCGAACGCGTCCACCAGGGCGAGCCCCCGGCCGGATTCGGCGTTGAGGCAGACGTTGTCCGGATTGGCGGCGGGGACGCCTTCCCTGGCGCATCCGGCCGTCCCGTTGTCCCGGCAGACCAGGTGCAGACCGTCGCGGTGCCGGTCGACGACGAGGCTGTAGGTCCCGCCCGGCAGTCCCGAACGCGTGTGCCGGATGGCGTTGTTGGCCAACTCGGAGCCGAGGAGCGTGAACAGGTAGCGGTAGTCCTCGGACCCGGTCGCGGCGCAGGTGTCGAGGAACGCCCTGACCAGCGGCATGACGACCGGGGTGCCGGGGAAGTCATAGCGCCGGACGCGGTAGTTGGAGCGCTCGGGCCGACCCGAGAAGTAGTGCCTGCACCGGGGCCGGATGAAGGTCGAGAGCGGCACGGTGACGTCGCCGAGGGACGGCATCGCGAAGGTCGCGGGCATGACGAACACACTCCTTGACATGTCGGAGTACGGACAAAAGGGATGAATTGTGCCCGCAACAGGTGAGTTCGAGAATCCCGTGACGACGGGATGGGGCACGGCGTAGCCTGACCAGCAAGAACCCTCAGTGATCCGCCGGTGACTACGCCATCCAGATAACCGTTATTCTTCGAGTTTTGCAAGCTGATCTAGAATTCTACCCACGAGTAACAAGTTAGGCTCACGACATGCAAGACCCCCGAAGCCCATCTCTGCGCCTACGACGACTCGCGACCGAACTCCGCCGCGCCCGCCTCGCTTCCGGATATTCCTCCACCAGCGTGGCCAAGGAGCTGAAGTGGAGCTCCCCCAAAGTCACAAAAATGGAGACCAGCGAGTCAAAACGAATAAAACCAGACGATCTAGACAAACTCATGGATCTGTACGGGATCAGCGACGCGGAGAAGCGCGACTCCATGCACGCGCTCGCGAAGGATGCCCGCCTGCGAGGATGGTGGTCAAGGTACAAGGACGTCTTCCGGAACGAGTCGCTACCGGACTTCGAGGCGGAAGCATCCGTCCTTCGGACGTACGAGTCCCAGGTGATCCCTGGCCTGCTCCAAACTCCTGCTTACGCGGCGGCCATCTTCAAGGGCGGACGCTACGCAAATCCCCAGGAGATCGAACGGCGCACCGAAGCACGAATGGAACGCAGGGGGATCCTCACCCGGTTCGTTCCTGTGCACCTACGAACGGTCGTCGATGAGTCCGCCTTCCAACGTCTCATAGGCGGACCTGAGGTGCTAGCTGGCCAGCTCAGGTACCTGCTTCACATGGCTCAGATGCCGCACATCGATGTTCAGATGCTCCCTCTCAGCAAGGGCGCACACTCTGGGCTCACTGCCTCGTTCACGATCCTGGACTTCCCCAACCCTCTGGACTCCTCCATCGTGTGTGTGGAGACTCTGAGCGATGCTCTGTATCTCGAGGATCCCGATGATGTAGAGCTGTACGCCGCCACCTTTGGGGATGTCCAGGCCTCGGCGATCAGTGCCGCCGAGACCGCCGAGTACATCACCCAGCAGATACGCACCTTGGAGAGCACCACTTGAGATCACCCGCGCTGAAGTTCAGCAAGAGCAGCTACAGCGGCCGAGACGTCAACTGCGTCGAGGTCGCACACATCCCCACGAACTTCCGCAAGAGCAGCTACAGCGGACAGGGGGTCAACTGCGTCGAGGTCGGCGACCTTCCCAGCGGAGCCGCCATCCGCGACTCGAAGCACCCCGACGCCGGGTACCTCCCCTTCTCCGCTGCGGAGTGGGCGACCTTCCTCAGGGCCGCTCAGCTCTAGCACCCACGCACTCGACACCCGGACGCCCTCCCCCGGGCCTCCGGGTGTTCTCCGCCCACAATCGTCAGTTCTCACTTCCGGGCGGGCTCACCGGCTGTCCCTCGCGCTCACGCACCAACCGTTCCAGGCGCTCCACCTGCTGGCTCAGCTCAGCGAGTCGATCCATCACGGCCTTGTGCTGGATCTCCTCCAGCTCCTGGTCCTCCGCCCACATACTCTTGTCGACCTCCTGCTCCATCGACGTGACGATCACACCGATGACGAGGTTGAGGATGATGAAGGTCGTGAGCACGATGTAGAGGACGAAGAACATCCAGCCCATCGGGTGGTGAGCGGCGACCGCATCCGCGACGTCCGGCCAGTTCTCGGTGGTCATCACGAGGAACAGCGTGTAGAGGGTCGTCCCCAGGTCGCCGAAGTACTCCGGCACGTTCGCCCCGAACAGCTGGTGCCCGAGGACCGCCGCGGAGTAGATGATCACCAGGAGCAGGCCGATCACGGTCCCCATGCCGGGGGCCGAGCGGAACAGCGCCGTGATGATCATCCGCATCTGGGGCACGACGCTGATGATCCGCAGGATCCGCAGCACGCGCAGCACCCGGAGCACGGAGAACGGGCCGGTCGCGGGGATGACCGACACGACCACGACGAGGAAGTCGAACCAGTTCCACACGCTGCGGAAGTACTGTCCTCGCCAGGCGTAGACCTTGAGCGCCAACTCGATGACGAAGACACCGATGAACAGGCGCTCCACGAGCAGGAGATACGGAAGGGCCGAACCTCCGTAGGTGGCCCACCCCAAAACGGCGGCATTGGCCAGAATCACCAGGAGCATCAGGTTGGAAAACCATCTGCTCTCCACCAAGCGAGTGACCTGAGCACGCCGCAACGCCACATCCCCCTCCGAAATTCCACCCCCATTCGGGCAACCGGCGACCAAATATATCGAAGCGGTCGGTCCGTCCCTTGGGCCACTTCCCGCCCCGCCGAAAGTAGGCCGTACGTCACGCGCCCTGTACGGCCCGACCACCGCCGACCGCACTGACGGGATGGACATTCACGGTCACCGGGGGCGACGGAGAGTCGCGGATCCGGGTGCGACATCCCACACCCGCGTTTTCGGCTCTGGCCGACCTCCCGAGACCCGAGGCCGGAAACGAGGCGGTCACACAGGACTCCCGGATACGGTCGCGCAAAACCCAGGTGACGGAAGGGATGCGGGCCAGCGAACGGTGATTCTCCGGGGAGCGGGGCCCGCTGGTATCTTCACTGCTGGCCACGGCGAGGGAGCCCGAGCCGCCGGGCAGCGTCCGCGACCGAGGAAGAGGCATGCCGGAGCTGAAGTACTTCACCGGGTCGATGAACTCGGGCAAGAGCACGATGGCTCTCCAGGAGCACCACTCGCGCGGCGGTGGGGGCGTGCTGTACACGAAACAGGACCGCGCCGGGGCGGGGATCATCTCGTCGCGCCTGGGTCTGAAGTCGCCCGCGATCGAGGTCAGCGACGACCTCGACCTGTACGACGACATCGCCGAGCGCAAGGCCCCCTACGTCATCTGCGACGAGGCGCAGTTCCTGTCGTTCAAGCAGGTCGGACAGCTCGCGGGGGTCGTCGACGGGCTACGCGTCGACGTGTACTGCTACGGCATCCTGACCGACTTCCAGGGCAGGTTGTTCCCCGGTTCCAAGCGACTGGTCGAGCTGGCCGACAAGATCGAGGTGCTGCCGGTGTCCGCGCGATGCTGGTGCGGTGAGCGCGCGACGCACAACGCGCGGGTCGTCGACGGCGTGATGGTCTACGAGGGCGAACAGGTGCACATCGGCGGCAACGAGTCGTACACGACGCTGTGCCGCCACCACTTCATGGCTGGCGTCGCCTGACATTCGTCCTCAGAACTTCACTCCGGAATAACCCTGTAGAACCTGTCGTGGAGGCGTCCGGCCAGGACCTCTGCCTGGCGTTCAAAGTCAAATTCGGAAACGGCCCCGTTGTCCACAGACTCGGGATCTCCTGTAAATATGATGGTATAAACTGCACTTCGAGTTTGCGAAACTACAACGTACTGGGATACACCATCTGCATTCTCTCCATAGAAAGATCGGGAGGCGTCGGCCCAATCGTGCTCTCCTTGTGATTCGATAGACTCGAACTCGCCTTCCACGTCAGTCAAACGCTGTTGCAAAATACTCGAAGCCACCTGATCACGATTCTGACTTGGATCATGAATCACAGCCTCAAACTCAAACCCGAAGAGCCATTTATTGACAGTTCCGAACTGCGGCGTAAGCTCAAAAGTACATCGACCAGTAACCGTCCTAGCAACTTCGCTGCTGAAACTGGAATCTTGAGCCTCGTCTGAATGCTCTGCGGTCAGCTCACTCGCAATGGTGATGTCTGAAATCTGCGGCAAATAATCAGAACACAGATCCAGAGCTCCGGGTTCCAACTCCGCCCGCGGCTGCACCGACTGGGCAACCGCGGGAATATCCTCACCGTCGGAGCTGAACCCGGAGGCCGCTGTGTCGAGAAGCAGGTTGAGCACACCGATCACTGCACCGAAGACACCGAAGGCCGCGAGCGTTCCACAGCCGAAGACCGCCGCCGCCGCCCGCCAACCGTGCAGGCCCTTCTTCCGCACGGGCTCCTTCGTGTCAGCCACGGTTATCCTGTGCCTCCAACTGGGCGAGCACGTTCGGGTGCTGCGACGGACGCGTGAACCCCAAGATGTTCGCGCGGTTGGGGTCATCGTACTCGCGCACCGCGATCGGACCGCAGTTGGTGCACCAGGCTTCCACCATCAGCCCGTCACCGACCACCATTCCCACATGCCCGGGGCCCGGAGGTTCACCAGCCCTCGTGACATCGAAGAACACCAGGTCACCCGGCTGTTCCTCCCCCATGGGAATCTCGGGCCCGAATCCCCACTGGTCCTGGGAGACACGGGGAATAGTGATCCCGATGCTCTCGTAGGCCTTCTGCATAAGCCCTGAGCAGTCAAAACCGACCGGTCCCGTTCCGCCCCAGATATAGGGCTTCCCCCGCTGCGCCAACGCCCAGTCGACCACGGCCTGCGTGATCTCGTCAGGTGCCCGTCCGATCGGCAGCCCGTCCGTGTTCAGCTCACACAGAACGGCCGTCTGGATGGAACCCGACGTGTCGAAGTCACCGTCGGCGTACCGCTCGGCCCACTCCATCACGTCGTCCACGTACCACCAGGCGTGGTTGTATCCGAAGATCGCCTGACGTACATCCGTCTCCAGACCTGCCGCGAGGAGATAGTCGGCGGCGGCCGGAATCGCATCCGCGGGGTCGTAGACATTGACGATGCCGTCGCCATTGCCGTCGACGCCGAAACCCTCGTCGGGGCGATCGTCGACGGCCTGGATCGGTTCGCCACCCCAACTGTTGCCGGCAGCGGAGCCGTCCAGGGCACCGAACTGCATGGGGCCAGCCGCTCCCCAGTCGTTGTGCCCCTCGGTGATGCCCGGCCCATCCCACCGCCCGTGGTGGGACTCCACCTGCCCGACCCCGGCGAGGATGTTCCAGGGGATGCCACGATCCTCTCCCGCTTCCATGTAGAGGTCCAGGTAGTTCTCGGGGATGGAGTCCATCGCGTATCCACTCGCGCCCGGTTGGTCGGCGTCTGCGTTGGGGCCGCAGGCAAGCCCGTTGGAGAGGAAACTGCCGATCTGCTGTGTGGAGTTGGTGACCAGCGGAACCAGGAACATCGTCAGCATGATCAGGAGAGCGACCATGATCGCGGCCGTGAGGCCGACCCACGTGCTCGTCGCACCTTGGTCGGAGGGGGTCGTGGGGGTGAGGGTGAGGCGGGGGACCAAGGTTTACTCCTCCCCGAACTGTCCTACGTCGGCGGGTTGGAAGTCGAAGACCAACCAGGTGTTGCCTTCTCGGACGACCGTCACGGCGAACTCGCCGAGGTCTTCGTCGAACTCCGCGTCCCCGGTCTCGGTAATGGACTGTGCCGTGACGACGAAGGTGATGGAATCCTCGCCGAAGGTCCGGATCCGATCCACCTCGGCGCGTCCCTCGGCGACCGCCTCTGCCTCCGACATCTCCTCCCAGAAGGCACCGACCCGGCTCGTGTCCGCCAGGACCCCGGCGTACTCGTCGGTGGCCAGCTCCTCCATCGCACCGAAGTACGTCTCCGGGGACTGGTCGTAGTCGATGGTTCCGTAGGCCTCAGCGAAGGTCCGCGCGGTGGCTCCCGCCGCGCGGAGCTCGTCCTCTGCGAACGGGAACCAGGCCAGAACGTCGACGTCGTCCTCGTCCGTCGTGGGGATGGGGCTCGGCTCGGCCGTGGACAGCCCGTCCAGGGCCGAACTCTCACTCGTTCGGTCCTCCTGCTCCGGCCCTGGCTCTTCGGGGGCGGCGGTCGGGTCTTCCTGGTCGTCATCGCCTCCGCCGAAACCACCGAGGCTGAGATAGACACCGAACACCACCAGGACCACGATCAGGCCGATGAAGATCAGCCGCTGGGCGCGTTCGGACAGAGAGTTGGGCATCGATCGGGGCCTTCGTACGTCAGTCGTCGTTCAGCCAGAAGGGGACGTCGCGCTTGCGGTCCCGGGGGCGGGAGCTGGACTCCCCCCAGAAGGGAGTGATGGGCGCGTCACTCTTGCGCTTGTCGGATCCGGTCAGCCACCCGCCGTCTCCGTCGCCGCGGCTGCCACTCGACGGTGCCGGGCGCGCGGGACGCTGGGGAGCGGGACGTTCCCGCCGCTCCCTCGGAGACCCCCACCGGGAGCCCCGGTTGCCGATGTTGCCCTTCGCGGGGGTTTCCTCCCGGCCGTTGAAGATTCCTCGTCCTGTACTGGGTTCCGGACGCTCGGCGCTCGCGGCACGCCCGCCAGCCGTGGGCGTGCCTCCGCCGAACACGGAACCTCCGCCTCCTCGACCGCCGTCATCGCTTCGGTCGGAGGAACCTCGACCACCCGAGTTCGTTCCGAACACGGAGGCCCATCCGCTGTCTCCGGTTCCTGTGTAGCCGCCGCTCGGCCGTGGTGGGATCGAACTGCCACCGCTCAGGCTGGGCGCCTGCTCGGTGTTTCGGCCAGTGGTCTCCCCGGAACGCTGGCCTCCGCCCGAGGGCGCGGGGCCAGAGCGGTTCACATTCAGCGGTGGAGCCGTGCGCTCACCTCGGACCCGCCCGTACCCCGCGACTCCGCGTGCCCGAACGCCGTCACTCCGGACCCCGCCGCCTTCGCCCGGGGCGGTCTCTCCAGCACCAGCGTCAACGTCGCCCACCGGGACCCCGCCCCCCGCTGGCACTCCTGAGGCCGCGGCGGCGATCTGGGGAGCCCTCCTCAGCCCCCAGGCCTGAGCCTTGAGGTTGGCCATCGGCGGGAGCACGACAGCACTCTTGCTGAGGGCCTGGCTCTGTGCCACGTCGCTGACGATGCGCGAGGTGAAGGAGTTCGCGTTGACCGACGTGAACAGGTACGCGAAGGGCTTGCGGTAGACGAAGAGCGCGACGGTGAACAGGGCCAGCAGAATCATCTGCAGACCCCAACCGAGCGTGCTCGACATGACCATCCCGTAGCACATGACGAGCAGGGAGATCAGGAGCACCACGAAGATCTGCTTGAGTAGGAAGCCGACCATTAGCTCCACCCAGCGCAATAGGACCATGCGTCCGTACCCGGGATGGATACCGATGAGGAGGAAGATCGGTGAGAGGAGGAAGAGAAGGAGGAACGCGATCTTCAGCACGATAAGGGCTACAGAACCCGCGAGGATCAGGCCGCCCGCGAAAATCGCCGCGAAGAGCGCGAGAGTAGCAACTCCCAGTCGGCTCCCCTGATCCTGCCCTGAGAACAGTGGGTAGACGCTTGGATACGTTGACTCTATATCTGCAGCAATGGACTCATAGGATTCACGCTTTTCCGAAACAAGCTCAGCAGGGTCAATTTCACCGTCGGCGATCTGCTGCTGTTCGATGCGGCTGATCGCTTGAGCTGAGATCAGGTCAGTTGCATGGTCGATGGAAGCGTCCTCAGCCAACCCGTCATTCCCGAACTGTCCCGCCACCCACGGCTGGCACACCAGGCTCGACCACAGCATGTCGGCGTTCCGTCTGACCTGGAAATCCGCCTCGGACTCCCAGTCCGCCCGCTCCGGGGCCTCGGCCCCAGCGGGACACGTGCCCGAGCCTCCCCCGTACGGCACCTGCCCGACCGTACTGGTCACCAACTGGCTGCCCGAATTGACCAACCCACTGGCCAGACCCATGATCTGCGCCGGGTTCACCAGGATCCACATGCCGAGCCCCACCGCGGCCACCATCCACACCGTGGACTCGATGGTGAGCGTCACGCGCTTGCGGATCAGCCCGTACCACCCGAGCCAGATCGCGCCGAGGATGATGATCGTCGGGATCAGCGGCCGCCAGATTCCCTCCCTCAGCGTGACGACGACGTCCTCGACCAACTCGTTGAAACTGGCGAGCAGACCGTCGGAGGTGGCGGCCTGATAGACGGTGATCGTCGACTGGTTGATCGTCTTGGACAGATCCCACGCCGTGTTGGCGAGGGTGGCCTGGGCCCCGTTGGAGATCCCGTCGACGCACGATTCGGTGATCATGTGCCACTGGGTTCCGGCGGTCCCGTACTGTCCGTACATACTCGCGTCGGGAGGGAGCCCGTCCGGCGATCCCTGGATCGCGGACTGCGACTGCGGCGGAACCAACAACCCGTCCGATCCGCTTCCCGCGGCCTCGGGCAGAGGCGCGGGCTCTCCGGGGCACAGCGTGTTCGCCTGCGCGCCCGCCGCGGGGAGGACGACGAACCCCACCAGCAGGAGGAACATCATCAGGAGGCGTCGCCATCCGCGCCGTCGGACGTGCTGAAGCGTCATCTGCTGGCTCTCCTGCGTCGTGGTTCGTGCCGAGGGTCGATGGCAGACACGGTGACTCCGCCCGCGCACGCTGTCGCCAGACCGCGCACGGGCACAGCCCCCCGCATGTCCTTACCCCATCCTCTATGGTGCTCCATCAGGGGGTCGGAAGATGAGTGCAACGCGTCGGGATTTCCGGTTCCTGCCACCACGCCAGTGCACCCTGGGCACACGAAGCAGCACGCTATCCATGTTTCCGCAGGTAACGGACGTCAACGGACTTCCGGAACACCCATAAACCACCAGGCCACAATTTACTGACCCAGTCCTGAGTATGAGCGGCATCACATCCACTTTCACCGCCAAAAGTGGACATCTCCTCAGGAATCGGACTGGGACCCGGCTTCCGGTCCGGCTTCCGCGATACCCGCAGCCCCCATTGCCGCACAGCCGAAAATCGACACCCCCGGCGGGTGCCCCACCGACGCACCCGCCCGCCTCCGAGCGCCATGCGGGGACCTCCCCACGGTCTCCCCCGCACCGAACGGCTCCCCCGTGCCGCCGCGTGCGCGGGCCCGAGCTGACACGGGTGCGGCGCGGCGGCGGTGAGTCCGGGGATTTCGAGCCGCTGACGGGCTCCGCCCCCCGTGCACCCCGTACCACCAATGTCCGCAACCGGTCAGCTCGCGTCGGCCCCCGGGGCGTTCGCGACTGTCCGGCTTACAGTGAGATGGACGCTGATGTCGGCACCCGCCAGCACAATCCAGGGCGGTAGGGCTCTTCTCGGATAGATTGGCCTGCGCATCGTCCCCCCACCCCCCAAGAAGGGATGCGCCCCTATGTCGTCCGACGGTCGTTCCTCCGTGGGCCGCTACGAGCTTCGCGAGCGGCTCGGCGCGGGCGGAATGGGAACGGTGTGGCGCGCCTGGGATCCGGCCCTCCAGCGCGACGTGGCCGTCAAGGAGGTCCTGCTCCCCGAGGGGATGGACCCGGACGCCCGCGCGGAGGCGCACGCCCGCAGTATGCGCGAGGCCCAGGCGACCGCCCGCATCAACAGCACGGCCGTGGTCGCCGTCCACGACGTGCTCGACGAGGGCGAGAGCCCGTGGATCGTCATGGAGCTGCTGTCGGGGTCGTCGCTCCAGCAGCACCTGGACGCGCACGGCCCCATGTCGGTGGAGCGGGTGGAGGAGATCGCCCGGTCGGTCCTCGACGGCCTGCGCGCGGCGCACGCGGCGGGGGTCACGCACCGGGACATCAAGCCCGCCAACATCATGCTCACCGACGACGACCGGACGGTGCTGACCGACTTCGGCATCGCCAACGTCGACGGCAGCACGGCGCTCACCCAGACCGGGGTGTACATCGGTTCTCCGGAGTACATGGCCCCGGAGCGGTTCGAGGGAGAGCGCGCGCTGCCCGCCTCCGACCTGTGGAGCCTGGGCGTCACGCTGTGCTCGCTGTTGGAGGGCCGGTCCCCGTTCAAGAGGGACAGCATCACCGGAATCATCAGCGCCGTCCTGACGGCCCCCCTGCCGCCGCGGTTGGCCCTGCCCGGCGCCGCCGACCACGCGGCGGGCGCGCCGCTGAACGCGCTGATCGGCGCGCTGTTGAACCGGGACGCGTCGGCTCGACCGACCCCGGGCGGGGCACTCGCCCTGTTGGAGCGCGAGCGCTCGGCGCGGGTGGCCGGCAACGGATCCGCGCACGCCGCGAGCGGCCCGCAGCTCCCGGTCAGCGGACCGCGGCATCCCGGGAGCGGCCCGCAGAACCCCGTGCGTGAGCGGCACGGCCCGATGAGCGGACCCCAGCACCCGGTGTCCGGCCCGCACGCGGCCAGCGGGCCCCAGGCCCCCGTCAGCGGCCCCCAGGCGCCGATGAGCGGCCCGCAGACCCCCATGAGCGGGCCCCAGGCCCCCGTCAGCGGCCCCCAGAGCCCGGCGAGCGGGCCGATGGGCACGCGGCCCGGACAACCCCGGCAGGGGCCGCACGACACCCCGCACCCGAACACGCCGGGGCCGCACACGCAGCAGCGGGGGTTCCCCGGTCTCCAGGCGCCCGGTCCGCACACCCCCAATCCGTTGGCCGGGCGGTTCCCCGGACAGCCGCCGAGCGGACCCCAGCAGGCACATCACCCCGGTCACCCGCCGGGCCACGCGCGGACGGGGCCCGGCGGGGTCGGCTCCGTCACGGGCACCGGTCCGACCGGGGCGGGGGCCACCTCGCGGTTCGGTCCGGGCGCGAACACCGGGTACACCGTCGGACAGCCGCCCCAGGGCGGGACGCGGCCGCGGGGCCCGGCCGGCGGACCCGCGTGGAACGACCGGGACACCGACGCGCCCAAGCCCGGGACGGTGATCGCCGCCGCGGTGATGCTGGGACTGAACGCGCTCTACCTCATGGTGCTCACGGCCCTGTTCGCCCGCGAGGCGATGAACGGGTCGGAGGACTACACGTGGGGCACCGTGCTGCTGGTCGGCGGCTGGGGCGTGTTCTCCGCGTTCGCCGGGACGGGCTTGATGGCGCGGTCGCGCATCCTGTACGGGGCGGTGGTGATCGTCCAGGCCGTGGTGTCGGTGCTGCTGGTCCTCACCATGTTCTCGGTGTTCGTCTACACACCCGACCTGCTGTTCTGGTACGCGCTGGTACTCGTGTTCAATCTCGCGATCGGGGGGCTGCTGCTGATCCCGCCGAGGGCGCGCGCGTTCTTCGGGTTCGGTCCCGGCGCCTCCTGAACACGGGCGTCCTCCCCGCTCGGCCTCTCCGCACGGGGGCGGGCGGGGGGATCGCGCTCGGGCCCCGCGCCCGCTACCAGGTGATGACCGCCAGCTCGCCGAGCTCGTCGAGCGCGACGCGGCCCTCCTCGGCGAGGATCCGCACCATCTCCTCCGCCTCGGAGACGCTGACGTGGCGTCCCCTGGACAGGGACTCCTTGAGGTCGGGGGTCTCCATCCACAACCGGGGACCGGCGTGCCACATCATCTGGACGCACGAGCCGTCGTGGGCGACGAACACCGCGAAGCTGTCCGGGGCGGCGGTGAGCCGGTGGACGAGGGCGCGGGCGGCGGCGGTCTCCATCGGTTCGGGGACGTCGACGGCGCCGACCCCGTACTGGGACGTGTCCTGATAGCTGACGTCGACCATGCCGACCCGGTCGGCCGCGGCGTCCTCCTCCGGCCAGACCCCGCCGACCGCCCATCGGCTGAGCGGCTCCTCCACACGTTCACGGGACAGGGCGAGTCCGGTCTCGCGCACCCGCAGCACGTCGAAGTCGCGCTCGATCCGGATCGCGTCGCCCCGGTCGCCGGTGACCGTGGCCGTGAAGTTCTCCGGCAGCCAGGGCAGGACCATGCGCGCGAGTTCGCGGACGGTCACCCTGCCCTCGTAGTGGCTGACCCACACGGGGGTGGCGTAGGCGCTGGGGTTGGTGAAGGCGACCTCGACCGACGGCTCCCCCTCGACGGCGGGCCCCGGGTGGGCGGCGGACCGCCCCCAACGACGCCAGCGGCCGTCCAGGGCCAGTTCCAGTTTGGTGTCCGGGTCGCCGTTCCAGGTGACGGTGAGGCCGTGGGCCCGGAGGGTCTCGGCGATCTCGTCGCCGACGGCGGCGCGGCGGATCTCGTGGACGGCGTCGAAACCGAGCCAGAGCCCGCCGTCCTCGGTGGCGCGCGCGGTGTCCTGGGAGTGGTAGAAGACGTAGCCGCGGATCGCGGAGCCCTCGTCCGAGCCGTGGGCGGACATCTCGGCGCGGACGGCGTCGCGGGCACAGGTGTTGCAGCAGGTGAAGTCCTCGCGGGCGAGGATTCCGGACTCGTCGAGGGCCCGGAAGGCACGGGTGAGCCGCTCGCCGTCGGTGCGCGCGGGCCAGCGGCGCTGCTGCTGGGCGTGCTCGGCCATGGCGCCGTCGACGGCCGCACCGAGCACGGCGAGGGCCTCCGCCACCTCCGACTCCCGCGGCCGTTCCGAGCCCTCCCGTTCGGCGTCGGACTCGATGGAGTCGAGCAGGTCCCGACGTGCCGTGCGGTAGATCTCGACGAAACCGCCGTCCCCGTACGCGACGTTGGCGGTCGCGCCGGCGAGGGCGGTGGCGAGGGGCTCCCAGTCTTCCGTCATGGGCCCAATCTGTCAGATCCCGCGGACACGCGTGACCCGGCCCCCGCGACGTCGGCGCCCGGCATGTCGGTGCGCGTGACGTCGTCGCCGGGGACGTCGTCTCCCGGGCCCGGCCACGCCCCGGGAACCCCGGCGGTGAGGTCGTGGTCGACGAGCCGCCGGACCCGTTCGTCGCGCACGCGCCGGGCGGCCTCGGTGGTCGCGGCGAGTTCGCGAAGGTCCGCGGAGCGGGTGTCGAGGAAGGCCGCCGAGGCCAGGTGCTCGGTGTACTCGGCGGTGGAGTCGACCGCCTCCTGGCACTGCTCCCACTCCTGGTGCGCGGCCACGGCCTGGTCCACCATCCTCCCGTACTCGGTGATCTGCTCGACCCGGGCGCGGACCGCCGCGTCGACGGCCTCCAGTTGGGCGCGCTGGGGCCGGAGCGCCTGCCGGACCCGGGGTGAGGCCGCCCGCTGCCAGCGGCGCAGGTGGGCGCGGCGCAGCTCCCGCTGACGGGCCAGGAGGGACGCGATCCGCCACTCCTGGTCGCGCAGGACCGCGAGGGCGCGGTCGGTGTCGAGGGAGTCCCCGCCGATCTCGTGGCGGGCGGACGCCACCCGGTCGATCGTGCGTTGGACGGCCACGAGCTGGGCGTGGTCGACGTCGCTGACGTCGTCGGGCAGCACGACCTGGCCCTCGTGGTCGGCCAGGGGTTCGCGGACCCGGGAGGTGGCCGCGTCCGTGCCGACGAGGGCGACGAAGACGCCGAACACGAGCCAGGGCACGGCCGTGACCGCGTCGTGGGCCGCCACGGCGAGGACGGGGGTCGAGACGACCGTTCCGGCCCCGGCGGTCACGCCCAGGAGCCGGGTGGCGGGGTGGGTGTCCTCGGCGCAGACGAACACGAGAACCTGCGCCATGAGGATCACCGTGGTGATGAGCAGGCCGAGCGGCCAGCCCCCGGCGGCCGCGGCCACACCGGCGGTGAAACCGACGGCGAGCACCTGGACGGCGCCCTCGCGGACACGGAGGGAGCGGGTGACGACGTCCCCGTTGGCTCGGCGCGGGGGCGGCTCCGGGGCGTGGCTGTCCCGCGCGATCCGTTCGCGCAGCGCCTCGGGGAGGGTGGGGTCGATGACAGGTCGCGGCACGTCCTCACTCATGGGCGGTCCCTCGTGAGTGGTGGGTCTCGGTCGGGGTGCGGAGTCGGTGCGCCGGGACGGGGAACCCGACAGAGTAGGTCATCCCCATCCCGGGCGGACCACGAACCTGGCGCCACTCATCCCCTTTACGGTGGCTTGTCCGTTCCGACCGTGGACGTGCGCGAACGCCGTCGGCGCGCGCCGCCCGCTGCCCTACCCGGCCTGTCCGGAGGCGGACACGAGGTCGTCGTCCTCCTCGGACGGCCGTTGGCGGGTGGGGTTGGTGTCCAGCCAGCGCAGGAGGTTGTCGGAGACCAGGTCCACGCCGATCCGGCCCGCCCGTCCGTCGAGGTCGCGGAACAGGCACTCGCCGTTGCCGAGGTTGCGCAGCACCGCCAGGTGGTCCTCGGTCGGCTCGACGCCGAGCAGTGCCATGACGCTCTCCACCTCGAACCGCTCGCTGGAGCGGAACGCGAACACCGAGGACAGGCAGTTGGTGACCTGTTCGTTGAGCAGGTCACCGGCGTTCTGGGAGACGAGGATGAGCGCGGTGTTGCGGGAGCGGCCCATCCGGGAGACCTCGGGGACGAGCTTGGCGCCCTCGGGGGTGGAGGTGACCGCCCACGCCTCGTCGAGGAAGATCGCCTTGGGCAGGTGGCGGTCCAACCCGTTCATCAGGCGGCGGGCGAACTGGGAGACCAGGTAGAGCAGGGCGACGGACAGGCGCTGTTCGTAGGAGTAGTCGTCGCGGCCCACGCCGGAGTCGGGCAGGGTGAGGCCGCCCAGGGTGAACACGGTGGTCCACCCCTCGGTGTCGATCCGGGCGTCGCCCTGCGGGTCGAAGCACAGGCTGGCCAGGCGCATCTCCGACATCGACTGGAGGACCGCGCCCAGGTTGCGGGAGGCGGCTCCGGGCGAGGAGACGAGGTGGTCGACCACCTTGGCCAGGGACGGGCGGGGCTGGTTGGCGACCGCGGCCACGGCCTGGATCATCGCCGACTCGCGTTCCTCGCTCATCCGCGGCAGGAGGAGGCGCAGGGTCTCGGTGGCCATGGTCTTGCGGGAGGGCAGGTCGTCGCCGAACGCGAAGGGGTCGAGCAGGCCCGGCTGGGCCGACCCCAGGGACATGACGCGGGCCTTGCGGCCACGGCGCTGGAGGAGTTCGACGAGGCTTTCCGCGTCGCCCTTGGGGTCGATCGCGGCGACGGTGACCCCGCGCAGCGCGAGCTGGTAGATGAGCAGCAGGGCGAGGGTGGTCTTGCCGCCGCCGGGCTCACCGGTGATCGCGATGGCGGTGGGGCGGTTGCGGGCGGCGGCGACCAGGGGGTCGAAGTGGACGATGGAGCGGGCCCTGCCGATGGTCTCGCCCACGTAGGGGCCCACCCAGCCGCCGCCGGAGTGGTCGACGCGGTCGCCGACGTCGACGGTGGCCGTGGGCATGCCGCCCGCGATGGTGCGCAGGGGCTGGCGCTGGGCGTAGGCGTTCAGGCGGATACGGTCGCCGGGCAGGGCCTCGCTGAACAGGGAGAACTGGTCGCCGGTGGAGTTGATGACGTCGATGCCGATGTCGCGGTAGTGCTCGATGACCGCCTCGACGTGCTGGCCGAGCAGGCGATCGGTGGGCGCGGACACCATGAGGCGGTGCCAGCCGTAGACGAACGGCAGGCGCTCCTTGGTGATGCCGTGCTCCAGCATCCTGGCGGCGTCGATCTGTTCGGCCAGGGCGATGGGGGCCTCCACGCCCGCCTCGCGGATGTGCGCGTCCATGTCGCGGGCGTGGGCGAGCTTGCGGCCGACGTCCTTGCTGGCCTTGGCGGGCGGGATGAGCTTCATCCGCAGGGACATCTCGACGGGGAAGGGCAGGGCGTCGGCGTGGTGCATCCAGGGCTCGCCGTCCGGGAAGGGCATGAGGTCCGGGAAGCGCGCGAAGGACAGGAAGGCGACGTGGGTGGACCCGGCCGGCTGTTCGAGGCGCAGTGAGGAGCGGCCGTTGTGCACGACGCCGTCCACGAGCGCCTCGATCTCGCCCCGCCCCCAGGTGCGGCGGCCGACCGCGGAGGGGCGGACCTCCTCGGCGGTGCCGCTGACCGCGTGGCGGATCAGCCAGGCGATCTCGTCGGAGGTGGCGTGGCGGGCGTGCAGGGAGCTGGCGGCCAGGGCGCGGCCGAGGCGTTCGGACTGCTCGGTCCAGCGGGCGGTCTCGCGGTCGTCGACGGCGTCGTCGGTGATGCCGAGGACCTGTTCGGTGCGCTGGTAGGCGCCGAAGAGCTGGGAGAGGACGCCGAGGCCGCCCCCGGCGTTGCGCGGGCCGAGCCGGACGCCGAGGTAGACCTCCTTGGTCCAGAAGTCCTTGGCCCACACGTGGCGGTACATCTCGTCGAGGTAGTCGTACCAGCCGGGACCGGAGTCGGAGGTGGAGTCCAGGCGGGTGGCCCACGCGGCGGCGGGGTAGGTGCGGTGGGCGACGCGGAGGTGGACCTCGGCGTCGTTCATGCGGATGGCGGCGAGCGCGATGGTGACGTTGGTGGCGAGTGCCTGGCGTTCCTCGGGGGTGGTGAACTCGTAGGACACCGTCGGCAGGCGGAAGTAGGCCCAGGCCTCGGTGTCGCTGAACAGCACGCGGTCGTCGAAGTAGCGGACCGCGAGGCGGGTCGCGCCCCGGGTACCCCTGGTGCCGGTCATCTGTAGCCCTTCTGGTCGCGTCGCGGCGGGGCGAGCCCCCGATCCGGGGCCGCCCCCGGGTCTCCCGCCTGTGCCACTCTCCATAGTGGTGCATCGGTGGGGGGCAGAGAAGCGGAAGGGATTCCGGCGCGCCCGAATTCCAGTGCCGAAACCTGGGGTCGGCGAGGGCGGTGCGGGAGGGGCGTGCGGGGCGGACCAAGGGGTGCGTGGAAGGCCGCGGGGGAAGCCCGGCCCGGGTTGTCCGCGGGTTCCCACGTCGGTCTGGCGCCGGTGCGCGCCACCGTGTCCGAAGGAGTCGGGCGTCCCCAGGGCCGCCGGTCTCGTGCCGCCCGGCCGCCCCGCCGACGCGGACGCGCCGTCCCCGAGACGGACGGGGCCCGCCCCCGGAAGGGAGCGGGCCCCGTCGGCCTGGTCCGGCGGGCGGGGCGCTACCGGAGCGCCCGCCCCCGCGGAACACGCCCTAGCAGCGGGTGTTGAGCGTGTACTGGAGGGTGGACCGCTCGGCCGAGGTGATGGTGAGGTCGTAGCGGTACTTCACGTTGATCCAGGACTTGGCGTAGTCGCAGTGGACGGCCGTGTTCGGCGGCATCCACTCGGAGGGGTCGTCGTCGCCCTTGCTGCTGTTGCTGGAGGGGGTGGCCAACCACAGCTGCGACGAGCTCACGTCGTTGGCGAAGGCACGGCGCTCGGAGGTGCTCCAGTAGCGGGCGCCGGTCTTCCAGGCCTCGCTGAGCGGGACCATGTGGTCGACGCTGATCCGCGAGGGGTCGTTGTAGACCCACGTGTCGTCGAAGGCGCTCCACCAGCTGCCGGACGTGGGCTGGCAGCTGGAGTTGGTCACGACGTCGTGGCCGTCGCGTATGAGGACGACCTGGCGCGCCGAGCAGTTGCCCTGGACGTCGACCCAGTGCGGGAAGAGGCTGCGGTCGTAGCCGGACTGGGGCCCCTTGGGGGCGACCGTGAGGGAGTTGAGCTGGCTCTGGGCCGCCGAGGTGCTGGGGATGCCCGGGGGGAGGGTGTGGTCCGCGGAGGCGGGTGACGCCCAACCGAGGACGACCAGCAGGATCGCGGCGGCGACGGCGGCCAGGGCTCTGTGGAGGGGGCGGGGGGTGGGGGGCACGTTCTCTCCTCTGGAGCGGGTCGAGGGAAGGGGCCCCACCAGAGTGCGCCGCCAACGGTTTCCGCACCAGTCCCTCAGGGGGAATTCACGCGTAATCCGGGGTGTCCGGGTCGGGTCCTCGCAGGGACCCCGGCCTCACGGCTGTACCAGATCCGTGTGATCTAGTGCACAGGAAAAGTCGAGGCGTCTGCCGGTTATCGCTCCAACGACGTCCGCACCTGGACGACCTGGGGCGATGCGCCGAATGACGCTCTTGAAGCGCGCTTGACGCAATGGCGCAGGTGAGGCGGACCCGGGGCGGCGGAGTCGACCAAAAAAGGGGAGAAACGGGGGGACGGATTTTCAGTTTCTCCCCATATAGTATGGCAGTAATACCCAGCCAGAAGTTCATTAAACACCATGCCAACGGGCATCCTGATGAAGGTCGGGGGATATTTGTTAAGTTCGCGTGTCGTAAGGTGACCGTCGACCTCAGAGAGGATGAACCCCACCGAGGGGATCGGCCATGACTCTGCAGATGGATGCTCCGACCGCGGACGAGTACCCGACCCGGAAGGCGAACGAACCCGCCCTCCTGTACCGCAAGGACCCCACCGTCTGGGGCGCCGCGGAGGACGGACCCTTCAGCGCTGAGGAGGTCAGCGCGTACGACCAGCGCGGATACGCCCAGGTCCCGGCCCTCGTCTCGGCGGAGGAGGTGAGTGCCTTCCGCGCCGAACTGGACCGGCTCAGCGCCGACCGCGCGCTGCGCGAGGACGAGCGGGTGATCGTGGAGCCGGCGTCGAACGAGGTCCGCTCGATCTTCGAGGTCCACACGGTCAGCGAGGTCTTCCACGACCTGGTCCACGACCCGCGTCTGGTGGACCGCGCCCGGCAGATCCTCGGGTCGGACGTGTACGTGCACCAGAGCCGGATCAACTACAAGCCCGGGTTCGGCGGGGGCTCCTTCTACTGGCACTCCGACTTCGAGACGTGGCACGCCGAGGACGGCATGCCGCGGATGCGGGCGGTCAGCATCTCTATCTCGCTCACCGAGAACTTCACGTACAACGGCGCCCTGATGATCATGCCCGGCTCGCACAGGACGTTCGTGTCGTGCGTCGGCGCGACCCCGGACGGCCACTACCGGGCGTCGCTGAGGAGCCAGCACGTCGGCACGCCCGACCAGGACTCGCTGACCATGCTGTCCGAGCGGCACGGCATCGACGTGCTCACCGGTCAGGCGGGCGACGCGACCGTGTTCGACGCCAACTGCATGCACGGTTCGGGCGGCAACATCACTCCCCACCCCCGGTCGAACATCTTCATCGTGTTCAACAGCGTCGAGAACGCGTGCGTGAAACCGTTCGCCGCGTCCGACCCGCGCCCGGAATTCCTGTCCGCGCGCGACTTCACACCGGTCGGCCGCTGAGGTTCGACACCCCGAGCCCCACCGTGCGGGCGGGCGTGCGCCCGCCCGCTCCGTGTGTCAGGTCCGGGTGAGCGTGTTGACGAGGACGCCGCCCAGGGCGCCGTGGGCCCGCTTGGTCGCGGGGCGCAGGGCGCCCACGTCGATGCGGGTGTAGGACGAGCCCAGGTGGTCGTCCCAGGGGATGCGGACGATCGCCCGGCAGCGGCCGCGCGCGACCCGTTCGGCGGCGTCCACGTCCTCCAGGCTGCGCTTGCTCACACCGTTCACCACGAGTACCGAAGCCGCCCGCAGGGCGCCGTAACCGTTCCCGTCCAGCCACTCGAAGGTCATGGAGACGGCCCGCTCCGCGTCGGCGTTGGCCGGGGCGACCAGGACCAGCCCGTCGGCCACCGGGAGAGCCCTGGCCACGCCGGTCGCCGCGGGGTCGAGGAGCGTCACCGAGTAGAAGCGGCCGAGCAGGTCGGTCAAGTGGGCGTAGTCGCGGTCGTCGAGCGTCTGGACGTAGGGGTCGTCGAGGGTCTGGACGACCTCCAGCCCGGTGCTCGCGCGGGAGGTGTAGCCGCGCATCCGCGCGTAGTCGTCGACCTCGTCCGCGTTGGCGAGCAGGGCGGTGAGGGTCTCGGGGGTCTGGGCGCCGACGCGGCGGGAGAGACCGTTGGGGCCGGGGTTGACGTCGACCGCGACGACCGGTTCGTCACGGTGGGCGGCGAGGGTGTGCCCGATCATGAGCGAGGTGACGGTCTGGCCGGCGCCGCCGGTGCAGCCGAGCACGACGAGGCTGCGGGGTTCGGTCATCGGGGTGCGCAGCCGCGCGATGTCGCTCGCGGGCAGGTCGGAGCGGACGGGGGTGGCGCCGCCGGTGACCACCTTGGCCAGTCGGCGCCAGCCGCGCGTGCCGCCGGAGTCGTGGGCGGTCGGGTCCTCGGGTTCGGAGGACGGAGGTTCCGGGCGCGGAGCGGGGACGCCGCGGGGGGTGTCGCCGAGGCGCTCCTGCTCGCCGGTGCCGTGGTCGAGTTCGAGGTCGGGCCTGGGCTCCTCGCGGTGCGGGGGCTCGGGGGCCTCGCCGGGCGCCGGCCGACCGAAGAGGTGGCCGAGCTTGCGCGCGTTCTGCGCGACCCGGTGGAAGGCTCCGTCGTGCGGGTCGTGGACGTCGGGGCGGGTGTGGGGGGCGGCCTGGTCGGAGGCCTCGTCCCGGGCCGGTGCGGCGGCGCGTTCCTCGGAGAGGGCGTCCGCCATGCTGCGGTTGGCGCGGGGGTCGCGGAGGGGCGCGTCGGAGGGGCGCCGGGCGGCCTCGCGGCGGCGCACGAGCGCGGCGGCCTCGGCCTCCTCCAGGTCCGCCGCGGTCCGGCGGGGAGCGGCCGCCCCGTCGGCGTCGGTGCGGGCGGCCGGTCCGGGACCGGCCGAGGGCTCGTCGACGGCCTCGGAGGGGGTTGCTGGCCCCAGAGCCCGCCCGCCTCGGGAGTCGGAGGAGGACGGGGCGTCGGCCGTGCGCCGGGGGTCGGGGGTGGATCGGCTGTCGGCGTCGGACACGGCTGTCTCGGCCTCGGAGGAGGCCGCCGCAGGCGCGTCCGGCGCCGTCTGAGCATCCGTGGACTCCGGCGTGTCCTGGGAGTGCGCTGTGGCCCCGGCCACGGAGGAGCCCCGGGGAGAGGCGGTGGACTCGGCGTCGGTCGAGGTCTCGGACGGCGTCCCGGAGGCGGAGGCGTCCGACGGCCCGGGGGTCGCACGGGGGCCGGGCTCCGCCTCCGCGGCGGGGCTGTCGGCCGGGCTCCTGGGATCGGACGCGGATCGGTTGCGCGTGTCGGCCGCGGCGCCCGGCACGGCGCCGGGCCGGGGGGCGGGGCGTCGGCCGGGCCCGGCGTCGCCGTCGGTCGCGCCGCGCACCTCCGCGAAGCTCGCCAGCTCCCCCGTTCCGTGGTCGAGCTGTGTGAACGGCTTGGCATCCGCGGCTTCGCCACCGGAGGCGGGGGTGCCGTCGGCGACGGCCCCGGTCTCCGCGTCCTCGGCCGCGGGCGCGGGCGCGGAGGCAGGCGCGGAGGCGGTGCCGGGCGCCGGCTCGGCGGGATCAGCGGGATCGGCGACGTCCTCCCGCAGCTCGCTGGCCGGGATCACCGGATTCCCCCGGTCACCCACCTTGGGCTGGTCGGGGTGGCGCCTCTTGCCGTCGTCGAACCACTCCGCGGGGCTCGACTCCTCGGGGGCGCGCTCGCCGCCGCGCAGCGCGTCGGCGAACTTGGGCCGCGGCGGAGCGGGGGTGTCCGCCGTGCTGAGGTGCTGGTCGAGCACCGACATGTGCGCTTTCCACTCCGGCCCGCGGTCCTCGTCGTCGGCGGTCGGCTGGGACGGCATCGCGGCCTGCTCGCCGGTGCCGTGGTCCAGTTCCAGCGGCGGCTTCGCCGGATCGGCGGGTTCGGCGGAGGCGTCGGAACCGGTGGCCGAATCGTCCTCGAGGGTGGCGGAGGCGGGCGGCAGCCACGGGGCGGAGGAGCTCTCCGGTGTCGGTGCGACGGAGCGCCCGGTCGCCGCCGCGTAACGCTCGGCGTAGTCGGACAGGCCGCCGGGGTTCGCGCGGTCCGACGGCTCCGGCTCGGTCCCGTCGTGCCGTGCGCTGTCCAGCTCCCAGGGAGCCGCGTGGGGACGGCCCTTGCGCCGGGGCGGGCGCGGCGGTTCGCCAGCGGGAAGCGCGGTCGCGCGCGACCGCGCGGACGGCGGGTCCTGGGGGGCGCGTTCGCGCACGCGCTCGGACCGGCGCTCGTCGAGTTCGCGCGCGACGCGGATGCCCTGAACGCGTCCGCGGAGGCGGCGGGCGGCGGAGGACTCGGCCGTCTCGGGCTCGGGGGCGGACATGACCTCCTCGGCGCGGCGGCGCTCGCGTTCGCGCTCTGGACCGGCGGTCGCCTCGTCCACCTCGGCACGGGTCATCGCCGCGGTGTCGCCGACCTCGTAGGCGGCCGCGGCGTTCAGGCCGACGGGGGTCTGGCCGGAGGGGGCGCGCAGGCGGGTGAGCCACGCGGCGTCGTCGCCCTCCTCCTCGTGCTCCTCCCGGGGGTCGGCCTCGCCCCCGGCCGCGGCCGGGGGCGCCGGCCGCAGGGCGAAGCCGAAGTAGTTCAGGACCCGACGGCTCACGCCGCGGGTGTCCGCGGCCTCCGCGCGGTCCTCGTCCTGGGCCGGGACGTACACGGGCTCGTCGGCGACGGCGGGTTCGGGACGGGCGGCGGGCCCGGCCACACCGACGAGGGGCGGGGCCGACTCCGGGGTGGGACGCTCCGTCGCCTCCTCCACGACCGCCGCCTCGACCTCGGGAGCGGCGTGTTCGGCGCGGCGCCGACCGACCGCGGGCAGCGGACCGGCGTCCGGGTGGCGGTGCCACACCCGCACCACCACCCGGACCTCGCCGGGCTCGTACTCGGGGGCCAGCCGCGTGTACACACGGGACTCGGCGAGGAACCGGGCCTGGGAGATGAGCAGTTCGGTGAGGCGTTTGCCCTCGATCACCGGCCGTGTGGCGAGCACGGTGATCACCCCGGGCGGTACCACCCACAGCACCAGGTGCCAGCCGTTGCCGAAGGTGAACGGGGCGTTGACGATGCTGAGCAGCACCACCCAGATCGCGAAGACGCCCAGGGCGACCCCGAAGGTCCCCACGGGGAGCGGCATGGGCAACCGGAAATCGTAGAGCTTGTACAGCCGCTTCTCGATACGCCAGATGTTGGTGTATGTGGGCAGATCCACGTTCCCGGCCTCCCTCGCCTATTCCGCCGATACGCCCATCGCTCGCGCGAGCGCCACCGCGATGACCTCGATGATGCCGGGGACGTAGAAGACGATCCCGATGAAGATCGCCAGGATGATGAACTGCGCGAACCGCGTGATCTCCCGCGTGAACAGGAAGAACACCGCCACGATCGACACGATGACGAGGAAGAGCGGCCCGAAGAATCCGCGGAGGAAGTCGGCGAGGCCGCCGGTGTCCGGGGCCTCCTGTGTCGACGACGCGAGGTGGATCAGGTCGGCGCCGCCCGCCTGGGCGAGGGCGTCCGTCGTGGAGGACAACAGGGGGAGCATGTCAGGCGCCGTCCTCCGGTGTCGTCTTGCGTGTGCGCATGGTTCTTCTCGTCTCCTTGCCTACGGGCCCCGTCAGCCGCCGAACGAACTCGGGGCGCCCTGGATGTCACGCACGTGCCACTCGTCGCCGGAGTCGACCACGGTGACCAGGTAGTCCTGCACCAACTGGCCGGCTTCCGTCCCGTCGGAGGCCGGGACGTTCCAGCGCACGGTGGCCGCCACCTGTCGTACGTCATCATCCCCGGTCGAGGACTGGGATGGCACCGTGATCTCGGACAGTTCGGCGAATTCCAGGGTGTTCTGCGGAAGTGGGGTGATCGAGGCACCCTGTTCCAGGAATCGCTCCAGGAACTCCGGCTCCCCGGCGTAGGCCTCGAAGAAACCGGGCAGCACCTCCTCGAGCTGCTCGGTGGCGGCCGGGTCGGTCTCGAAGGCGGCGCCGGGCGGCAGCGTCGCCTGCGAGGGCGCGGCCAGCAGTGCGGGGCGCCCGGAGACCACCAGGGCGTCCTCGTCGGCGTAGACCGGCACGTCCAGGCGCATGGGTTCGCCGTTGACGTCGGCGCGGACGACGACGACCGCGTTGTTGTCGTCCAGGACGTCGACGGCGACGACGGTGAGGTTGTCGCCGGTGAGGCTGTCGGCCGCGGCGTCGAGGGCGGCGGCCTCGCCCTCGGGGACGAACGCGGCGAGCCCACCGAGGCGCGCCTCGGTGTCGGAGGTGTCGAGGTAGACCTCGGCGAAGCGGAGGGCGAACGCCGCGGACGCGGTCTCGGGGTAGGTGACGGCGTCACCGGTCTCGGGCTCCTCCGCGGTGCTCGGCAGGGCGAGACCGCCGCGCAGGGGGAACCAGATGCCGTTGAAGACGACGACGATGATGAACGCCCACAGGACGGCGCGGCCCACTCCGACCCACCAGCGCCCGCCGGCTCCCGATCGGGGTGGACGCGGTCCGGGTACGCCGGTTCCGTCCCCGGTGCCGTCGGACAGGTCACGCCCGGACGTGCCGAGCCGTGACGCCTTCGCCATCCCCGCCTCCCGCGTTCAGTCGCCGCCACCCGCTCCGGACGGCGGATCCGCCATGCCCTTGTCTACCCCATCCCTATAGTGAGGCATTGTGCGGGTTGGGAGCGGCCATGGTGGCTCCGTGTTTCCACACCGATGGCGGACGAACCAGACCGGTCGAAGTGCACAAAAGTGATCGAATGCGAAGAATTCCCAGGTAAACGGGACCACGACCGTGCAGGTCAGCGCATTTCCGGCTGACCGAGACAGGGATTAGTCACCTGGCGGAAAGCGGGGTGTCGCCCCCGGGGGCGGAAAACCGTTGGCGGGATGTAACCGGAGTCTCGTTCCCCTGGGGCCGCTCCGGCCCCGACAGCCCCGCCCCGGACTCCGCACGGCCCCGTACGGGCGCCCTGGCCGACACGGCCGAGGACACCGGAGCCAGGCGCATCGATGAGCCGGTCGGCGCGGCACAGCGCCCTGCGGTCTCCACCGTGGCGGAACACGGCCGCCCACCCGTGGACGTTGCAGGGCGCCGTGTTCGGAATGCCGGGCGGCCGACCGGTGTTGACGTCCCTCGCAAGCAGACACCCCGCCCGGGCGACGTGCTCCCGCCCCGAACCCGGTCGCCCCGACAAGGAAGCCGTCACATGCGCGTCGAGATCTGGACCGACATCAACTGCCCCTGGTGCTACGTGGGCAAGGCCCGCTTCGACAAGGCCCTCGACGGTTTCGAGCACCGCGACCGGGTGGAGGTCGTGCACCGCTCCTTCGAGCTGGACCCCTCGCACCCCCGCGACGAGGTCGTTCCCGTGCTGCCGCTGCTCGCGAGGAAGTACGGCATCACCGAGGCACAGGCCGTCCAGGCCGAGCAGCGCATCGCCGGCAACGCCGCCGCCGAGGGCCTGGAGTACCGCACGGAGGGGCGTGACGTCGGCAACAGCTTCGACATGCACCGGCTGCTGCACCTCGCCGCGGAGCACGGCCGCCAGGGCGCGCTGATCGACGTCCTGTACCGGGCCAACTTCGCCGAGGAGCGCTCCGCCTTCGAGGGGGTCGACCGGCTCGTGGAACTGGCGGCCGAGGCCGGGTTGGACGCCGGCGAGGCCCGTTCGGTCCTCGCCGACCCCGACCGCTACGCCGACGAGGTGCGCGCCGACGAGCGGGAGGCCGCCCAGCTCGGCGCCACCGGGGTGCCCTTCTTCGTCCTGGACCGCGCCTACGGCGTCTCCGGGGCCCAGCCCGTCGAGGCGTTCCGTCAGGCGCTGGAACAGGCCTGGGCGCAGCGCACGCCGCTCACCATGGTCGACGGCGCGCAGGACTCCGAGGCGTGCGGTCCCGACGGGTGCGCCCTGCCCGACCGCGGCTGACCGGCGGCGAAGCCGTCGCAGGTGGTCGCCGCCGGGTCGCCCTGTGGCAGGATTGCGCCATGAGCAACGTCTTCTTCGACATCACCATCGACGGGAAGCCCGCGGGCAGGATCGTCTTCACGCTGTACGACGACGTGGTGCCCAAGACCGCGCGGAACTTCCGGGAGCTCGCCACCGGCGAGCACGGCTTCGGCTACGAGGGCTCCTCGTTCCACCGCGTCATCCCGGCGTTCATGCTGCAGGGCGGCGACTTCGACAAGGGCGACGGCACCGGCGGCAGGAGCGTCTACGGAGAGACCTTCGACGACGAGAACTTCGAGCGGAAGCACGACCGGCCCGGCCTTCTTTCCATGGCGAACGCGGGCAAGAACACCAACGGCTCCCAGTTCTTCATCACCACCGTCCCCACCGCCTGGCTGGACGGCAAGCACGTCGTCTTCGGCGAGGTCGTCGAGGGCATGGACCTCGTGAGGGAGATCGAGAAGCTGGGCTCGGCCAGCGGACGGGTCGCCAAGGAGGCCCTCATCGCGAAGTCGGGCACCGTGTAGCGACGCCCGTCGCGGCGCGGGGGTCGGCACGGGCGGCCCGCCGGCCGCCCCCGACAGCGCATGCCGAAGGGGCCGTCTCCGCGGAGGCGGCCCCTTCGGCATGCGTTCTCACCGGATGAGCGCGGCGGTGGCCGTGCGTCAGACGTTGAAGCGGAACTCCACCACGTCGCCGTCTGCCATCACGTAGTCCTTGCCCTCCATGCGGACCCGGCCGGCGGCGCGGGCCGCCTGCATGTCGCCCGCCTCGACCAGGTCGTCGTAGGAGACCACCTCGGCCTTGATGAAGCCGCGCTGGAAGTCGGTGTGGATGACCCCGGCCGCCTCGGGAGCCGTCGCGCCCTTGCGCACGGTCCAGGCACGCGCCTCCTTCGGACCGGCGGTGAGGTAGGTCTGCAGGCCCAGGGTGTCGAAGCCGACCCGGGCCAGCTGTGCCAGGCCCGACTCCTTCTGGCCCATGGACTCCAGGAGCTCCTGCGCCTCGTCCTCGTCCAGTTCGGCCAGCTCCGCCTCGATCTTGGCGTCGAGGAAGATCGCCTCGGCCGGGGCGACGATCTCCTGGAGCTTCGCGCGCAGGGCCTCGTTGGTCAGCTCGTCGCTGTCGAGGTTGAACACGTAGATGAACGGCTTGACGGTGAGCAGGCTGAGCTCGCGCAGCCGGTGCGTGTCCAGGCCCTCGGCCGCGTAGAGGGAGGTGCCGCCGTCGAGGACCTCGCGGGCGGCCAGCGCCGTCCGCAGCAGCTCCTGGGCGTCCTTGTCCTTGGCGTTGCGCTTGGCGTCCTTCTCCAACCGCGGGATCGCCTTCTCCAGGGTCTGGAGGTCGGCGAGGATCAGCTCGGTGTTGATGGTCTCGATGTCGCGCGAAGGCTCGATGTCGCCGTCGACGTGGGTGACGTCGGGGTCGTCGAAGACCCGGATCACCTGGCAGATGGCGTCGCTCTCGCGGATGTTGGCGAGGAACTTGTTGCCCAGGCCCTCACCGGTCGAGGCGCCGCGCACGATGCCCGCGATGTCGACGAAGTCCACCGTCGCCGGGAGGACCTTCGCCGAACCGAAGATCCCGGCCAGGGCGGCGAGCCGGGAATCGGGCACGCCCACGACCCCGACATTGGGCTCGATGGTCGCGAACGGGTAGTTCGCGGCCAGAGCTTCGTTCTTGGTCAGCGCGTTGAAGAGGGTGGACTTGCCGACGTTGGGCAGGCCGACGATCCCGATAGACAGACTCACAAGGTCAGAGTCTATGCGGACCGACGGGTGGGCCGATCCGTCGCGCTCCGGGGGCGGGGCCAATCACCCAAACGCACTGCGCAGGGACCACCACGCACAGTAAGTTCGGAGCAGTCGCCGGAGTCCTGGGGCGGAGGGGGCACACGGGGGCGCCGTAGACGGGCGTCGCCCCGGTGTCGCGGGACGCCGAGCGGTCCGCTCCCCCATCCCGCGCCACGACCCCGTTCCCGGGGGAGACAGGGGGAGACAACTGTGGTCACCGACCAGCTACGCGCGCTCGTACGCCGCTATCCCATGGTGCGCTTCGCCACGCGCCAGATCCGCGTCCACCTCCCCAGACGGTGGGGCGGGCTCGACCCCGCCAGGGTGCCTCCGTGGAACCGGGACCTGACCGTCGTCCTGCCCCGGCTGGACACCGGCACGCCCTCCACCGGGCCGGACAGTATCGCGCTGCGCCTGCCCGGAGACCTGACCGTCCCCCGGCGCCTGGCCGCGTCCGGCTTCACCCGGCACGAGCCCGACAGCCTCGCCTGCTTCCTGGCGATGCTCGACCACACCCCGCCCGGCGCGGTCCTGGACGTGGGCTCCGGGGTGGGCGTGTACTCGATCCTGGCCAGCGCTCGCACGGAGCGCCCCGTCTTCGCCTTCGAGCCCACCCCGGAGATCGCCTCGGCCGCACGCGTGGTGTCCCGGAGCGCCGACCTGGGCTTCACGGTGGTGGAACTGGCGCTGAGCAACCACAACGGCACCGCCCACCTGCGCCGGGCCCGGCACAACGAGATGTGCAACACGATCGTCCACACCTCGCGCGCCGACCTCGCGCACATCCCGGTCTCCGTGGTGACCCTGTGCCGGTGGAACGAGGAGGCGTCGGTCCGGCCGTCGGTGCTCAAGGTGGACACGGCGGGCACGGAACCGGACGTGGTGGCGGGCGGGCTGGAGGTCCTCCGGCGCCACCGGCCCTGGATGCTGGTGAAGGTGCGTCCGGACCGGGGGCTCGAGGAGCGGCTCATGGCGCTGCTCGACCCGCTGGGGTACACGTGGTACCCGGTGAGCGGCCCGCCGCCCTACGAGCCGCGCCCGGAGATCGCCGGGCGGGCGTCGCCCGCGTGGGAGCGGATGTGGATGTTCACTCCGTCCCCGGCCACGGAGGCGTTCTGGTCTTCGGTCAGGGCGTGGCGGCGCGCCCTGGAGGAGTGTTCGCCCGCGGCACGGCGGGAGTGCTGAGCGGCGGAGGGGACGGCGGGCGGTGTACGGGCCCGCCTGGAGCGGCGGGCCCGCGGCGGACCCGTCAGGAGGAGCCGAGGGAGTCCACCAGGGCGGCCAGGCGCTCCACCTCGGCCGGGTCCTCGCCGGAGGCGTAGGTCCGATCGGCGGTCAGCGCGCTGACCGAGACCGCGCCCTCCACGAGGAGCGCCGTGCTGTCTGCGTTCTCCTTCGTCTCGGGCAGGCAGTCCGGGGTGTCCGGCCCGCAGACGGTCACGCCGAGCTCGTAGGAGTCCTCGCCGGTGTACTCGGGGAGCAGGACGGTTCCGGTGCCCGCCTCGGTCCACCGGACGTCGGCGGCGGGCTCCCCGTCCGGGGAGTGCGGGTGGTTGACGTTGAGCAGGTACGCACTGGTGAGCAGGTCCGCGCCGTGCAGCCTGGCGATGAGGTCGGTGGCGAAGGCCGCCGCGGCGGTGTAGGTCTCGGGGGCGACGGTCAGGTCGTCGTCGATCGACGCGCTCACCGCGACGGACGGAACCCCCGCGAGCTGGCCCGCGAGCGCGGCCCCGACCGTGCCGGAGTGGGGGATCTGGGTGGCCACGTTGGGGCCGGAGTTGGCGCCGGACACCACCAGATCGGGTGCGTCGTCCCACCCGACCAACTCGGGCAGGCCGTGGCGGAGCGCGAAGTTCACCGCGTCGACGGGGGTGGCGCTGGGCGAGCCGTCCTCGCACGGTCCGTCCTCGACGCAGACTCCGTAGACCGCCCCCTGCCCGGAGGCGTCGGCGCAGTCGTCGGCGTACTCGTCCGGGAGGCCGGGGTGCCCGCCCAGACCGAACGACCCGCTGTGGGAGACGGCGCTGCTCATGCTCGACTGGTAGTCCCAGGGCGCGAAGACCACGACGTCCGCGCCCGCCGCGCAGAGCGCCGACCGCAGCTCGTACAGGCCCAGGCCGTCGGAGCCGTCCTCCTCCGCCGCGCGCATGGAGTCGTCGTTGCCCAGGAGGACCCGGACGCCGTCGAGGGAGGCGGGGGCGAACTCCTCCTGCCCGCCGGCGTCGGTGGCCTGGTCGGAGGAAACGCCGGGGGCGGTGCACGCGGCGAGGAGGGGGAGCGCCGCCAGGGCGGCGGTGCGGCGGATCGCGCGGTGGCTACGGGATGACATCGAGCGGCCTTCCGTGTCGGGGGATGGGTGCGCTGTGCGTTCGGCGGTCCTCCCGCGCCGCGGCTAGAGCCAGCCGTCCAGGGACGCGAGGAAGGCCGGGTAGTCGTCCCGGTGGATGCAGTGGCCCGCGCCCTCCACCGTCCGGACGGTGAACCCGCGCCCGGCCAGCAGGCGGGCGCCGTCCTCGCCCACGGTGAAGCTCGGGTCGGCCAACTGGACCAGGGAGGGCACCACGGCCTCCTTCGGCATCCGGTCCTCCGCGGACGCCTCGGTGACGACGTCGAAGAAGTCGGGGTCGAAGGCGGCGAACCCGACGAGTTCGGCCTCGACGTCGGCGTCGCTCCACCGCGGGTTCATGGCCCGCACGCTCTCCGCCGTGGCCTCGGAGACCATGCGGCGCATGGCGCCGAGAGCCGCCGCCGACGCGCCGCTGAACTGGAACGCCGGGTCGGAGTAGACCGCGCGGGCCGGACGCAGGTGACCGACGGCCAGGGAGAGGGCCAGACCGCCCATGGAGTGGCCGACGGCGAGGTCGGCGCCGGTCGGAAGGGTGTCGACCAGGTCCTGGCCGAGCGCCGCGACGGAGTACGCGCCGCGCGGGCTCCTGCCGTGGCCGCGCAGGTCGACGCCGATCACGCGGTAGCCGCGGTCGAGCAGGTCGGCTTCGAGGGCGTGCCAGGTGCCGTGGTCGGACATGGCGCCGTGGACGAGCAGGGCGGTCCGGTCACCGTCGCCGGTCACGTGGGTCGCGAGTCGCATGGTCTCTCCTGTACGGGTGGTCGGGGACGCGTTCGGGGTGGTCGGGCGCCAGGGGGTCAGCGCACCTGGCGGACGAAGACGATGGCGAGCGCGCCCAGGAGGCCGACGGCCGAGCCGACCAGGAACAGCGAACCGTAGCCGCCCAGGTGGAGGATGATCGCCGAGGCGATGAACGGAGCGATGATCTGCGGCCCAGCGGCGGCGATGTTGAGGACGCCCATGTCCCGGGCCGCGTCGGCGTCGCTCGGCAGGACGAGGGTGGCCAGCGCGGTGTCCACGGCCATGAAGCACCCGAACGCGCTGCCGTTGACGGCGGCGAAGACGAGCATGCCGGTCCAGGTCGGCGAGAGGAAGGGGATGAGCATCGCCAGCGCGGAGACGACGCCGGAGACCAGCGCGAAGAGCTTGCGTCGGTCGAGGCGGTCGGAGAGCGGGCCGCCGACGGCCGTGGTGAGGATGGTGCCCGCGGCGCTCACGAGGGTGAGCACGGTGACGGCGGCGGCGGGTGCGAGCCCCTCGGGCAGCACGATGAAGTAGTCGAGGATGTAGAGCTGGAAGCCGAAGATGAGGAAGTAGCCGAGGAAGAGCAGCGCCCGACCGGCGAAGACGAGGGCGAAGTCGCGGTGGGACAGCGCGGACAGGAAGCGGCCCAGGGCGGCGACGGGGTTGCCGCCCGCGGTGGTGCCGCGCTCGGGCAGTTCGTCGCCGCGAGGGTCGTGGGTGGTCGAGGTGAGCAGGACCGCCGCCGCGACCACGAGGGCGCCGAGCACGATGTAGCCGAGGGCGAGCCGGGCGGTGAAGAGGGCGGCGAGGCCGGTGCCCAGGACGCCCGCCACGGAGACGGCGATCCCCATGGCGGCGGCAGCGGTGCCGCGCCGGGCGTGGGGGACGCGGTCGGGGATGATCGCGGTGAGTGCCGCGTGGTGCAGGTTCATGGCGCCTTGGGCCAGGCACCAGCCGATCGCGATCATCAGGAGTGAGTCGGCGTAGCCCAGGGCGAACACCAGGACGAACGCGGCCGCGGCGCCGCCGAGGAGCCAGGGGTTGCGGCGCCCCCAGCGGGTGCGGGTGCGGTCGGAGAGCGCGCCGCCGATCGGGTTGAACACGGTGCCGAAGACCGCGGCGATGCCGGCGACCTGTCCCAGGTTGGCGACGGCGGCCTGCTCGTCGCCGGGTGTGAGGGCCTGGACCTGCAGGGGGAGCAGGACCGCGCCGACGCCGAGGTAGAAGGCGTAGACGGCGAGGTTGCCCACTCCCATGAGCGGGATGAGACGGCCGAGGCCACGCCGTCCGGTGGGTGGGGTGGGGGCTGGGGTGGGGGCGGAGCCCCGCGCGTCCGGCCTGGGGGAAGCGTGCTCGGACATGTCGTGTCTCCCTGGCGTGAACCTTTGTGACGAAGAAATGCCTGTTCAGGCTCTGGTTATGCGTTTAAGCTAGGTTACGCGTTTAACCTTGTCAATAGATACGACATCGACAGTTCACACAGGCCGGTCCCGTCCGGGACGTCCACCGGGCTCCGGCCCCGACAGGCAGGGCAAGATAGGTCCATGACTTCCATCCGCCCCCGACCCGCGACCATCACCGACATCGCCAAACGCGCGGGCGTGTCGACCGCGACCGTGTCGTACGTCCTCAACGACACCCCGGGGGCGCGCATCCCGGAGGCGACGCGGTCCCGCGTGCGGTCCGTCGCCGACGAGCTGGGCTACGTCCCGCACGCCAGCGCCCGGTCGCTGCGCACCGGCAGCAGCGACCTCGTGCTGTACGTGCAGATGGACGTCGTGCAGGGACCGCTGGCCTCGCGGTTCCTGCACGACCTGTCGCACGGGTTGCGCGCACTGGGATACACGCTCATGCAGTACGGGGCGGAGCGGAGCCGGGGGGTCAAGGCCGCACGGACCTGGGCGGGCATGCGTCCGTCCGCCGTCATCGCCGGGGACGACCGGCTCACCCCGGCGGGGATCGAGCTGCTCCGCAAGGCGGACATCCAGGTGATCGCGGTGGGCACGTCGACCGGGCGCGCCAAGGAGTTGGGCGTGTCGACGCTGACCATGGACCACCACCGGCTGGGTGAGATCGCCGGACGCCACCTGGTCGAACGGGGCTGCCTCGACATCGCCGCGGTCGTGCCCCGGCAGGACGTGCTGCGCCAGATGGGCGAGCGGCGCCTGGAGGGCGTGCGGTCCGGGGCCGGGGCGACCGTGGAGTCCGGGGCGGGGGCCGCCGTACGGCGCCACGACATGGACTGGACGCCCGAGAGCGCGGCCGAGCTCGTCCGGACGTGGGTCGGGGAGGGGCTGCCCGACGGGGTGTTCGGCTACGACGACGAGTTCAGCGGGTTGCTGCTCGGCGCCCTGTCGGACGCGGGTGTGCGGGTCCCCGAGCAGGTCGCGCTGGTGGGCGCGGACGACGTGATGCTCTGCCAGATGCTGCGGCCGCGGCTGACGAGCGTGCGCGTGGAGTCGGAGGACCCCCAGGCCACGGCCCGGCGGATCGTCGACGCGGTCCGGGACCGCGCTGAGGTCCACCTGTCCCCGTGGACGCCGGTCCTGGTGCGCCGGGAGACATAGGGCGGGGAGCCCGCGGGCGGGGCGGGCGGCTCGACGGGCACGCCGCATGGCGGGGACGGGTGAGACCCCCCTTGTATGACAGAGGACCACGGCGGAGCCCCGGTCCGCCAGTCCTGTCCCGGCGCCTGTGGACGACGCGGCCCGGGCGCGGGCACGGCGGCGGACCGCTCGGGCGACCCGGCACGGGCCCCGCCCGACCGGGCGCGCGTCGGCACGCTGCGGCCGGGCGGGGCCCGGTCAACGGACGGGCGCGGTCACCGCAGCTCGACCGGGACGGACAGGCGCGTGTCCTGGTACGAGCGCCCGACCAGCAACGCGTAGGTCCCCGTCGCGTACTCCCACTCGTCGGCGTCGGCCGCCCACGTGCGGATCGCGTCGCGCGGCACCGTGACCACGGCCTCGACGGTCTCTCCCGCCGCCGCGCGCACGGACGCGAACCCGGCCAGCACGCGCGCGGGCCGGTCCCCGGGCTCGCGCGGCGCCAGGTAGACCTGCACGACCTCGTCGCCGTCGCGCTCGCCGACGTTGGTCACCCGCACCCGCACACCGGCCAGGTCGTCCCCCTCCGCGCCGGGACCGGCCAGCTCGACGTCCACGGAGTCGTAGCGCCACTCGGTGTAGGAAAGCCCGTGCCCGAAGCAGAACGCCGGGGCGGTCCCGACGCGCTCCCAGGCCCGGTAACCCACGAACACCCCCTCGGCGTAGTCCAGCACGCCGTCGGTGGGCGCCACCCCCAGCACCGGCACGTCCCGCGCGGCGACCGGCCACGTCGTGGGCAGGCGCCCGGACGGGTCCCGCTCGCCGAGCAGCACGTCCGCGAGCGCTCCACCGACCTCCTGGCCGCCGAACCAGGTCAGCAGGATCGCCGACACGTCCTCCCGCCAGGGCATCTCCACGGGCGAACCCGCGTTGACCACGACCACGGTGCGCTCGTTGACCTGCGCGACCCGCGCGACCAGTTCGTCCTGGCGCCCGGGCAGCCGCAGGTCGGAGCGGTCGAAGCCCTCGGACTCCACCTCCGCGGTCGTGGCCACCAGGACGACGGCGACGTCGGCGTCCCGAGCCGCCTCGACCGCCTCAGCGATCAGCTCGTCGTCACCGGCCATCGGCCCCCGGTGGGCGAGGGTGAAGCCGATGAAGGCGAAGTCGCCCATCCCCAGGTCCTGGTGGGTCTTGACGACGCTGACCCGGACCTCCTCGCCCGCGGTCAGCCCGACGGGGACGTTGGTCGTGGGCGGGTCGAACATCGCCGCGGCCGGGTCGTCGCCCTCGAAGTGCAGCTCACCGTCGAAGACGACCTCGCCGCCGACCGTGAGGACGTAGCGCCCCGCGCCCGAGATGCCGAAGACGTGCTCGCCGGTCGCCTCCGGTGTGAGGGCCCCGCTCACCTCGACCCGGTCCAGCTCGGCGTTGGCCACGCCGTCGGGCAGCTCGCCGATCCAACGGGCGGTGCCGTCGGGCAGCGACTCGGTGGCCAGCACCCGGCCGTCGGCGGCCAGGAACGCGGCCGTCATCGGCGCGGCCACCGCGGGCAGACTCACGCGCGGATCGGCGCCCACCGCGTAGGTCAGCTCCACCCCCTCGGGCAGGGCGGCACGCAGCCCCTCCAGCGGAGTGACCGTGCGCTCGGCGAACACGCTGGCGCTGCCGCCTCCGCTGGTGCGGGCCTCGGAGGCGGCCAGTCCGATCAGCGCGACCCGCCCCGTCCCGGAGGGGTCGACGGGCAGGGCCCCGCGCTCGTTGCGCAGCAGCACGAAGGACCGGGTGGCGATCTCACGGGCGACGGCACGTCCGTCCAGGACGGACGGCCGGTCGGCCGGGGCGACGACGGGCTCGGCGCCCTCCAGCAGGCCCACACGGGCGGCGAGCAGCAGGACACGCCGGGCGAGCGCGTCCACCGCCTTCTCCGGAACGCGACCGTCGCGGACGGCGTCGACGAGGTGCTGCCCGTACACCGTGTTGGGGCCGGGCATGGCCACGTCGAGCCCCGCCAGGCAGTCGCGGACGGTGTCTCGGGCGGCGGTCCAGTCCGAGACGATGAACCCGTCGAAGCCCCACTCGTCGCGCAGCACGGTGTTGAGGTCGAGGTGCTCGGTCATCGTCGTGCCGTTGACCTTGTTGTACGCGGCCATCACGCCCCAGGGCCGCGCGCGGGTGACGATGCGTTCGAAGGGCGCCAGGTAGATCTCGCGCAGCGTCCGCTCCTCGGCGCGGACGTCCACGGTGAAGCGGTCGGTCTCGGAGTCGTTGGCGACGAAGTGCTTGACGGTGGTGCCGACTCCGCCGTCCTGGACGCCCAGGACGTAGGCGGCTCCGATCTCCCCGGTGAGGTAGGGGTCCTCGGAGAACGTCTCGAAGTGCCGTCCGCCGAGCGGGGAGCGGTGCATGTTGACGGCGGGGGCGAGCAGGACGTGGACGCCCTTGCGCCGGGCCTCCTGGGCGAGCAGGCGCCCGGCGGTGCGCACGAGGTCGCGGTCCCAGGTGGCGGCGATGGCGGTGGGGCTGGGCAGCTGGACGGAGGGGTCGTCGGGGGTCCAGCGCTCGCCGCGCACGCCCACGGGCCCGTCGGACATGACGAGGCGGCCGAGGCCGATGGCGGGGTTGGCGGCGACGGCCCACATGGAGTCGCCGGAGAGCAGGCGGACCTTGGCTTCGAGGTCGAGGGCGGCGAGGGCGGCGTCGACCCGCCGCTCGCGGGCCAGGTCGGCGTCGGTCGGTGCGTTCATGTCTCTCCCACGGGTGCGTCGGGGGACACGGAAGGAATTTACCTACCGGTCATTCAGCAAAACACTGACCTCAGGTTAAACGCTTAAGCTGAACGTGTGAAGCCCCCCACGGGTAGCCTGGCCCCGATGACCGAGCCCGATCCCACTCCTCCGTCGGCGCCCGGTCCCGCCCGCCGGGGCCGCGGCCGCCCGCCCGCGACCGGACGCCGGGACGAGATCCTCGACGCCGCGCTGGCCGAGTTCGCCGAGTCCGGCGTGCAGGGCACCTCGCTCGCCGCCGTCGGGCGCCGGGTCGGGCTGAGCCAGCAGGGCGTACTGCACCACTTCCCCAGCAGGGAGGCCCTCCTCATCGCGGCGCTCGCCCGGCGCGACGAGGTCGACGTCCGTGAACTCGACGGCCTCGACGAGACCTCCGCCGTCGTCGAGCTGGCCGAACGCAACGCCCGCCGCCCCGAGGTGGTCCGCCTGCACAGCCTGCTCACCGCCGAGGGCCTGACCGGCGACCACCCCGCCTCCGACTACGTCCGCGACCGCTACGCTCGCGTCCGGGAGCAGCTCGCGCGCACCCTGCGCGGCGAACACGGGGACCGGCTGCCGAGCGGCGCCACCCCCGACCAGGCCGCGGCCCTTCTCACCGCCGCCATGGACGGCATCCAGCTCCAGTGGCTCTACGACCCGGATTCGGTGGACATGCCGGTCTTGGTGGGACTCCTCACCGATGTCCTGCGTGGCGCGCCCCCGGAATCCGACCGCTCCTGACACCATGGGCGGCATGGACGCCCTCGTTCTCGTTCTCGTGCTCCTCGTCGGTCTGGCCATCGGGATCGCGGTCGGTTGGGCCCTGGCCCGAGGCCGCTCGGCCGAGGACCGCGCGAACGCCCGCGCGGCCGAGGAGCGCGCCGCCTACGTCGAGGAACAGCTGGCCGACCGGTTCCGCGCGCTGTCGGCACAGGCGCTGGACCAGACCAACCAGCGCTTCCTCGAACTGGCCGAGGGCCGGTTGCGCGCGGTCAGCGCCGAGGCCGGGGGAGACCTCGACGCGAGGCGCCGCGCGGTGGAGCGCATGGTCGAACCCCTGACCGCCACGCTCAACCGGGTGGAGACGCAGCTGCGCGAGGCGGACGCGGGGCGGGCCGCCGCCCACGCCGAACTCGCCAAGCAGGTCGAGCTGGTGCGCGAGGGCTCCGAGCGCCTGCGGGACCAGACACGGGCGCTGGTGACCGCGCTGCGGCGGCCGGAGGCGCGCGGGCGGTGGGGCGAGCTGCAACTGCGCCGGGTGGCGGAGCTGGCCGGGATGGCCGCGCACTGCGACTTCGACGAACAGGCGAGCACGGGCGACGGCGCTCTCCGACCGGACATGGTGGTGCGCCTCGCGGGCGGAAAGAACGTCGTCGTGGACGCCAAGGTCCCGCTGGCCGCCTACCTGGACGCGGTCGAGGCCGAGGACGAGGCGGTCTCGGCCGAGCGGATGCGCGCCCACGCCAGGCAACTGCGCACGCATGTCGGCCAGTTGGCGGCGAAGTCGTACTGGGCGGCCTTCGCTCCGGCTCCGGAGTTCGTCGTGCTGTTCGTCCCGGGGGAGGCGTTCCTGGCGCCCGCCCTGGAGCGCGACCCCGGGTTGCTGGAGCACGCGATGGCCCGACGGGTGCACATCGCCACCCCGACGACGCTGATCTCCCTGCTGCGCACCGCGCAGTACGCGTGGCAGCAGGAGGCGCTGAGCGAGAACGCGCGGGAGGTGTTCGAGCTGGGCAAGCTGCTGCACGGCCGCCTCAGCACGCTGGGCGGGCACGTGGAGGGCCTGGGCCGGGCGCTGGGGCGGACGGTGAGCGCGTACAACCAGACGGTCGGCTCCCTGGAGAGCCGGGTCCTGGTGACCGCCCGCCGGTTCAACGAACTCGGGTTGGCCGACGGCGAGCTGGAACGGCCCTCGGGTGTGGAGGAGCACCCGCGTGCCGTGGCCGCGCCCGAACTGTCCGCACCTGAAATGGTTGAATAAGGAATGTCCGCCATCGGGTCAGTCACTGTCCGCGACAAAATTCGGTACGGGGTTAACGCGAAGCAGGGACAGTCCCAAATGGATCCAGAAGGTACCGTTCACGCTGTGTGGTACCGGATCCAGGCGGAACCATCACGCCCCAACCCGGTGTCCAACGGGTGGAAGACGTGTTCGTCGCGGATGGGGCAACCAGCCGAAATGGCGACACGATCCAAGGAAAAGTCACCGAAGACTCACGTGAAGTGACACACTGAACACCGTGAGTAACACACTTGGGAGGCGCACGGTCATGCCCCCGCGGAAGGCGGATGGTCCGAGGCCCGGACACGCACCGCACTCCGTACGGCCCCGCGGCCGCGGACGGGACGTCCCTCGCGCCACGAAGTCCAACCGTACGGATCCACCACCCTCGGCGCCCGCGGGGCGGCCGCCCCGCCTGACCGGCCGGGGCGGGGTGCTGCTGATCTGCGTCCTCAGCTTCGCCGGGACGATGATCGCGCACTGGACGTCCGCTCCAGCGGCCCCGGGCCTGGCCTTCACCACCGCGTGTCTGGTCACCGCGTCACTGGTCCGTCCGAGCGACCTGCTGTCGCTGTCGGTCAGCCCGCCCATCGCCTACTTCGTCGCCGTGGCCGCCGCCGAGAGCCTGATCGCGCTGGGCAACGAGGGCTTCGCCCGCGTGCTGACGCTGGGGCTGGCCTCGCGCCTGGCCGAGGTGGCGCCGTGGCTGTTCCTGGGCACGGCGCTGGTACTGGTGATCGGGGTGTTCCGGGGGCTGCCCGGCAACATCCGCGAGCTGAGCGACGACGTCAACGGTCGGCGGTAGGGCCGCCCGACGGAGCGTCCGCCCAGGGGCGGGCCGACTCCTAGAAGGGGGCGTCGCCGTTCTCGGAGGCGTCGCCCTGGCGTTCGTCCATGGCGGCGGCCAGCTTGGCGCGAGCCCCCTCCAGCCACTGCTCGCACACGCGCGCCAGCTCCTCGCCGCGCTCCCACAGCGCGAGGGAGTCCTTGAGGCTCAGACCGCCGGACTCCAGCCGGCGGACGACGTTGTTCAGCTCCTCCCGGCTCTCCTCGTAGCTGAGCTCGGGCTCGGTGTTCGCCTCGTCCTGGTCCTCGACCCGCTCCGCCATGCCTACTCCCCCTCCGTGGTGTGCTCGGTGTCTTCGGTTCGCCCGGTGTGGATCGCGTCCACGGTCGCCGTCAGGCTGTCCTCGGCGAACCGCACGCGCAGGGCCTCCCCCACGCCCGGCTCGGCCGCGGACCGGACCACCGACCCGTCCTCGCGCTGCACGATGGCGTAACCCCGCGCCAGGGTGGTGGCCGGGGACAGGGCGTGCAGGCGCGCCCGTGTGTGCGCGAGTCCCTCCTCCGCCCGGTCCAGGGAGACGGTCAGGCTCCGACGGGCGCGGTCGCGCAGTTCCAGGACCTGTTCGGTGAGGCGGTCGATCTCGCGGACGGGGCTGGCCAGCGCCGGGCGCGAACGGACGCCCCGCAGCCAGGCCAGTTCGCGCTCCACGCCGCCACGGATGACCCGGCGGCCCCGGTCGCGCAGCTGCCGGACGATCTCCAGCTGCTCCCCCACGTCGGGGACGGTCCGCTTGGCGGCGTCGGTGGGCGTGGAGGCGCGCAGGTCGGCGACGTGGTCGAGCAGCGGGGCGTCCTGCTCGTGCCCGATCGCGCTCACCACCGGCGTCCCGGCGGCGGCCACCGCCCGGACCAGCGCCTCGTCGGAGAACGGCAGCAGGTCCTCCAGGGATCCGCCGCCGCGCGCGATGACGATGACGTCGACGTCCGGGTGCGAGTCCAGGTCCTTGAGCGCCTCCATGACCTCGCGGACGGCCCGGTCGCCCTGCACGGCGACGGGACGGACCTCGAAGCGCACCGCGGGCCAGCGGCGGCGGCCGTTCTCCAGCACGTCCCTCTCGGCCGCCGAGTCACGGCCGCAGATGAGGCCGACCGTGTTGGGCAGGAACGGGAGCGGGCGCTTGCGTTCGGCGTCGAACAGGCCCTCGGCGGTCAGGGTGCGGCGCAGCTGTTCGAGCCGGGCGAGGAGCTCGCCGAGACCGACGTGGCGGATCTCCAGCGCGCGCAGCGAGAAGGTGCCGCGCACCTCGTAGAAGTCGGGCTTGGCGTGGACGACCACGCGCGCCCCCGCCTCGGGCGGCGGGCTCTGCGCGTCCAGGACCGAGGTCTGGCACACGACGCGCACGGACACGTTGGCGACGGGGTCGCGCAGCGTCATGTACGCCATGCGGCCACGCCGGTTGAGCTCGGCGATCTGGCCCTCGACCCAGATCCGGCCCAGGCGGTTGATCCAGTTGCCGACGGCGCTCAGCACGACGCGTACCGGCTGCGGCGCCTCGGCGGAACTCTCCATCCCCATACCGATCGACCCTACGGGAGGCCGCCGACAACCTCGCACCACGCGGCGCGCGGCGGGACGGATCCTCAGTTGACGACATGGAAAGTCAGCGGCTAAGTTTCCACCATGGAAACTGACCCCGTGACCCCCCGCCCCACCCCCGAGGAGGCCGCCGCCGCGCTCCGCGAGGTGGAGGCCGTCCAGGAGACCACCCGCGCCGTGAGGGTGCCCGCCTGGTACTACCCCGTGCTGGGGCTGCTGGTCGCCCCCTACGGACTGCTGTTCGTCATCCCCCGCACCGGCGTGTGGCTCGCCGTGTACGTGCTCGGTCTGGCCGCCTTCATGGCCGCGACCGTCGTGCTGATGCGCGCGGGTGTGAACCAGATGGGGGTCCTCCGGTGGTTGAGCCCCACCGAACTGCGGCCCGTCGCGATCTGGTCCGTGTTCCCGGTCCTCGGCGGGATCGGGCTGTACCTCGCCTACGGCACCCCGTGGGCCTGGGTCGCCGCGTCCGTCGGTCTGGGCGTCGCCATCGCCCTGTTCGGGCCGTACCACCGGCGCACGAGCCCCTACTACCAGGAGGGCGGGCACCGTTGAGCGCCGAGTCGGACGGCGGCTTCAACGCGACGGTCCACGCGCCCCAGCGGCTGCGGATCTGCGCGATGCTCGACGCGGCCGACCGGGTCGAGTTCGCCACCGTCCAGGCGCGGCTGGGCGTGAGCGCGTCGGTCCTCAGCAAGCACGTGAGCGTCCTGATGGACCACGGTTACCTGGACCAGAGCCGGGCCACGCGGGATCGCCGACAGCGTGTGTGGCTCTCCCTGACCCGGGAGGGCCGGGCCGCCTACCGCGCGCACGTCGCCGCGCTGCGCGCGATCACGGGCGCCTGAGCGCACCCCCGGCGGGGCCGTCCGAACGAAGGGGCGGCCCCGCCGCGACGGGGGCGGTCACTCGGCGGACTCCAGCTTGGCGATGCGGTTGTCGTACATCTTGATGAACTCGGAGCGCCCCTGGTGCGCGACCTCGTAGGCGCGCAGGTCGCGGACCTGGACGATGGTGAGCTTGCGCAGGCGGGCGCGGATCGAGGGCAGCGTGAGGTCGTCGTAGGTGGGAACGGCGAGCTCGTCGGCGCTGGGGGCGGCCTCCTTGCGGACCCGCTCGAGGACCTCGTCGCTGGCGACCTCGGTGTGGGCCTCGGCGACCGCGATCTCCTCGGCGATCTCCGCGCTCTTCTCCTGGAGGTCGGCCGTGGCTGGGGCGGGGGGCTCGGGCGAGGCCTCCTCGACGGAGGCGGGAGCGTCGTCGGCCGCCTCCGGCACGGTGGCCGTCCCGACCGGGGCGGACTCTTCGGGCACGGAGTCCTCGGCCTTCTCCGAGGCGTCGGTCGTCGCGGACTCCTCGGTCTCCTGGGCGGCGGGCTTCTCCTCGGCGGCGGAGGCCTCGGGCTTCTCCTCGGCGGCCGGGGCCGGCTCGGCGCTCCGGGACTCGGGCCCCTTCGCGGGAGCGGTGGCGGGCACGGCCTCCTTGCGCCCGAAGATCCCCTTGACCAGGGTCAGCAGCTTCGTGGCGACGGTCGGATTCGACATAGGACGGGGGCTCCTGATGCTTTCGGCGGGTGGGCGAGCGGCGCGCGTCCAGCAAACCAGCAAGGCCGTGTTGGGGGCGAACCGCCGATCGGATGCGATGGTGAACCAGGATAGAGGAGGGAGGATCACCATGAGCAGGGGATAAGTGAACGATTTCGCCACGTCGCGGGAGAACCGGCGACGTTTCGCCATCCCGGCCGCTCCCGCCCGGCCCGCGCGCGGCCCCGAACGGACCGTTCCCGGGAAAGGCCATGTCAGTGCCCTCACCCACATCCGCCCCGGGAACCGCTCAGGACACCTAGGATGGGGGGCATGACTGCGACGACCACTGCGACGAACCAACGCCGTGTCCTGCTCGCCAACCCCCGCGGATACTGCGCCGGTGTCGACCGCGCGGTCATCACCGTCGAGAAGGCCCTGGAGCAGTACGGCGCACCGATCTACGTGCGCAAGCAGATCGTGCACAACACCCACGTGGTGCGCACCCTGGAGGAGCGCGGCGCGATCTTCGTCGAGGAGACCGAGGAGGTGCCCGAGGGCGCCATCGTCGTCTTCTCCGCGCACGGCGTGTCCCCCGCCGTCCACGAGCAGGCCGAGCGGCGCAAGCTCAAGACCATCGACGCCACCTGCCCGCTCGTGACCAAGGTCCACAAGGAGGCCAAGCGCTTCGCGGCCGAGGACCGGGACATCATCCTCATCGGCCACATCGGCCACGAGGAGGTCGAGGGCACCAGCGGTGAGGCCCCCGAGCACATCCAGATCGTGGAGAGCCCGGACGAGGTGGACAAGGTCCAGGTCCGGGACCCGAACAACGTCTCCTGGCTGTCACAGACCACGCTGTCGGTCGACGAGACCACCCAGACCGTGAACGCGCTCCGCGACCGGTTCCCCAATCTGCTCGACCCGCCCAGCGACGACATCTGCTACGCCACGTCCAACCGCCAGGACGCGGTCAAGGCGATGGCCCCCGAGTGCGAACTCGTCATCGTGGTCGGCTCCGACAACTCGTCGAACTCGGTCCGCCTGGTCGAGGTCGCCCTCGACGCCGGCGCCGACGCCGCCCACCTCATCGACAACGCCTCGCTCATGGACGACGCGTGGCTGGAGGGCGTGACCACGGTCGGCGTCACCAGCGGCGCCTCCGTGCCGGACATCCTGGTCCGCGAACTGCTCGACCAGCTGTCCGCGCGCGGCTACGGCTCGGTCACCCCGGTGACCACGGCCGACGAGACTCTGACCTTCTCGCTGCCCAAGGAACTGCGCCGCGACCTGCGCGCCGAGTAGTCGCACGTCGGACGGCCCCCGCCACTCGGCTGGGGCCGTCGTCGTGTCCGGGCGGTGGAAGGCGCGGACAGCCGGAACGCGCCGCTCAGGCGTCCTGCGGTTCCTCGGACGCGTCGCCGCCGCCGGCGGGCCCGCCCTCCGTGTCGTCCGCACCGGTCGCGTCGGTCTCCAGCCCCTCGGCCAGCTGGGCGAGTTCGTCGACGTCCGCGCTGCCCGCGACGACCAGGGTGACGTCCTCCTCGTACAGGACGAGCGCGCCCCAGTCCTCGGACTCGTAGTGGCCCCACTCGCGTCCGCCCACCGCGACCGTGCCGACCTCCTCCGCGTCGCGGACCTGCTCGGCCACGAATCCGCCCGGATCGGCGTCGCTCTGGACGAACCTGGCGTGGCTGTCCGCCGCCGTGGCGTAGCCGACGCTCCACTCCACGGGACCGCTCGTGTCGAGGGTCGAGCTGGTGGGCGTCCACCCCTGGGCCGGAAGGTCCTCGGACGGAACGGTCACCGGGTAGTCGGCCGCCTCGCGCAGGACGTCGACGTCGGGACGGTAGTCCACGGTCGGGATGCGCTCGCCGGAGCGGGTGGAGACCACGAACGCCATCACCAGGAGGATGCCGACGACGATCCCCAGGGAGATGGCGTAGTTGACGAAGGTCGCGTTGGACCGGCTGTACTCACTCATGACGCACCCCAGCTTGCCGCAGGTCCCGGACCCGTCTGACCCGGGGTCGGCTTGGCCGCCGCCGTCACTCCCGGCGCCCGGGCTCCAGCTTGGTGAGCAGGCGCGTGATGTCGTCGGCGAGAGCACGCGCGTCCGCGTCGTCGCGGCGCACGACCTCGGCCACGGCCAGCAGCATCGCTCCGCTCACCACGATCAGCAGCGCCTCGTCCACCGGCTCGTCGGCCTTGCGGAACAGCGCCACGTTGCGGTCGGTCCACTGGGTGAGCCGCGCGCGCAGCTGGTAGTCGAATCCGGGCGGGCCGTCGCCGCTGAAGAACAGCCGTGCCGTGTCCCGCTCCTCGATGCATCCCAGCAGGTAGGCGCGGGCGGCGATGTTCATCAGCCGTGTGGGGTCGCTCTCACCGGCGGCGCGGGCGTCCACCACGGCCCGGTGGGTGCGCTCCTGCTGCCGCTGCTGGAACTCCTCGTACAGGGCCAGGTACAGGTCGGCCTTGCCCGTGAAGTGGTGGTACAGGCTGCCGACACTGGCGCCCGCCACCGAGACGACCTCGCTCACGCCCGCCTTCGCGAAACCCACGGTGTTGAAGACCTGGGCCGCCGCCCCGAGCAGAGCACTACGGGTGGCCGCGCCACGTGGGGACACCCGCGCGGGCTTGTCCGTCTTGTCCACTGTCATGCCCTCACTCCAGTCCGCGTGCCGCCAGACTAGACGGTACCGGGCGGGCCGCGGGCGCCGTCATCTGGTGCGGCGCACCCACAGCAGCCGGGGATCACGTCGGGTGACTACCCTAGGTGCCGAAGCCCCACCCCGATCCCTGACGGAAGGTGTCACCCCATGTCGCAGGCCAGCGGCTCGCCCGAGTCCCCCGCCGCCCCCGACCGCAACCTCGCGCTCGAGCTCGTCCGCGTCACCGAGACCGCCGCGCTGGCCGCGGCCCGCTGGGTCGGCAAGGGCGACAAGATCGGCGCGGACGGCGCCGCCGTGCGCGGCATGCGGCACATGATCAGCACCGTCTCGATGAACGGCACCGTGGTCATCGGCGAGGGCGAGAAGGACGACGCCCCCATGCTCTTCAACGGCGAGCGCGTCGGCGACGGCGGCGGCCAGGAGTGGGACGTGGCGGTCGACCCGATCGACGGCACCACGCTCACCGCGATGGGCATGCCCAACGCGATCGCCGTGATCGCGGTGAGTCCGCGGCACACCATGTTCGACCCCTCCGCGGTCTTCTACATGGAGAAGCTCGCCACCGGCCCGGAGTCCGCCGAGGTCGTCGACATCGCCGCTCCGGTGGGTGACAACATCCGCGCGGTCGCCCGCGCCAAGGGGAAGTCGCCGCAGGACGTCACGGTGGTCATCCTGGACCGTCCCCGCCACAAGCAGATCGTCCAGGACGTGCGGGACGCGGGCGCGCGCATCAAGTTCATCCGCGACGGCGACGTCGCGGGCGCGATCATGGCCGCCCGCGCCGGAACCGGTGTGGATCTGCTGCTCGGCATCGGCGGCACGCCGGAGGGCATCATCGCCGCCTGCGCGATGAAGTGCCTGGGCGGTGTCATCCAGGGCCGCCTGTGGCCCAAGGACGAGCCGGAGCGCCAGAAGGCGATCGCCGCCGGCCACGACCTGGACCGCGTGCTGTACACCGACGACCTCGTCTCCTCCGACGACGTGTTCTTCGCGGCGACGGGCATCACCGACGGCGAGCTGGTCGGCGGGGTGCGCTACGAGTCCTCCCGGGTCATCACGGACTCGCTCGTCATGCGCGGCCGCAGTGGTACCGTCCGCCAGGTGCTCAGCGAGCACCGGCTGAGCAAGCTGTCGGCCTACAGCGGCGTGGACCTCACGTCCGCCCCGTGACCGTCCCCCACCCGCACGGGACCGGTCGGGCCACGCGTCGCATCCGTCACACCAAGAACACGAGCACGTCGGGAACGTCACGGAGCCCGCGCGCATCAGATTTCGTGTACCCCGTGTGACCGCACACCGAGTTCCCCTCATCGGAGGTTCGATGTCCTACCCCGATCCCCCGCAGCAGCCCCCGTGGCAGCCGCCCCAGCCCGGACAGCCGATGCCGGGCTTCGGGCCGCCCCAGGGCGGCGTGCCCGGTCAGCCGCCGTACCCCGGCGGCGGTGCGCCCGGCGGTCCGCCGCCGACCGGTCCGCCCTCCGGGCCGTTCGCGGGCGGACCGTACCCCGGTGGACCGGTCCCGCCCTCGGGCGGGGGGCGCAACCGGTGGCTGATCCCCTCGGCCGTCGGGGTGGCGGTCGTGGTGATGGCGAGCACGGTGTGGGCCACGGTGGCGCTGGTCGACTTCGGCGGCCCCAAGCCCGAGTCCGTCCTGCCCGCGAGCGCGGCGGCCTTCGCCAAGCTCGACCTGTCCATCGACGGCGCCCAGGCGATCGAGCTGCTCCAGTTCGTCGAACGGCTCCCGGACGAGGTCACCGAGGAGATGGGCGAGCCCGACGGCGACATGACGGAAACGCTCGCGGAGGGCTTCACCGAGGTCTTCCCGGACGCCCGCCAGAGCGAGGTCGAGGAGTGGATCGGCCAGGGTGTGGGGGCCGCCGTCTGGCCGACGGACTCGTCGAACGTCGACGGGGACATGGGCGGCGCGGTGGCGCTGGCGGTGACCGACGAGCGGCTGGCCGAGGAGACCTTCGTCGGCATCGAGGAGGACGACCTGGCCTACGAGGTGGTGGACGGCTTCGTCGTCTTCTCCGACTCCGACGCGATGCTGGACGACCTCCAGGACCAGATGGAGGAGTTCGGCCCGCTGGAGCGCGACGACGTGTTCTCCGCGGACATGGCCGGTCTCCCCTCCGGGAGCCTGGCCGCGGTGTGGGCGGACGGCGCGGCGCTCATGGAGCTGGACGAGTTCGCGAGCGACGAGTACGGCCTCGTCGAGGCCGAGCAGGTCAGCGGCCGGGTGACCGCGTCCGTGCGCGTGGACGGCGACTACCTCGAGGCGCGGATGGACGCCTTCGACTTCGAGGTGGGCGAGTCCGACCTGTCCTGGCTCGCGGAGGCGCCCGGGGCGAGCGTGGAGGCGATGGGCACCCTGCCCGAGAACACGGTCGTCGCCGTGGGCGCCAGCGGGCTCGGCGACGCGCTGACCCAGGCCTGGGAGAACGACCAGCTGCCGATGAGCCGGGGCGAGCGCACGGAGATCGAGCGCGAGTTCAACTCCTTCGGCCTCCCGCTCCCCGCCAGCCTCTCCGGCCTGCTGGGCGGCTCGACCGCGTTCGGGATCACCAGCATCGACCCGAACAGCTTCTTCACCCCCTCCTACGGCGGCAGCGGCGGCGGCGAGGAGATCAGCTTCCAGTACCGCGCGGTCGGCGGCGACGAGCAGGCGCTCAGCGACCTCATCGCGGGGACGTTCGAGGGAACGTACTCGACCCCGCCGAACGTGAGCAGCGAGGGCGACGCCGTCGTGGTCTCGCAGGGCACCAGCGACACGGGGCAGCTGGCGGACGACCCGGTGTTCCAGCAGACCATGCAGGACATGGACGACGCCGTCATCGCCGGGTTCTTCGACCTGCGCCAGGTGCTGCCCGAGGGGGACGTCGCCGACCCCGACCAGTGGGGCGCGGTGGGGTTCGGCATGAGCGTCACCGACGAGGGGCGCCGGGGCAGCGTCGAGTTGCGCTGGTCGCCCAGCGCGGCGTAGCCCGCAGGCCGGACACGCGTTGCGCGCGGCGCGGGAGGGACCGCCTCCCGCGCCGTTCCCGTGTCCGGCGCCGGTTCGCTGCCCGGAAGGGGCGACGGCCTCAGCTGACGACGCGGCGGCGCATCTGTCTGACCGCCAGGAACCAGATGACCACGATGAACGCCAGCACCACGGCGACGTGTCCGAGCACGGCCCGTGCCTCGAGGCCGCCGAACACCGCGCCCCGGATCAGCTCGACCGCGTGGTAGAGCGGATTCGCCATGGCCCCCGCCTGCACCCACCCCGGCAACTCGGTCAGCGGGAAGAACGTGCCCGCCATGAGGAACAGCGGCGTGAACAGTCCGCTGAACACGTAGTCCATGGACCGCACCGACCTGATCACCGCCGAGATCCAGATCCCGAACAGCGAGAAGGCGAAGCCGACGACGAACGAGATGACCGGCACGAACACCACCCAGGGCCCCGGTCTCAGACCGAACCCGACCGCCACCAGCAGCGGCACGCAACCGTAGGCCGCCGAGCGCAGGGCCAGCCACAGGGCCTCTCCGGTGACCACCTCGCGCACGTCCACGGGGGCCGCGAGGATCCCCTCGTAGGTGTGCTGGAACCGGCGTTTGATGAAGGTGTTGATGACGGCGGGCATCATCGACTGGAACATGATCGACACGGCCACGATGCCGGTGCCGAGGAAGTCGATGTAGCTGTATCCGGCGAGCGTCCCGACGAGGGCGCCCATGCCGAAGCCGAAGGCGAGCAGGTACAGCGTGGGTTCCACCACGGCGGCGAAGGTGGTCGACCGCCAGGACTCCCGGTAGAGGATCCACTCGCGGGCGACGACGCCCAGCACCGCGTCCAGCTCGAACCGTCCGGGCCGCGCGTGCGCCTCCGGGCGCGCGTCCTCACGGGTCTGTTCCAGCGTCATTCGAAACTCTCTCCGGTCAGGGCGACGAACACGTCCTCCAGATTGCTCGCCCGGCGCAGGGGTTCGCCGAGCCGGTCACGCAGCGGGTCGGGCAGCTCCTCGGCGCGCAGCACGGACAGGGTGGTTCCGGTGCGGCGGGTGGTGAAGCCCTGGTCGTGGAGGAGGCGTTCGAGCCCGCCCACGCCCTCCGCGCCCGGCACGTACTCCTCCACGGTGGCGCCCGCGTACTTGGCGACGAGGTCGGCCGGGCTCCCGCGCTCGACGATCCTGCCCCGGGCCATGAGCGCGACCTCGTCGGAGAGGCGCTCGGCCTCCTCGATGTAGTGCGTGGACATCAGGACGGTGACCCCCTCGTCCCGCAGGGCGGAGATGACGCTCCACAGGTCCTGGCGCACCTGGGGGTCGAGCCCGACGGTGGGCTCGTCCATGAGGACCAGCTCCGGTCGGTGCAGCAGCGCGCGGACGATGAGGAGGCGGCGGCGCATCCCGCCGGACAGGCTGTCCACCCGGGTGCCGCCCCGGCCGTCGAGCTGGGCCAGCCGCATGGCGCGGGCGACGGCCTCGGCGCGGCGGCGGCGCGGGACGCGGTACAGGTAGGTGAACATCAGCAGATTCTGCTCGACGGTGAGTTCCTCGTCGAGGTTGTCGTGCTGGGGCACGACGCCCATGCGGGCGCGGGCCCACTTGGACTCGGTCGGGATCTCGTGGCCGAGGATGCGGATCTCGCCCTCGTCGGCCAGGCTCTGCGCGGTGAGCATCCGCATGGTGGTCGACTTCCCCGCCCCGTTGGGCCCCAGGAGCCCGAGGACGACGCCCTGGGGGACCTCCAGGTCCAGTCCGTCGACGGCGGTGAGGGATCCGAAGCGTTTGACGACCCCGCGCAGGAGCAGTGCGGGCACGGCCGGGGCGTCCCGGCCGCTCATGGCGGCGCTTCCAGGTGCCCGACGGCCGGGGAGTGATGTGCTCATGAGCCAACCGTAGGCATCGGACAGCGCGGATATCCAGCGCTTTTCCCCGCCTGTGGACAACGCTGGCCGACCCCCGGCCGCGCGGAAAACCCGTTGCCCCCGCTCACCGGCCGACCTATCATCGACCACTGCTGACGACACCCCGCGGGCCTCGCCCGCGCATGACAAGGATCGGTGAGTATGCCCCGGACCGCGCCGAGCGCGCCTCACCCCTGTGCGGACGACCCGCGTCCCCGGTCCCGTTCGGCGACCTGACGCGGCCCCGCCCCGCCGTCGAGACCCGCTCGGCGCTCCTCCTGCTGTCCTTCCGACCAGTCCAGCAAGGAGTTCCCGGGTGTCCAGCACCGAACCGAACCCCGCCACGTTCACCTGCGTCCGTTGCGGCCTCACCGTCTCCGCCGTCGGGCCCGACGGCGATCCGCGCGACCACTGCCCGAGCTGCCTGAGCTCCCGACACGTCGTCGACCAGACCGGCGGCGCCGCCCGCTGCGGCGGACGGATGGCGCCGATCTCCGTCGCGGTCCAGCGCGGCGGCGCCTGGCTGCTCGTGCACCGCTGTGTGGTGTGCGACGAGATGTCCGAGGGCCCCGTCGCCGCGGACGACAACCACCTCGTGCTCATGGGCATCGCCGTGCGTCCGCTCGCCGACCCGCCCTTCCCGCTCGACCTGCTCGGGGAGGTGTGACCGTGGGGCGCCGCAACTCCCCCCGCGACCGGCGCCCGCAGCGCCGCAAGAGCGTCACGCACGTCCGCGGCGGGTCCGGCCGTACCGGGGCGTTCCGCTGCGCGCAGTGCCGGCTCCTGGTCCCGGTCGACGCTCCGGGCACGGCCCACCGCAACCACTGTCCGCACTGCCTGACCAGCCTGCACGTGGACCGGAGCGTCCCCGGCGACCGCGCGGCCGACTGCCGGGGGCGGATGGCCGCCCTCAGTCTGACGACGCGATCGGACGGCGAGTGGCTCGTCGTCCACCGCTGCGTCCGGTGCGGGGAGCTCGGCGCCAACCGCGTCGCGGGCGACGACAACGCCCGCGCGCTGGTGCGCCTGGCGGTGCGGCCCCTGGCGGTCGCCGCCGTCCCGCTCCGGATGCCGCTCCTCCCCTGACCGGGGTCCCCGTCCGCCGGGTCCGCCGACGCGGCCGACCCGGCGGACGGGGCCGGCTCCGCCGCGCGGCGCGTCCGAGACGCGCCCGGCGGACGCCGCCCCTCGCGCAGCGGGGTACGTGTCCGCCGGGGACGCCCTAGGGTGGCGGTGTGAGTGAGGATGTCTCCCCCGCCCGACTCCGCGCCTCGCACCGCGACCGGGAACGGGTCCTGAAGGTGCTGCGCGACGCCGCCGCCGACGGTCGGCTCGACCTGGACGAGTTCACCGAGCGCAGCGGTCGCGCGCAGGAGGCCCGCACTCTCGGCGAACTCCCGGCCCTGACCGCCGACCTCCTCCCCGCCGAGCAGCAGCCCATCCGTCTGGAGCCGCAGCCCGTCCTCGCCCTGTTCTCGACGCTCAGCCGCCGCGGCCGCTGGGTGGCGGTCCCCGGCGAGCACGTGGCCGCGCTCGCCGGACGGGTCGACGTCGACATGCGCGAGGCCCTGCTCCTGCGCAACCGGCACCGGATGACCGTGAGCGCCGTGCTCGGCCGCGTCGAGATCGAGGTTCCGGAGGGCGTCGAGGTGCGCCTGCGCGGCTGGTCCTTCCTCGGACTGCGCACCACCGCGGCGCGCCCGTCCACGCTTTCACACCCGCCCGTCCTGGAGATCGACGGCTTCACCCTGCTGGGCTCCGTCCGGATCCGTCAGCCCAGGCGACGCCGCCTCCTGGGCTGGCGGCGACGGCCGCGGCGGCGCGGGATCGGCGCCTGAACCCGGGCCCCGAAACCGGACATGACGCACGCGACACCGCCAACTCAGGGTGAGTGGCTGTGCCCGATCGCGCGTCTGGCAGGCTGTGACTCACAGGTTTTCCCAGGAGGGATGGGTTGCAATGAGTGAGTTCCGCATCGAGCACGACTCGATGGGTGAGGTCAGGGTTCCCGCCGAGGCCAAGTGGCGGGCCCAGACGCAGCGCGCGGTCGAGAACTTCCCGATCTCGGGCCAGGGTCTGGAGGGCGCCCACATCGCCGCCCTCGGCCAGATCAAGGCCGCCGCGGCCAAGGTCAACGCGGAGCTCGGCGTCATCGGCGACGACCATGGCAAGGCCATCCGGGACGCGGCCCTGGAGGTCGCCGAGGGACGGTGGGACTCCGAGTTCCCGATCGACGTGTTCCAGACGGGGTCCGGCACCTCCAGCAACATGAACACCAACGAGGTCGTGGCCACGCTCGCCAGGGAGCGCACCGGCCTGGACGTGCACCCCAACGACCACGTGAACGCGTCGCAGTCCTCCAACGACGTCTTCCCGTCCTCGATCCACATCGCCGCCACCGCGGCCGTCCAGAAGGACCTGATCCCGGCGCTGCGGCACCTGGAGGGCGAGCTCACCCGCAAGTCGGTCGAGTTCGCGTCCGTCGTCAAGAGCGGCCGCACCCACCTCATGGACGCCACCCCGGTCACCCTCGGCCAGGAGTTCGCCGGGTTCGCCGCCCAGGTGCGCTACGGCGTCGAGCGCCTGGAGGCCGTCCTGCCGCGCGTCGCCGAGCTCCCCCTGGGCGGAACCGCCGTCGGCACCGGCATCAACACCCCGGAGGGCTTCGCCGCGCGCGTCATCGCCGAGATCGCGGCGAACACCGGCCTTCCGCTCACCGAGGCCCGCGACCACTTCGAGGCCCAGGGCGCCCGTGACGGCCTGGTCGAGCTGTCCGGCCAGCTGCGGACGATCGCCGTGGCCTACTGCAAGATCGCCAACGACATCCGCTGGATGGGTTCGGGCCCGACCACCGGCCTGTCCGAGATCCGCCTCCCCGACCTCCAGCCCGGCTCGTCGATCATGCCCGGCAAGGTCAACCCGGTCCTGTGCGAGGCCGTGCTCCAGGTCGCCTCGCAGGTGGTCGGCAACGACGCGGCGGTGGCCTTCGGCGGCGCGAGCGGCAACTTCGAGCTCAACGTCCAGCTGCCGATGATCGCCCGCAACGTGCTGGAGTCGATCCGTCTGCTGGCCAACGTCTCGCGCGTGTTCGCGGACCGCTGCGTCGCCGGGATCGAGGCCGACGAGGACCAGTGCCGCACCTACGCGGAGTCCTCCCCCTCGATCGTCACGCCGCTCAACCGCTACATCGGCTACGAGGAGGCCGCCAAGGTCGCCAAGCAGTCGCTCGCCGAGCGCAAGACCATCCGGCAGGTGGTCATCGAGCGCGGGTACGTCGAGGACGGCAAGCTCACCGAGGAGCAGCTCGACGCCGCCCTCGACGTCCTGAAGATGACCAACGCGCGCCAGTAGCCGCGCGACGACGGCGGGGCGCCCCATGACGGCGGCGCGCCCCGCCGACCGGGGTCACGGTCGTGGTTCCGCCCCCCTTCCCCAGGAACCTTTTCGCTCCGGGTGTCATCGGACCTTCGTGTCAGAGCACCCGCATGAGCCCGCCGAGAGAGCGATACATGTCGATGAACAGCGACCCTGAACGGATCGTCGCGGACCGCTACGTCCTCCGTCGCGAGCTCGGCCGCGGCGGGATGGGTGTGGTCTGGGAGGCCTTCGACCCCTCCCTGGACCGGATCGTCGCCATCAAACAGGTCCTCCTGCCCGACCACTTCACCGAGTCGGAGCGGGAGGACGCGCACGCGCGGGTGCGGCGCGAGGCCCGCTCGGCGGCACGGGTCAGCCACCCCACCGTGATCACCATCCACGACGTGTTCGTCTTCGAGGGCGACCCGTGGGTGGTCATGGAGCTGGTCGAGGGCGGGTCGCTCCAGGACGTGCTCGCCGAGCGCGGCGCCCTGGACCCGGAGAGCGCCGCGACGGTCGCCGCATCGCTCCTGCGGGCCGTGCGGGCGGCCAACGAGGCCGGTGTCCTGCACCGCGACATCAAACCCGGCAACATCATGATGTCCGCGGACGGCCGGGTCATCCTCACCGACTTCGGCATCGCCACGATGGAGGGCGGGCCGAGCATCACGCGGACCGGAGCCCTCATCGGTTCGCCCGAGTACATGCCGCCGGAGCGTCTGGAAGGCGGTCCCGCCGAGCACAGGGGCGACCTGTGGAGCATCGGCGTGACCCTGTTCGCCGCGGTGGAGGGCGTCTCGCCGTTCAAGCGGGACACCATCACGGCGGCGATCGCCGCGGTGATCTCAGCGCCGCTGCCGCCGATGACGCGCGCCGGGTGGCTGGAGCCGGTCATCAGCGGCCTCCTGGAGCGGGACCCGGACCGGCGGCTGTCCGCCGACGCGGCGCTGGCCCTGCTGCGCGAGCGCGGCGGCGGCACGGGCGCCCAGCCCTCCGCGGCGCCCGGAGGCGGCACCGGTGGACACGCCGCCGGCGCGCTCGGCGCGGTCGGCGTCTTCGCGCCCGGACCGGCCGGAGCGCCCGTGCCCGGCACGGCCGGGCACCCCAGCGGGCCCCACGCGGGCTTCCGGGGGCCCGCCCACCACGCGCCGAGCGGCGGTCACCCCGCGCCGAACACCGGGCCCCGGCCCGCGGGTCCGTATCCGGGCCCCGGGCCGACGACACCCCACCCGAGCCTCGGACGGCCCCCGCACGGGCCCGTCCACCCGCCCGTGCCGCCGCGCGGCGGGCCCGGCGGCACCACCGGCCCCGTCCACTCCGGTGGGCACGGCGGGGGGCGGAGGTCCGGGACGGGCACGACGGGCAAGCTCCTCATCGGGCTGGGCGCCGGCGGCGTGGCCGTGGTGCTCGTCGCGGTGGTGGCGGCGGCGCTCATGGTCCGCGCGGGCGGTGAACCGAGCGGGCAGGAGCAGGTGGTCGAGACCCCGCGGCAGACGGGCGGCCCCACGGCCCAGCAGTCCCCTCCGGAGCCGGCCGGGAGCGGCGATCCGGGCCGGACCGACGAGGATCCGCCGTCCTACGACGACCTGACGACCTTCCGCTCGCAGTGGTTCGACGTGGACTACCCGAGCGGGTGGACGGTCGACGACACCAGGATCGACGAGACGCTCGTCTACTTCGTCGCGCCCGGGCAGGACCACCAGGTTCTGGCGACCGGTTGGACGGAGCAGGAGTTCGAGGGGACCAGCGCCGAGTACCTGGAGGAGACGGAGGGCGGCACGAACGTCGTTCCGGACGACGTCACGACCGACTACGAGCAGCTGGAGCTGAACGAGGTCGACAGCGACGACTTCCCCGACGCGTGGGGCGAGGAGTGGGACGTCGCCTGCGTCGAGGCCGACTTCTCGAACGTGCAGTGGGGCACGGCGGAGCGCCACTTCTGGCGGTACGTGATCAACTTCGAGTACGAGGGCCAGCGGATCTTCTACCTCGTGAGCGTCAACGTGCCGCGCGGGCAGGCCGACGACTTCGACGACCTCGCCGAGGAGGTCGTCCAGACGTTCGACCCGCACACCGGCTGACGCGGGGCCGCGCGGGCGCCGGGCGCCGGTCCCCGCGCCCGCGCGGCGGGCCGGTCAGTACCAGCCGTTGGTCTGGGAGTGGGCCCAGGCCTCGCAGGGGGTGCCGTAGCGACCCTTGATGTAGTCGATGCCCCACGCGATCTGCGTGGCGGGGTTGGTGCGCCAGTCGTCGCCGTGGCTGGCCATCTTGTCGCCGGGGAGGGACTGCGGGATGCCGTAGGCGCCGGAACTCGGGTTCTGCGCCGTGTGGTTCCAGTTGCTCTCCTTCTGCCACAGGGGTTCCAGGCAGTCGTCGAACTCGCTGGCGGGCCAGCCCTCGGCCAGGACCATGTCGCGCGCGACGGCCCTCGCGTCGCCGGTGAACTCGGGAGCGTCGTCCGCCGGCTCCTCCTCTTCCTCCTCCACCTCCTCGACGATGTCGCCGGCCTGGACCTGGAGGGACAGCACGCCGCCGCCGACCGCGGCGTCGCGCTCCTGCTCGGCCTGCGCGCGCAGGCCCTGGAGCTCCTCGTCGGTCAGTTCCTCGGAGGCGAAGAACTCCGCCTCGTCCGCGGGCTCCTCGGTGTCGGGGACGGCGGCGTTGACGGCCGAATCCGGCTCGGTGTCGTCGTCGGCGAAGGCGACGACGGCGAAGGTCCCGCCGGCGACGAGGGTCGCCACACCGACGGCCGCGGTGATGCGCAGCGACATTCGGTTGAGTACCACGGTTGCCTTTCCCAAGAGGGGTGTTCGGGCAGGGAGATTCCTGGTGGAACAGGTGGGCGCCCGCGCTTGGGGGGTCGGGCGCCACAGCGCGCACGGCCCGGTCCGGGCACGTGCCGCGCGGCGGGGACGGGGACTCCGTTCGACCCGCCGCGACGAGGGGCCCGCTCAGGGCGGAACGCACTGAGCGGCGGATTCAGCCTGCACCACCGTCACGGTAAAGTAACGCCACTTTTACTGTGCCTTGGGTCACATCACGGAATGTGTCGGATTTGCAGTGCTCTGACCTGCAATATGACACGAAGAGTCAAGAGTCGGCCAAGTGGTCTGTGTTGTGGGGAGTGTCCCCTGAGCTCTCCGTGAGCGTGGCGCGGTGTCCGAAACCGAGATCTGAGTATCCGTACGGATGTCCGCGCGCCGGAATCGGACCAGGATGGCCGCATGAACGGACAAGGACCCCCACCGCACCGCGCGGTTCCGGATCTCGCGTGCCCGGACTGCCGCGCCCCCCTGAGCGACCGGGCCCGCGCCTGCGCGCGGTGCGGGATCCTGCTCGTGGGCCCCGCGGCCGAACGCCTGTGGCACATCGACACCGAGCTGGCCGCCCTCGCCGACCGCGGGACCGCGCTCAACGCCGAGCGGGTCCTCCTGCTCCGGCTGCTGCGCCGGGAGTCCCTCATCGCCGCCCAGGCACTCCAGGACCCCCCAGCCCAGGGGGTCTCGCGTGCGCGGTCGCGCCCGGCCGCCGCACCCGACACCCCGCCGATGGCCCTGGACGGCTCCGTCGGCCCCGGCCAGGGGCCGGCGGCCGGGTTCGCGTCCTCCGGGGTCCCCGGAGCCGATCCGGGTGCACCCCACGCCGGGGCGCACCCCGCTGCGACGCGCGCGGGCGAGGTCACCCGGCGTTCGGCGCAGAACGCCATCCTCGGTCTGGGCGGACTGCTCGTCGGCATCGCGGCCCTGGTCTTCGCCGTCTGGACGTGGAGCGACATGGGCACCGGCACGCGCGCGACCGTGCTCGGCCTGACCACCCTCGCCATCGCCGGGGTCGCCCTCCCCCTGCACCGGCGCGGCCTGCGCGCGAGCGCCGAGACCTTCGGGGCCCTGGCGGCGGGCCTGCTCTGCGTCGACGCCCTCGCCCTGTTCCTGCTGTCGGACGGGCTCACCAACGCGGCGGGGTACGCGGCGGGCGCCCTCGCGGCGATCGGCGCGCTGCTCGCCCTGTACCCGTTGGTCGTCCCCCTGGCCGGGCCCCGGGTCCTCACGGTCGTGCTCGCCCAACCGGTCGCCTTCCTGGCCGTGCTGGCCACGCCGTTCGACGGCCGTTGGTCCTGGCTGCTGCCCGCCGTCGCCGCCACCGCGCTGGCCGACACGGTCGTCGCCCGTCGGCTCGGAACGCCCCGCTCCGGGCGTCCCGTACGGACCCTGTACTGGTCGGCGCTCCTGCTGTGGCTCGGCGCCGCCGGAGCGTCCGCGACCGTGCTGTTCGGCGCCGACCCCGGCATCGACCCCGAACGCCGGTGGCCGGTGGCCGCGGCCCTGGCACTGCTCGGCGTGACCGGCCTGCTGCTGGCACGCCGTCCCGTGCCCGCTCCGGGCCTCGCGCCCCGGGCGTTCGCCGGCGCCGCCCTCGCGGCCCTGGGCGCGGTGCCGCTCGCGGCCGGTCCCGCCTCGCTGCCCGCGCTCCCCCGGATACCGGCGGCGCCGTGGTCGGGCGGGAACGACGCCGTCACCGCCCCGATCGCCGCGCTGTCGGGGGTCGCCGTCCCGGATCCGGGGTCGTCGGCCGCCCTCGCCCACCTCGTCGCGGTCCTGCTCGGCGCCGGACTGGCGGTGGCCGCGCCCGCCCTGCTGCTGCGCCGGCTCGTCCTGCCCGTCGTCGCCGTGACGGCTCCCGCCGCGCTGTTGGCGGTGCCGTCGCTCCTGGGGTTCCCCGGAGCCGCCGCGGCCGTCTGGGCGGTCCTGTGCGGCGCGGCGCTCGTCCTGGGCGCGGTGGCCCTGCGAACGGACCGCCTGGGCTGGATCCCGGCGGTCACGGGCACGCTGACCGTCGTGACGGGCGTGTGCTGGTCGCTGTCCTCGCCCCACACCACCATGGCCGCGCTCCTGCTGGTGGCCGCGACCGCGCTCGTCCTGGCACTCGCCCAGGCGCGGCTGGGGGCCGGGCGGGGGGACGGACCCGTCCGGCCCCTGTACGCGGCCAGCGCGGCGCTGTGGGCGCTCTCCCTGGCCGTGGGCGCGGCTCTGCTCGCCTGGACCCGGGCCGCCGGAGGCGCGGCGGGACCGCCGGACTGGTCGTTCACCGCGCTCGTGCTCACGGCCGGCGCCGCCGCGCTGGTGTTCGGGCGGTCCCCGAACCCGTTCGCCGGGCCGGGAGCGGACGGGTCCGCCGTTCCGCCGTCGGCCACGGTCGCGGGTCTGCTCCTGTTGCCGGCCGCCCCGCTCCTGTCCGGCCCGCTGCTCACCGGCCCGGGTTCCTCCCCCGCGCTGCCGGGCTCGGCGGGACCCCACGCCCCCTGGGCAGCGCCCGCGTCGGCGCTGCTCGACCCCGCGCACGAGGTCCTGGGCGTGTCGGTCCGGTCGGGCGTCCCCGCGGTCGGGATCGCGCTCGGCGTCGTCGTGACCGGGATCCTCGCCGTCCTGGTGGCCAGGGTCGCCGACCGGCGGTGGACGGGGGCGGCGACCGCGCTCGCCGCCCCCGCCGCGCTCGTACCGCTTCCGGTGGTCCTCGGGCTTCCGTTCGTCGCGGCGGTCGTGTGGACGGCGCTCGTCGGGGCCGCGCTCGTCCTGGCCGTGTCCCGGGTCGCGGGCGGCTCCGCCTGGGTGCCCGCGGCCACCGGCACGCTCACCCTCCTCCTCGGCGTGCTGTGGGCGCTGCCCGAACGGCACGCCACCCTGGTCGCGCTCGCCGTTCTCTCCGCGACCGCGTCGGCCGGCGCGGCGGTCCTCGTCCGGACCACCGCTCCCGAGCGGCGGGACCGGGCGCTGCGGGTGGGTGTGACGACCGTGGCGCTGGGGCTGCTCGCCGTCGTGATCGGGGCGGTCTGCCTGGTCGCGATCGCCGCGGCCGACGGCGGACCCGTGTCCCGGTGGCTGCTCGCCGCCTCCGCGCTCATGGTCGGGACCGCCGCCCTGACGGTCAGCCGGACGGCGTTCCCGTTCCTTCCGGTGCCCGCCGGAGCGGGCGCCCGACCGTCGTTGCCCAGCCTGGTCGGCCTGTTCCTGCTCGCCGTCGTCCCCCTGGTCGCCGGACCGCGCGGCGCGCCGGTGCTGTCCGGGTTCGTCCGCGTCCCGTTCCTCGCCCCCGCCGCCCCCGAGGACCTCCTCCTGCCCGCGCACGTCTTCCTGGGACTTCCGGGCCAGCCGGACACGGGCACCGCCGTGGCCGTGGCGTCCGGGCTGGTGCTGAGCGGGGTGCTCGCCGCCGGGGCGGTCCTCGTCCTCGCCCGTCGGTGGAGCGCGCACACGGCCGCGCTCGTGGCTCCGTCCGCGCTCGTCCCCGTGCCGATCGTCCTCGGCGCTCCGTTCGCGGTCGCCCTGGCATGGACCCTGGCCGTCGGCTCCGCCCTCGTCGTGGCCTCGGCCCTGCCGCGGGACCGACGGGTGACCTGGGTGCCCGGGGTGACCGGTCTGCTCACGCTGCTGCTGGGGCTGTGCTGGGCCCTGCCGGAGCCGTACGCCCTCTCCGCAGCGCTCACGGCCGTCGCGGTCGCCTGCGCCGTCGCAGCCGCGCTGGCCAGGACCGCCCTCGCCGCGGCCGGCGGCACGGCCGCGGCCACGACGGCCACCGGGGCCTGCGCGCTGGCGGTGCCGCTGGCCCTGGGAGTGCCCGTGGAGTACGCGGCCCTGGTGCCGATCGCCCTGGTGGCGGGGGTCGCGGCGGTCGCACCCCGACTGCGCGCTCCGCTGCTGGAGAGCGCCGAGATCCCGGCGGCCCTGTGGGCCGCGGTCGCGGTGACCGTGACCGCGGTGGCGGGGACGCGCGGGGAGCTGGTGGCGCTCGCCCTCGCCCTGGTCGGTGTGATCGCCCTGGCCAGCGCCGTACGGCCGCGCCGCCGCTGGCTGGCCGGGGTCGGCGGCGCGCTCCTGCTGATGGCGCTGTGGACGGTGCTGGGGGCCTGGCGTGTGACCGTCCCCGAGGCGTACACGGTCGTGCCCGCGACCGCCGCGCTGGTCGTCGGGTGGGAGTGGAGCCGCAAGGCCGTCCCTCCGCCGTCCAGTTGGGTCGCGTACGGCGGCGGGCTCGCGCTGCTCCTCCTCCCGACCGTGTGGATGGTGTTCGACGGCTCCGGCGCGCTCTGGCGGGTGCCCGCAGTGCTCGCCGCGGGCCTGGCCGTCGCCGTATGGGGGCTTCGGGCGAGGCTCCAGGCAGGGCTGGTCCTGGGCGCGACCGCCCTGCTGGTGTCGTCGCTGCGGGCCTTCGGGCCGCCGCTGTGGGACCTGACCGTCCAGCTGCCGAACTGGGTGCCGTTCGCGGTCGTCGGCGCGGCCCTGCTCGTGGTGGGAGCGCGCTACGAGGCCAGCCTGGCCCGCGTCAGGCGGTGGGGCGCCCTGGTGTCCGGAATGCGTTGACGGCTGCCGGGGAGCGGTGACGCGCCGCGGGCCCGCCCGCCACCGCCCGGAGCGCCTCGCGCGGACGCGAGCCGCCCCGGGCGAACGCCTGCGGCGTGGTCCCGTTCCCCGTCAGTTCTCCAGCATCTCCGTGACCAGTGCGGCGATCGGCGACCGCTCGGAGCGGGTCAGGGTGACGTGCGCGAACAGCGGGTGGCCCTTGAGCTTCTCGATCACCGCGACGACGCCGTCGTGGCGACCGACCCGCAGGTTGTCGCGCTGGGCGATGTCGTGGGTCAGCACGACCCGCGAGTTCTCCCCCAACCGGGACAGCACGGTGAGCAGGACCCCGCGCTCCAGCGACTGGGCCTCGTCCACGATCACGAACGCGTCGTGCAGCGAGCGCCCGCGGATGTGCGTGAGCGGGAGCACCTCCAACATGCCCCGGTCCACGATCTCCTCGATGACGTCCTCGCTGGTCACCGCGGACAGGGTGTCGTGCACCGCCTGGCCCCACGGGGTCATCTTGTCGTTCTCGGTCCCGGGCAGGTAGCCGAGCTCCTGGCCGCCCACCGCGTAGAGCGGGCGGAACACCATCACCTTGCGGTGCTGGCGGCGCTCCAGGACCGACTCCAGCCCCGCGCACAGCGCCAGCGCCGACTTACCGGTGCCCGCGCGCCCGCCCAGGGAGACGATTCCCACCTCCGGGTCGGTGAGCAGGTCCAGCGCGATCCGCTGCTCCGCGCTGCGTCCGTGCAGGCCGAACACGTCGCGGTCGCCGCGCACCAACCGCACGGACTTGTCGGGACGCACCCGGCCGAGCGCCTTGCCCCGTTCGGACACCAGCACCAGACCGGTGTGGCAGGGCAGGTCGCGGGCCTCCTCGATCTCACTGGTGCCCGCCTCGAACAACTCCCCGATCCGGTGGGCGGGCACGTCCAGCTCGGCCATGCCGGTCCACCCGTGCTCGATGGCGAGCTCGGCCCGGTACTCGTCGGCGGCCAGGCCGATCGAGGAGGCCTTGATCCGCATCGGCAGATCCTTGCTCACCAGCACGACGTCGCCCTCGGCGTCCTCCCCCTCGGCCGCGTCCCCGCGGCCGTGCGGCGAGAGCTGGAGGTTGCGCGCCACCGTCAGGATCCGGGTGTCGTTGTCGCCGAGGCGGAACCCCGCCGGCAGGACCTCCGGATCGCTGTGGTTGAGTTCGACGCGCAGCGTGCCGCCCTGGTCGTTCACCGGCACCGGGACGTCCAGCCGACCGTTGGCGACCCGCAGGTCGTCCAGGAGGCGCAGCGCCTGGCGCGCGAAGTACCCGAGCTCCGGGTGGTGTCGCTTGCTCTCCAGCTCGGTGATCACCACCACGGGGATGACGACCTCGTGCTCGGCGAACCGGGTGACCGCCATCGGGTCGGCGAGCAGGACGCTGGTGTCGAGCACGTACACGCGCGTGCCCTCCGTCACCTCCGGGTGGGGGGTGGTGGGGGACTGGGTGTCACGGCGATCGGTCGAGGAACTAGCCACTCGTTCTCCCCTTGGGCACCGCTGGGGCGCCCTACTGTCACGGGATCATGGAGGACCGGGACCTGGCCCCAGAGGGCCGGGTCCGGCCCTCCTCGTTGACGTTCCGCTGTGACGGAGGAGATCAATGAGCCGGGGCCTCCCGAACGGATGGACGAACGCCACCCGTCAGATCCGACGCTACGTGCCCACCGGCCCGTTTTCCAGAGCCCCGGCCCGACATGCGGTGAATACCGCGTTAAGGGGCGCCTCCGATGAGGAGGGCGGGGTTGGGGGTCAGGAGCCGAAGCGACGGTTGCGCGCGCCGTACGAACGCAGTGCACGGAGGAAGTCGACCCTGCGGAAAGCAGGCCAGTGGACCTCGCAGAAGTAGAACTCCGAGTGCACGCTCTGCCACAGCATGAAACCGGACAGTCGTTGCTCCCCCGACGTGCGGATGAGCAGGTCGGGATCGGGTTGGCCGCGCGTGTAGAGATGCCGCGCGATGTCCTCGATGTCCAGGCGCTCGGCGAGCTCCTGGATACCGGTGCCCCTGGCCGCCTCCTCCTGGAGGAGGGACCGAACCGCGTCGGCGATCTCACGTCTACCCCCATACCCGACGGCGACGTTGACAACCAGGCCCGGATTGCCGGATGTGGCCGCTTCCGCCTCCTTCAGGGCGCGGGCGGTGGTGTCGGGCAGGACGTCGAGGGCTCCGACCGGCCGGGTGTTCCATCCCTCGTCCCGCAGTCGGCCGACGGTGGCCTCGATGATGCGCAGGAGCGGCTGGAGCTCGGAGTCGTCACGGGTCAGGTTGTCGGTGGACAGCATCCAGATGGTGACCACCTGCACGCCCAGCTCGTCGCACCAGCGCAGGAGTTCGAAGATCTTGTCCGCGCCGGCCCGGTGCCCGTCCTCGAGCGCCTGCTTGCCGCTGCTCCGGGCCCAGCGCCGGTTCCCGTCCAGCACCACACCGACGTGGCGCGGCATCTCCTGGCTGGTCAGGTGACGTTCGAGACGTCGCTCGTACAACCAGTACAGGGGGTCACGAAGCCCCATGGGCGATACCTCTCAGAGCTGGAGCGGGAACGGCGCACGCCGGAGCGGCGGCCGGGACGGGATGTCTCCCAGAGTAGTTCGCCGCGGGCGGTCACGTCACGGCGAGCGACTTGCGCACGTGTTTGCGCCCCTGGTGGATCCGGGACTTGACCGTGCCCAGCGCCAGGTTCAGCTCGGAGGCGATCTCGTTGTAGTCCATCTGGCACAGGTCGCGCAGGACCAGGGGGGCGACCAGGTTGGGGCGGTCCTTCTCCAGCTGGTCGAGGGCCTCCAGCAAGTCGATGCGCGAACCGGCGATGACGCTGGTCGTGCGGGGGTCGCTCTGGTGGGGCATGCGCTCGGCCTCGGTGGGGAACTCGGCCGCGCGGCGCTTCATGGAACGGTAGGTCTGCCGGGCGGAGTTGGACACCACCGTGTACAGCCACGTGGTGAACAGGGAGTCGCCCTTGAAGCTGCCGATCTTGCGGGCCACGCGCAGCAGCGCGTCCTGGCACGCCTCCTCCGCGTCCTGGCGGTAGGGGAGGAACCGGGAGCAGCGACGCAGCACCTCGGGCTGGATGCGGCGGAGGACCTCGTCCAGGGCCGCGGCGTCGCCGTCCCTGGCCCGCCGGGCGAGATCCTCCAGCTCCTGGTCGACGTTGCTCGCCACCCGGCGCCGGGGCGCGGGGGTCTCGTCGTGGACTGGGTGGTCACTACTGGCCATGAGTGGTCTCTCCCTGATTCGCGCCCCTCGTGTGGTGCACACGTCCGCCTACGGATCCCATGGGTGTGCATGCCCCGCGGTGATCGGAGGTATCCGGAGTGGGGATCATATCCGCGGAACGCGGCGTGGGGGTCTAGATGGTGTATTAGTGGGCAACGACCGCGTTTCCACCCCCGACAGACCGAGGCGGACATGAGCCAACCGGAGGCCTTCGGACGTTACCGCGTCATCAGGCGCCTGGGTTCCGGCTCCTTCGCGACCGTCTGGTTGGCACAGGACGATCTACTCAACTATCCGGTGGCCATCAAGGTACTCGCCGAGAACTGGGCGCACCAGATGGACATCCAGCACCGGTTCCTGGAGGAGGCGCGCATCCTGCGCCAGACCGACTCCACCTGGCTGGTGGCCGTGCACGACGTGGACGTGCTGCCGGACGGGCGGCCGTACATGGTGATGACCTACGCCGACCAGGGTAGTGTCGCAGACCTCATCCGCCGAGGTCAGCTGCCTCTCGACGAGGCGCTGCGGCTGCTGACCGAGATCGGCCAGGGCATCACCGTGCTGCACAACCACGGCACGATCCACCGCGACATCAAGCCGTCCAACGTGCTGCTGCAGTCGTCGCCGGTGGGTCAGCGGGTGCTGGTGGCGGACCTGGGGTTCGCCAAGTCGATCGACGAGGCGTCGGGGTTCACCGCGGCCGCCGGGACCCCCGGGTACATGTCTCCGGAGCAGAGCATCCCCGGCGGTGACCTGGACGTCCGCTCGGACGTGTACTCGCTCGGCGCGGTCGCCTACGAGCTCATCACCGGCCGTCCGCCCTCGCGCCCGCCCGTGCGGATCGCCCCTGGCCGGATCCGGCCAGGGCTGCCTCCGGCGCTCGACACGCTCATTCTGTCGGCACTTTCGGTGGACCGGGAAAGCCGCCCAGCGGACGCCAAAACCTTCACCGATCGGGTCAGGGCGATCCGCATGTCGCCCGACCTGCCCCGGGCGGACCCGTGGTGGAGCCGTTACCGGATGCCCTGGCACCGGGCGGGCCGCCTCCTGGCCGCCCTCGTCGTGACGTTCGCGGGCGTCACCTCCTCCGTCGGCCACCCCGGGATGGACCTGACGCTCATCCAGTCCGACGGCCACGAGCTGGAGGTGGGCGTCCCCATGGCCTGGCTCGCCGAACTCGACGTCGACCAGGAGGCCCGGCCGGTGGCGGCCGACGCCGGCGCGGGCCCCGGACTGCTCGTGGCGACCGACGTCGACGACTGGCACTCCACCGACAAGCCGTCCTACGGGGTCTACACGACGGTCATGCCGGGCGCCCAACCCCTGGCCGCGATCGCCGACACCGACCCGTGCGACGGCCGACCGACCGAGCGCGCCGTCGACGGCCGCACGTGGGAGGGCACCGTGTGGGAGTGGGCGGACTGCAACGGCAACGGGTCCTTCAGCAGCGCCGCCGTCCACGAACCGGGCGTGCCCAAGACCGTCTACCTGGAGGTCCGGCAGCCCGACTACCGGCCCGACCTCGTGGACAGGATCATCACCGCGATCGCGCTGCGCTGAACCGTCCCGCCTCCTCGGGCGCCGCCGGGGCCACCGGCGGCTCAGACTCCGGCCACCTGCTCCCTCAGCTCCTCCGGCGTGGTGACCGGCAGCTTGCAGGTGAAACCCTCGCACACGTACGCGGTGGCACGGCCCTCGACCGGCACGCGTCCCCGCAGCAGCGGCACGCCGCCGTCCGTGCGGCCGTCGCCGCGCGCGAGCACCGTTCCCAACGGCGCCCAACGCAGCGCCGTGCGCACCAACTCGTCCACGGCGGGGTCCCGCGGGTCGCCGACCACCGCGACCGCGCGCGGTCCGCTCAGCACGGCCTCCCCCGTGGCCAGGGCCCACCCGGCGAACCGGGCGGCCTTCTCCGCCAGGAGGGACACCGGTGACAGCGCCCCCTCCGCGGCCGTGCGGTGCCGCTCCGAACCGGTCAGCGCCGCGTAGGCCACCAGCGCGGAGGCGGCGGCCGACCGCCCCGAGGGGGTGGCGTTGTCGGTCGGGTCCTGGGGGCGGCTGAACAGGTGCTCGGCGTCGTCGGCCGTGTCGAAGAGCCCGCCCTCCCCGTCGCCGAAGTGCTCCAGGACGGCGTCGAGCAGGCGCCCCGCCTCGTGCGCGTAGCGGGCCTCCCCGGTCACCCCGTGCAGGGCGAGCAGCCCCTCGGCCATGTCCGCGTAGTCCTCCAGCACACCCGCGCTGGTTCCGGCGCGGCCGTCGCGGGAGGTGCGCACGAGACGGCCGTCGCGCAGGTGGACGTCCAGGATCAGGTCGGCGGCGGAGCGGGCGGCGTCCACGAGGTCGGGGCGTTCGAGCAGGGCGCCCGCCTCGGCCAGGGCGGCGACGGCCAGACCGTTCCAGGCGGCGACCACCTTGTCGTCCCGGCCGGGAGCCTCGCGGTCCGCGCGGGCGCGCAGCAACGCCGCGCGGACGCGGTCGTACCGGTCGTGATCGGCGGGCGTCCGGGGGAGCTGGAGGACCGAGGCCCCGCGCTCGAAGGTGCCCTCCTCCGTCACCCGGAACACCCGCGCGGCGAACTCGGCGTCCTCGTCGCCGAGGACCTCGCGCAGTTGGGCGGGCGTCCACACGTAGAAGGCGCCCTCCTCGCCCTCGGTGTCGGCGTCCAGGGACGAGGCGAACCCGCCCTCGGGGGTGCGCAGGTCGCGCACCATCCAGTCGGCGGTCTCCTCGGCGACCCGGAGCAGGAGCGGGCGCTCGTCGGGCCCGGCGAGGCCCGCGTCGGACGGCCTGCGGCTCATCCGGGTGTAGGCGCGCAGCAGGAGCGCGTTGTCGTAGAGCATCTTCTCGAAGTGGGGCACCACCCACTCCCGGTCCACCGAGTAGCGGGCGAAACCGCCGCCGAGTTGGTCGTAGACGCCGCCGCGGGCCATTCCGACCGCCGTGCCCGCGGCCATCAGCCCCGCGGGTGTGGGGTCACCGGTGCTCTGGAGCGGCAGGGTGCGCTCGTGCTGCGCGATGAGGAACGACAGCACCATGGACGGCGGGAACTTGGGCTCGGCGCCGAAACCGCCGTGGCCGTGGTCGTAGTCGCGGACCAGCGCCTGCACCGCCAGGTCGAGGGTCTCCCGCGTGGGCGGGGGCGCGGCGGCCAGCGTACGCGGCCCGCTGAGCGCGGCCACCACCCGCTCGCCCTGCTTGAGGAGTTCGTCGCGCCGGTCGCGCCAGGCCGTGGCCACGCCCTCCAGGAGCCGCTGGAAGTGGTCGCGCGGAAAGTAGGTCCCGCAGTAGAACGGAGCCCCGTCGGGGGTGGCGAACACGGTCATGGGCCATCCGCCCTGACCGGTCATGGCCTGGGTGGCCTCCATGTACACGGCGTCGACGTCCGGACGCTCCTCGCGGTCCACCTTGACGTTGACGAACAGGGCGTTCATCCGCTCGGCGGTCGCCGCGTCCTCGAAGGACTCGTGGGCCATCACGTGGCACCAGTGACAGGCGGCGTAGCCGACGGAGACGAGCACGGGCACGTCGCGACGGCGTGCCTCCGCGAACGCCTCCTCACCCCAGGGGTGCCACTCCACGGGGTTGTCGGCGTGCTGCAGGAGGTACGGACTGGTCGCGTCGCTCAGGCGGTTGGGCATATCCCCACTGTGCCATCAGCCGCACGCGCCTCCGCGGAGGCGTGGTCCCCGCTGGGGCACGGCGGGGCACGAGCCTCAGTCCTTGCCGGCCTCCGCGCCGTCGCCCGTCGCCGCGGCCGCGGTGGCGCCGTCGCCGGCCTCGGCGGCCTCGGCGGACAGGCCGCGCAGCTTCCCCGTCATGTTGCGCATGAGGAAGTAGAGCGCGACCCCGATCGCGAACACCGTGAGGAAGCCCAGGACACCGGGGGTCACGAGGTTCCGGTCCAGCTCGATCTGGTCCGCCAGCACGGGCGCGGAGATCAGAAGCGTGTTCATGCCACTCATACTCCCACGGACTCGGTGACGCCCGCGAAGAGGTCCGTCTCCGGGACCTCGGTGTCGACCAGCGAACGGACCAGGTGGTAGTCCTCCGTCGGCCAGGCCTCGGCCTTGATCTCGTTGGGCACCGCGAACCAGAACCCGTTCGGGTCGACCTGGGTGGCGTGCGCCCTGAGCGCCTCGTCGGCGACGTCGAAGTACTCGCTCGCCTGGACCTGGGTGGTGATCTCCCAGCGCGGGCGGTCCATGTCCTTGATGCGGTCGACCCACTCGGCGAACGGGTTCTCCAGGCCCCGCTCGGCGAGGACCTTGGCCAGCGCGTCGAACCGCTCGGGCGGGAAGGACACGAAGTAGTACAGCTTGAGCGGCTGCCACGGCTCACCGGCCTCCGGGTAGGCGTCCGGATCGCCGGCGGCGTCGAAGGCGAGCATCGACACCTTGTGGGTCATGATGTGGTCCGGATGCGGGTATCCGCCCTGCTCGTCGTAGGTGAGGATGACGTGCGGGCGGAACCGGCGGATGGACTCGACGAGGGGCTCGGCGCCCTTCTCGACCGGGAGGGTGGCGAAGCTGCCCTCCGGGAGGGGCGGCAGCGGGTCGCCCTCGGGCAGGCCGGAGTCGACGAAACCGGCGAACTCCTGCTTGATGCCGAGGATCTCCCTGGCCCGGTCCATCTCCTCACGCCGGACCTCGGCGATGTTCTCTCGGATCTCGGGACGTTCCATCGCGGGGTTGAGGATGTCGCCGCGTTCGCCGCCGGTCATGGTGACGACGAGTACGTCGACGCCCTCCTCCACGTAACGCGCCATGGTGGCCGCGCCCTTGCTGGACTCGTCGTCGGGGTGGGCGTGAACCGCCATGAGGCGCAGTCGCTCGGACAACGAAGGATTCTCCTTGACTCGGTGAACGGCTCGATGGGTGGGCCGTCCGGGCACCCCGGAAGCACGGCATGGACGACTCACGTGTGGGCCGAGTAGGGGGGCTGTCAGGTCGGGGATATCTTAGACAACACCGTCCCCTCGTTCGGAGATTCCCGATGCCCGCGACCCCGGAAGAAGCCGCCGTGAACAGTGCCGACGCCACGCCAGCGCTGCGCAAGCGCCACGGCAACGGCCCGCTCTTCTTCGTCTTCGGGACCGTCTTCGCCGTCGTCACGGCGATCGGGTGGGGCTACTCCGTCATGAACTACTCGGGCCTGGCCGGCGGGGTGTACCACCAGGTCGTGTCCTACGAGATCGCGTCGGCCGACGAGGCGAGGATCACCTTCGAGGTCAACAGCCAGGCCGGCGCCCGGTGCCTCATCACGGCCCTGGACGACCAGCACGTCCAGGTCGGCCAGGCCCGTTCCGCGGTCGAGGCGGGGAACCGCATGGTCACCACGAGCGTTGACACGGTTCGAGAGGCTTCCACGGTAGAAGTCGCCTCGTGCAGGGAACAAGACCCGGAGGACTGATCCACCGAGCCCTCCCCCTGCGTGGCCCGGCGCCAGGGCGGACACGCGAGTGCCAGTGCGTGTCGACGCACGGTGATAATCTCGTGAGTTCAGCTCTGGCCGCCTGGTGGCCAGAGCTACGAGTACACCAAGGAGTTCCCGTGACCCAGACCCGCGACGACAACGTCACCTGGCTCACCCAGGAGGCGTACGACCGGCTCAAGGGAGAGCTGGACCACCTGACGGGGCGCGGGCGCGTCGAGATCGCGGAGAAGATCGAGGCGGCCCGGGAAGAGGGCGACCTGAGGGAGAACGGCGGCTACCACGCCGCCAAGGAGGAGCAGGGCAAGATGGAGGCCCGCATCCTCCAGCTCACCGAGATCCTGCGCACCGCGCGGGTCGGCGAGGCGCCCCGGACCGAGGGCGTGGTGGGCCCCGGCATGACGGTCACCGTCAGGTTCGACGGTGACGACGAGGAGGTCACCTTCCTCCTCGCCTCCCGTGAGGAGAGCGGCGCCCCCATCGACGTGTACTCCCCGAAGTCGCCGCTCGGCTCGGCCATCAACGGCAAGCGCGTGGGCGAGAGCGTGAGCTACCCGCTCCCCAACGGCCGCTCGCTGGGCGTGGAGATCATCGACGCGGTGCCCTACAACGGCGCCTGACGCCGCGGAGTTCGGGCGGGGGGCGGCGATCCGCCCCCCGCCTCCGCCCGATCGGGCCCTCGTCGGCCGCACCAGGCGCGGCCATCGCGGCGGTACTCTCGAATTCCGTCAGGGCGGCCGCGCCCCGACGAGAACCACCCACCGAGGAACCGCATGTCCACCCCCCACTGGTATCCGCAGGACCCCAGGTACGCCGCCCCCGCGGTCCCGTCCGCCCACGCGGCGCGCGGAGGGCCGGAACCGGCCGGTTTCGGCCGCCGCCTGGCCGCACGGTCCATCGACTACGTCCTCGCCGTGATCGCCGCGACCGCGTTCTTCGTCGTCGCGGTCATCCTGCTGGAGGTGCTGACCGGGGGTTCCGGCGACAACGACGCCCAGGCCGAGGTCTGGGCACTGATGCTCTTCTTCGGCTGGGGCGTGCTGCTGTTCTTCTACGACTGGCTGTACCTGGTGGCGTGGGGACGCACCCTGGGCAAGGCCGTGGTCGGGATCAGGGTGGTCGACGCCGCCGACGGCGGCCGGCTCAGCCAGGGCCAGGCCATGGGCCGGGCCGCGCTGTTCGGACTTCCGCAGTCACTGCCGGTCCTGGGCCACCTGTTCTCCCTGGGCGAGTCCATGGCCTCCCTCGGGGAGCACCGCCGCGCCCTCCACGACCGGGCCTGCGGAACCGTGGTCATCCGCGACTGACCCGCACCGCCGGGAGAGACCCTCACGGAAGCGGTTCGCACGCGGGCGCGTCGGCGCCGCCGTCGGCGAACACGGCCGGGACGTAGTTGCCCTCTCCGATCCGGTACCAGGCGTCATCCGTCCCGAACGGCCCCCTGGCCACATCCCCGACCGCCTGGCAGGCCACGTCCACGACCGCCGTGTGCGCGGCCAGACCCACCGGGGAGTGCTCCAGCCCGGGCCCGCCCCGCACGACCACCGGGTCGCGCCGCGTCGCGGTCGTGATCCTGGCCTTGGCGCCGTAGTCCGCGGTCCAGAGGTAGTCGACCTCCACCCACCCGTTGTCCGGCATCTGGAGCCCCTCGCGGAACGCGCCGTCGGCCAGGTCGATCCCGGCCGGGTTGCGCACCCTGCGGCCGAACCCGTCGCGACCGCCGTTGTGGCCGTCGGAGTAGGCGGCCTGCGCCTGGGGGCGGCCGTGGTCCAGGTCGGGCCAGCTCTGGCGGGACTCGTTCCAGTGGTCGTCGGTGATGTTCCACGGGCCCACGTCCCAGACCGGGAGGTAGGCGCAGCGGGCTTCGTGGTCCGCGGGCGAGCCCTGGGCCTTCGGTCCCAGCACCCCCGTGGTGCACACCCGCACCGTGTAGTCGCCCCCGCCGCGGGGAGCCAGTGCGCGGCGCGACGGAAGCGCCACGAAGTGGTCGGCGGTGCGGATGGTGTGTCCGTTGGCGGTCCGCCCGCCGACCAGCCCGATGCGGGTGGCGAAGAGCCGGGCGGAGAACGGTTCGGTCCGCTCGTCGGCGGTCCCCTCCTGCCCCTCCTCCCCGCCGGTCCGGTCCTCGGGGTAGTCGGAACCGTCCGTCCCCTCCGTACCGTCCGCCCCCGCGGCGCCGTCCTCCCCGTCGGCGCCGTCCTCCCCCGCGGCGCCGTCCCCGTCGGGTCCGCCGTCCGGCGACGGGTCGCCCGGACGTACGCCCAGCCCGGTCAGCGCCGCGTCGTCCCCGTCCACCTCCACCCTCAGCTGCACGCGGGAGACGCTCTCGGGCAGGGTGACCCGGCCGTGCCGCGGCGCCGGGTGCCACTCGGTCCACATGCCGTCGTCGCGCACGCCGCGCGCCTCGGCCAACACGTCGCGCCGGTCCCCCTCGGCGCGCACCGACACGTCCACCGTGTCGGTGCGCGCCCCCAGCCCCTGTTCGGGGAAGGTGGCCAGCCCCGTGTCGGGCGTGTCGTGCTCCCTGCGGGCGCTGGTCCCGTCCACCGACCCGTCGGCGGCCACGCGCAGCGCTCCGTCGTCGAGCACCAGCCCGACCCGGTCGGCGGAGGCGAGGTCCTGCGCGATCCAGCCCGTCCGCGCGAGGGCCGGGGCCGTCGGCACCAGCAGTGCGACGGCGCTCAGAGCGGCCAGGGTCTGCGCGGTGGCTGGGCACCGTCGGTCGGACATGGCGTCTTCCTTCACCCAAAGAGGACAAGTTCGTCACTCTCAGTAAGCGCCCTGGTGCGTGCGCACTCAAGGAGCTTGTGTCGGGTGTTGGTGATACGCCGGTAAAAGTCCGATTCGTTAGGCAACCCTCAGTCGGCGAAGGCGAGCAGGCACGCGGTGAACCCGTGGACGTGGTTGACGCCGCCGACCGGACCGATCTCCCCCGCGGCGAAGAACCCCGCCACCGCGTCCACGCCGAGGATGCGGCGGACGGCGAGCACGTCGTGGTCGGCCTGGGGGAACAGGGCCCCGCCGCGCCCGTTGCAGGAGAAGAGCAACCCGGCGCCGACCTCGTGCTCCGCGCCGAAGTCGGCCAGTCTGCGCGCCAGGTCCTCGTCCGCCGTCCCCGCGTCGCGCACCTGGAAACGCACGGTCTGGCCGACCTCGACCATGTCCCCGACCGCCAGCGCCCCCATGTCGGGATCGACGCCGGCGAGCGCCCGGATCAGGAAGTCGCCCTGCTCGTGCTTCTCCGCGTACTCGTCGATGGCGATGCCCACGTGCAGCCCCTGGGCGGCCAGCTCGCGGTCCTCCTCGCCCAGCGAGTCCAACAGGCCCTCGAGCTTCTCGTAGGCGTTGGTCCCCGCGAGTTCCAGGAGGAGGTTCCCCTCAGCCTTGGTGACGGTCATGTTCGGACCGATCGGGCGGCAGCCCTGGCTGACCACGGTCCCGAGCACGCCCTCGCCGCCGACCAGCACCCCGATGGCGCCGCTGTCGACCACGTCCCCGTCACAGAACAGCCGGACGGACTCCTCCCCGCGCAGCCCGTCGGCCATGCCGCCGACGAGCGGCAGCCCGCCGAGCGCCGGGGTGGACTCGCGGACGAAGGCCTGGGTGGGGAACTCGTAGGGGTTGGCCAGCAGGATCGCCACCCGGTCGAGCGGGCCGGGTTCGCGCATACCGACCACGGCGAGGTGGTCCTCCTCCAGAACGGTGTCCAGCTGGAACGGGGTGAGCTCCACGCCCGGCAGCCGCGCGCACCACACGCTGACCGCGCCCTGGCCCTCAACACCGCGACCGCCGCCGATCACGCCGGTGGAGCTGCACCCGAGCGCGACGGCGCCGGGGACCAGCTCCATCACGCGCCTGCCGGCGAGCGTGACCTCGTCCGGATCGGCCCCGCTGACGAAGAAGCACACGAGGTCGACCGCGCCGCCCGCCCCTCCTCGGCCGTCGCCCGGCGCGGCCCCGCCCAGTTGCTCGAGAGCGCCCATCACGGCCCGCTCGGCCGCGTTCACGAGGTCGGCCCCCGTCGTCAGAGCATCGCCGAACCGTGCCACCAGCCGCCACCCCGCCTTCACCGGCTCTCCGGCCGGACCTCGGACCGCACCCTCACTCCCATTCTTCCACTCCCCGCCCCACTCTGGGGGGTTTCGGCCCCCGGGACCGCCGAGACTCCCTAGACTCCTTGACGTGAGTCCCGCCACGCCTCCCCCACCGCCGAGCGACCTGCCGACGACGCGCGCCGCGCTGCGCGCGTCCGGACACGTCCACCGTTCCGTGGCCGCCGAGGTACGGGACAACCTGCTGCGCCGGATGGGCGCCGGCCGCCCCCGCTTCCCCGGCCTGCACGGATTCGACGCCACGGTGCTCCCGCAGGTGGAGCGGGCCCTGATCGCCGGGCACGACATCGTGCTCCTGGGCGAGCGCGGCCAGGGCAAGTCACGGCTGATCCGCACCCTGGCCGGACTTCTCGACGAGTGGTCGCCCGCCGTCGCGGGCTGCCCTGTCAACGACCACCCGTTCGCGCCCGTGTGCCCCGGGTGCCGGGCACGGGCCGAACGCGAGGGCGACGCCCTACCGGTCGTCTGGCGGCACCGGGAGGACCGGTACGGGGAGAAGCTCGCCACTCCCGACACCGGTGTGGGCGAGCTCATCGGCGACGTGGACCCCGCACGGCTGGCGGAGGGGCGCTCGCTGGGCGACCCCGAGACCATCCACTACGGCCTCGTGCCGCGCGCCAACCGGGGCGTCTTCTGCGTCAACGAACTGCCGGACCTGCCCGCCCGCGCCCAGGTGGCGCTCTTCAACGTGTTGGAGGAGCGCGACCTCCAGATCCGGGGGTACACCCTGCGGCTGCCGCTGGACCTGCTGCTGGTCGCCAGCGCCAACCCGGAGGACTACACGAGCCGGGGACGGATCGTCACACCGCTCAAGGACCGGTTCGGCGCCCAGGTGCGCACCCACTACCCCCTGGCGCTCGACGACGAACTCGCGCTGGTGCGGCAGGAGGCGGTGCTCCCCGAGGGCACCACCGTGCCCGCGCACCTGCTGGAGGCCGTCGCGCGGTTCACGCGGCTGGTCCGCGCGTCCAGGAAGGTCGACGGCCGCTCCGGGGTGTCGGTGCGCTTCTCCGTGGCCGCCGCCGAGACCGTCGCCGCCTCGGCCCTGCGCCGCGCCGCCCTGACCGGTGAGGACGTCCCGGTGGCCCGGGTGAGCGACCTGCCCGCCGTCGTCGAGCCGCTGCTGGGCAAGGTCGAGTTCGAGCTGGAGGCGGAGGGGCGCGAGGCCGAGATCCTGCACGTGCTCCTGCGGCGGGCGGTCGCCGAGACCTTCCGCGCCCGGCTCGGCGAGGCCGACCTGTCCCCCGTCGCCGACCGCTTCGCCGGGGGCGGCAGCGTCGAGACCGGCGACCTCGTGGCCGCCGCCGAACTCCTGCGCCGGGTGGGCGCCGTACCGGGCCTGGCCGCCCTCATCGAGAGCGCCGCGCCCGAGGCCGAGGACGGTCCGCCCACCCAGGGTCTGGCCGCCGCGGTCGTCGAGTTCGCGCTGGAAGGGCTGTACCTGGAACGGCGACTGTCCAAGGACGCCGTCCCCGACGGCGGGGTCTACCGGTTCTGACCCGCGACGACGCGGGCGCGCGCGAGAGGAGACGGGCATGGGGTTCCGCTACCGGGCGTACACGGGCGGACCGGACCCGCTGGCCGACCCCGATCCGCCCCGCGCGGAGGAGCGGGTCGAGGCGACCGCGCTCGGACGCGGGCGGGAGGGGGACGGCGACGCGGGCGAGGGCTCCGGCGCGGCGCCACCGCCGGTCGGGTCGCGAACCGACGGCCTTCTGGCGCCCGTGGACGGGAACGGCCACGGACTCACCCCGCGCGAACTGCGAAGGCTCGGCCGGATCGCGTTGCGCGACATCGAGCGGGCCGCACGGAGCGGAACGGGCCGGCACGCGGGCGGCGGCGCGCCGGGCACGGAGCCCACGGGAGCGTCCCTGCCCCGCGACGCGGACGACGACCGCCCCCTCGACCCCGTGGCCAGCGTGCGGGCGGCGACGCTGCGCCGCCGTGACCCCGCGGAGCGGGAGATCCGGCTGCGGGCGGACGACCTCCGCGTCGCCGAGACCGAGCCGGTCGGCGCGCGGGCGGTGTCGCTGCTGGTCGACCTGTCGCACTCGATGGTCGAGCGCGACCTGCACACGGCGGCCGCCCGGACCGCGCTGGCCCTGCACACCCTGGTCGGCGCCCACCACCCGGAGGACCGGATCCACCTCGTCGGCTTCGGTGAGACCGCGCACGAGCTGGCCCCCGGTCGGCTGACGGCGCACGAGTGGCGGCGCGCACCCGGCACCAACCTGCACCACGCGCTACGGCTGGCCAGACGCAACGCACGGCGCCACCGCGGACTCCGGCCCCTGGTGCTGGTGGTCACCGACGGCGAGCCCACCGCGCACGTGGACGACGACGGCCGCGCCCGGTTCGCGTGGCCGCCCGATCCGCGCACCGCCGAGGTCACCCTCGCCGAGCTGGACCGGCTGCTGCGCGAAGGTGCGGAGGCGGTGTTCTTCCTGCTCGCCGACGCCCCCCGGCTGCGGGCCTTCGCGGCCGAGGTGGGGCGGCGGCGGTCGGTGCGGGTCGTGCGGTCCGACGCCGCGGCCCTGGGTCCGCTCGTGCTCGACCGGTACCTGGGGCGGCGGGGCTGACCGGCCGGGAGGCGTCGGTCAGAGTTCGAAGACGTTGACGTCGGAGGCCAGGACCAGCAGCGCCTCGGGGGCGTCGCCGCCGGAGTAGAGCAGCTGGTGGCGGTTGGCGGGCATGATCGTCTCGGTGAACCGCAGCGCGACGTCCCCGGCGTAGGCCACGCGTTCCTGGACGAGCAGGGGGATGCCGGGACCGAGCCCGAAGGCCTCGGCCTCGTCGGGCGAGGGCATGCGCGCGCCGACGACGTCCCAGTTCCAGGTCTCGTGGTGGCCCAGGCCGCTCAGGGTGGTGCTGACCCCCTGGTTGAGGCGTTCGGGCGACATCAGCGGCGTGTTGTTGGCGATGGTGAACGGGAAGTAGGTGATCTGGGACTGCCAGAGCCCGCCCTCGACGAACCGGTCGCAGGAGCGGATGACGACGAGTCCGCCCTGGGGGACCGCGGGGTCGGTCTCCGGGCGCAGGCGCTTGGCCACGCGCGGGCTCATGGTGTCCAGGCTGACTTTGATCTTCTCGTCGATGTTGTGGTAACCGGCCTCGCGCAGGTGCGGCTGGTAGCCCTCCTGGAAGCGTTCGGAGTCCGAGCCGCCGGTGACGGGTGTGGCCAGGTGGATGATGGGCCGGTGGTCGGCGGCGTAGGCCCCGCGGCCCGCGCGGATGGCGATGCGGCCCTCCTCCTGGAGGATGCGCATCCCCATGCGCGCCGTGGCGCGGGAGACGTCGAACCGCTCCGCGAGTTCCTCCTCCCCGGGCAGGCGGTCGCCGGGCTTGTACTCGCCCCTGGCCAGCGCCTCGCGCAGATGGTCGGCGACCACGGTCTTCTTTGACGTGCTCATCTGTGTGCTCAGTCCCGGTGGTAGGCCTTGAGGTTGCCGTGTTCGAACTGGTACCGGATGCTGTGCCCGGCGTAGACGGTGTGCACCACCCGGATCGGGCGCTCCTCGGAGTAGTCGGTGCGGTGCACGTTCAGCACGGGCACTCCCGGGGGGAGTTCGAGCTGCGACGCCTCCTGGGGCGACGGCATGCGCGTCTCCACCTCGTCGACGCAGCCGACCTGGCGGTGGCCGTGCTCCAGAAGGACCTCCAGGGCGCTGTCCACGTCCTCGGGCATCATGAGCGCGGTGCCCTGGACGAGCTCCATGGGGTAGTAGGCCGAGCTGATGGAGCCGGACACGTCCCCGGAGAACCGGTACATGCGCCGGACGACGGTCATGTCGCCCTCCGGGACGCGGAGGCGGCTCGCGATGTCGGGGGTGGCGCTGAGGAGCTGGAGCTCCTCCAGGGTCTGTCCGGACAGGGCGGACTCGTTGAGGCCTGTGCTCTGGGTGGGCCGGGTGGCGTAGAAGGTCTCGGGGACGACGTTCTGGACGAAGTGGCCGCGGCCGGGCCTGCTGAGGATGAGTCCCTGGTTGCGGAGCATGCCCAGGGCGAGCCGGACGGTGTTGCGGGAGGCCTCGAAGCGCTCCTCCAACTGCTTCTCGGAGGGGAGTTGCCCTCCGGGAGGAAGGGCGCGGTCCTGGATCTCGCGGCGCAAGACCCGGGCGATCTGTCGATATCTACTTTCTGCCCGCATAAGTCCGCTCTCGAAGGGGTAGAAGTCCAACAGGTTCGCTTGTACCAACAAGATGAGCACAACACCAACAGAACATGTCCGTCTGGTGAGCCTCTACCCATCCTAGAGGAAGGCCACCCTAAGTACACGGCCCCCGGCCCCCGGAGCCGACGGAGATCATCCGCGGTCGTCGCCCGCCGCCGACCGCCGAGAACACGGAAGAGACCTCGTGAGCACACGCGGGACTCCCCCCACGACGTAGGAGGGGAGTCCGCGGAACTGAACCGACATCCGTGAGGAGAACACCATGATCCCCCTCGTCATCACGCTCGCCGGCGTCGTACTCCTGGGCCTGGCCGCGGGGTTCTTCCTCGCCGTCTCCATCGGCATCCGACGCCAGGACCGCCGTGGCAGCTACCGGTCCCTGCGAGACGACGACGACCGGAGCGCCCTGTCCCGCACCGGAAGCCTCGTCGTCGGCCTGCGCTTCGCCAACGACGCCCACTCCCCCGACCGGCGGGACCGCACCCCCAGCGCGGTCTGAGGCCCGGTCAGTCCTCCAACGCCCGCAGCAGGTCCGCCACCAGGTCGTCCGCGGACTCGATGCCGACGGAGACCCGCACCAGGTCGGACGGAACCTCCAGCGCGGAACCCGCGGTGGACGCGTGCGTCATCCGACCGGGGTGCTCGATGAGGGACTCGACCCCGCCCAGCGACTCCCCCAGGGTGAAGACCTCGGTGCGCTCGCACAGCCGCAGCGCCGCCTTCTCCCCGTCGCGCAGGGTGAAGGACACCATCCCGCCGAAGGAGCGCATCTGCCGCTCCGCGATCTTGTGTCCCGGGTGGCCGTCCAGCCCGGGGTAGTACACCGTGCGCACCGCCGGGTGGCGCTCCAGCTCGGCCACGACCCGCTCGGCGTTGGCGCTGTGCCGGTCCATGCGCACGCCCAGCGTCTTGATCCCGCGCAGCGTCAGCCAGGAGTCGAACGGCCCCGGCACCGCACCCATGGTGTTCTGGTGGAAGGCCAGCCGCTCGCCCAGTTCGGCGTCGGCGACCACCAGGGCGCCGCCGACCACGTCGGAGTGCCCGCCGAGGTACTTGGTCGTGGAGTGCACGACCACGTCCGCACCCAGCGCGAGCGGCTGCTGGAGGTAGGGCGAGGCGAACGTGTTGTCGACGACGTACAGCGCGCCCGCGTCGTGCGCGATCCGCGCGACCGTCTCGATGTCGGTGATGTTGAGCAGCGGGTTGGTGGGCGTCTCCGTCCACACGACCCTGGTGGTGGGGCGCAGCGCCGCGCGCACCGCCTCGGGGTCGGTCTGGTCGACCGCGTCCCAGCTGACGCCCCAGCGCTCGACGACCTTGGAGATCAGCCGGAAGGTGCCGCCGTAGGCGTCGCCGGGGATGATGATGTGGTCGCCGGGCGAGAGGACCGTGCGCAGCAGCGTGTCCTCGGCGGCCATGCCCGAGGCGAAGGCCAGCCCCCGCACACCGGACTCCAGCGCGGCCAGGCACTCCTCCAGGGCGGCGCGCGTCGGGTTGCCCGTGCGCGAGTACTCGTATCCCTGGCGCAGGCCGCCCACGCCGTCCTGGGCGTAGGTGCTGGTCTGGTAGATCGGCACCGCCACGGCCCCGGTCCCGGCGTCCGGTTCCTGCCCCGCGTGGATGGCCAGCGTCTCAAACCCGTCGAACGTCATGGGGCCACAATAGTCGCCAACCACCACTGAAGCCCCGGTTTCCACAGGTCCTAGACGGGCGGGAACCGCGTGGCCGAACCCGGGGCCGGCGGCTCGGTCGGCACCTCGGGCGGGAGTCCCGCCGCCGGTGTGGGCACGCGGGTCGGGGTGCCGCTCCCGCGCATCGGCGGGTCCCATCCCAGCTCGGGGTCGTGGGTGCGCACGATCCTCCCCGGAACGCCGGCGACGACGCAGTGGTCGGGGTAGCGGCCGGGCCGGACCACCGTGCCCGCCGCGACCACGCAGTTGCGGCCCAGGTGGACGCCGGGCAGGATCACCGCGTTCGCGCCGATCCAGGTGCCGTCGCCGACGCTGACGGGGTCGTCGACGGGCCACTGGAGGCCGACGGGGATCTCGGTGTTGGCGTAGGAGTGGTTCTGGTCGGTGATGTAGACGTAGGGGCCGGTGTAGACGTGGTCCCCGATGTCCACGGAGCGGTGCGCGACGATGTGCGACCCGCGGCCGATCGCGCAGCCCGAGCCGATCCGCACGACGGTGCCCGGTCCCAGGTCGTAGTCGGGGCCCATGCCCGCCGCGAGGGTCATGTCGCCGCCCAGCACGGTGTGCACGCCGATCTCGATCCACGGCTCCCCGTACAGCGTGGCGGTCGGGAAGGCGATCGCCGAGCCCGCGCCGAAGCGCGCGAACCTCCTGGCCGCCTTGGAGTCCGCGCGGATTTCGGCGCTGCTCCGCGCGTACGACCAGACGGAGCGGATGATCCAGGACAACAGCCGCGACACGCGAGCTCCCATGTGTTACCTGCCAGTAATGTTGCCGCGAAGGGTAGCAGTGTCCGAGTATGCGCCGCTCCATCCGGTATGCACGCGTCGGGGCCCCGAACCGCACGGAACGCGGTCCGGGGCCCCGAGGGCGGACACTGGTCCGCAGGCGTCCGCTGAGGGCGGCAGTCACCTCCGCGAAACGCCCGGGACGTCGGCGGGCGGGCTCAGCCGGACAGGTGGGCCAGCAGGTCCTGTCGGGTGAGGATCCCCACGGGACGGCCGTCGCGCAGCACGACCAGCGCGCCCGAGCCCCGCAGCAGGCGCACGCAGTCGCTGACCGGCGTGCCCGTGCCGACCGTGGCCAGCGGCTTGCCCATGTGCGTCTCCACACTGTCGTCCAGCTGGGCCCGGCCGTCGAAGAGGGCGTCCAGGACGTCGCGCTCGGCGATCGAGCCGACCACCTCGGCCGCCATGACCGGCGGCTCCTCCTTCATCACCGGCAGCTGGGAGACCCCGTACTCGCGCATGATCGCCACGGCGGTGCCGAGGGTCTCGTGCGGGTGGGTGTGCACGAAGTCCGGCATCGCGGCGCCCTTGCCGTTCAGGACCTGCCCCGCGGTGGCCTCCTCGGTCTCCGCCGACAGGAAGCCGTAGTCGGCCATCCACTCGTCGTTGAAGATCTTGCCGAGGTAGCCGCGGCCGCCGTCGGGCAGCAGGACCACGATGACGTCGTCGGGCCCCGCGTCCCGCGCCACCCGCAGCGCCGCCTCGACCGCCAGACCGCAGGACCCGCCGACCAGCAGCGCCTCCTCGCGCGCCAGCCGACGCGTCATGAGGAAGGAGTCCTTGTCGCTCACCGCCACGATGTCGTCGCAGATCCCCGTGTCGTAGGTGCCGGGCCAGATGTCCTCGCCCACGCCCTCGACCAGGTAGGGGCGGCCCGACCCGCCCGAGTACACCGAGCCCTCGGGGTCGGCGCCGACGACCTTGACCCGCCCTCCCGAGACCTCCTTGAGGTAGCGGCCGGTGCCGCTGATCGTCCCGCCGGTGCCGATGCCCGCGACGAAGTGCGTCACGCGCCCCTCGGTCTGGTCCCAGATCTCGGGACCGGTGGAGTGGTAGTGCGACTCCGGGTTGTTCTGGTTCTCGTACTGGTTCGGCTTCCAGGCGCCCGGGATCTCCTCGGCCAGGCGGTCGGAGACCGAGTAGTAGGAGTCGGGGTGGTCGGGGGCCACCGTCGTCGGGCAGACCACGACCTCGGCGCCGTAGGCACGCAGCACCGCCAGCTTGTCCGGGCCCACCTTGTCCGGGCAGACGAAGACGCAGCGGTAGCCCTTCTCCTGCGCGACCATGGCCAGCCCGATGCCCGTGTTGCCGGAGGTCGGCTCGACGATGGTGCCGCCCGGCCTGAGCTCGCCGCTCTTCTCCGCGGCCTCGACCATGCGCAGCGCGATGCGGTCCTTCACCGAACCGCCGGGGTTGAAGTACTCGACCTTGGCGAGGACGGTCGGCGCGAGCCCCTCGGTGACCTTCCGAAGACGCACCAGCGGGGTGTCCCCCACCAGGTCGATCAGTGAGTCGTGTACCCGCACTGTGGGCTCCCTCGGAGTCGTGGCGGCCGGATCCGTCGGTCCGCCTGGTCCTCGCCCCCGGCCGCCTCGACCGGGGCGGCGGGCCGGTCCGACCCACCACACCTCGACTCTAGGCCGTTCCCGCGCGGTTCGCGCCGCGCTCCCGCGGTGTCGGTCACCCGACGTCACGCGCGGGCGCGATCCGGCTGACCGCCCGGCGCGCATCGTGTGCCGCCCGGGGTACGTGACCCGCCGGTACTCCGGATGTAGCCTCGATTCCAACCGGCCCGCCCCAGGGCGGACGGAGACGATGCCCCGGGGGTGGTCCGATGCTGCGAGCCGCGCGCGCACGGCGTATCGCCGCCGCCACGGCGTTCGGCGGCGGCGGCGTGACACTGGTGGGCGCGGGCGCCGTCGCCCTCCTCTACCTCCAGGCGCGGCTCGCCCGGCGCGCGGTCGGCGTCACCCCGTGGAAGCGGCCCCGGGTCAACGGGGTCTACGGCGACGGCCCCGAACCGCCCCTGCGCATGCTCATGCTGGGCGACTCCACGGCGGCCGGTTTCGCGGTCTCCGAGGCCGCGCAGACCCCGGGGGTGCTGCTGGCGGCGGGGATCGCGGGCGCGGCCGACCGGCCGGTGCGGCTGCGCTGCACCGCCTCTCCCGGCGCCACCTCCGCCGACCTCGCCGACCAGGCCGAACGCGCAGAGGCCTTCCAGGAGGCCACCCGCTACGACGTGGCGGTCGTCTTCATCGGAGCCAACGACGTGATCCGCAGGGTCCGCCCGGGCGACGCCGTCGACCAACTGCGCGACCTCACCCGCCGCCTCGTCGGCCAGGGCACGGCGGTGGTCGTGGCGACCTGCCCGGACCTCGGGACGGTCCGCCCGATCAGCTGGCCGCTGCGGTCGGTCGCCCGGCGGGTCTCCAGACAGCTCGCCGCCGCCCAGACCATCGCCGTCACCGAGGTCGGCGGGTACACGGTCTCCATGAGCGACCTGCTCTCCGACGACTTCCGGTCCGATCCCTCCTCCATGTTCGGACCCGACCGGTTCCACCCGTCGGCGCTCGGATACGCCCAGGCGGCCTCCGCCGTCCTTCCCTCGGTGTGCGCCGCGCTCGGGCTGCTCCCCGAGCTCGGCGAGCCCGAACGGTCCGAGGGCATCCTGCCGGTGGACCGCGCCGCGGTGATCGCCGCCGAGACCCCCGGCACCGAGGTCTCCCGGATCCCCGTGGAGCCGACGGGCCGGCGCGGCCGGTGGGCCGCCCTCGTCCGGGCGCCCTTCCGCCCGCGCGGCGCCCGGACGGGTCCGGCGGACGTCCCGACCGGGGCGGAGCGGTCCGTCGAGACGGCCGGGCGGACCGCCCGCGACGGGACGGACGGCACGGAGGACGCGCCAAGGCCGACCCCGGGTGGCGACGGCGAGGGACGGACATGTTAACTGGTCAGTAACAAGACGGGCCACGGGGGTCGAGGCAGGCCAGGCCGCCCGGCCACCCGAGAGACCGGCACCGCAGCACCCCGACACCGAATGGGACGAAGCACATGCCCGAAGCAGTCATCGTCGCCACCGCGCGCTCCCCGATCGGCCGTGCCTTCAAGGGCTCCCTGAAGGACATCCGCCCCGACGACCTGACCGCCCAGATCGTCGGCGCGGCCCTGGCCAAGGTCCCCGAGCTCGACCCCGAGGACATCGACGACCTCATGCTCGGCTGCGGCCTTCCCGGCGGCGAGCAGGGCTTCAACCTGGCCCGGATCGTCGCCGTCCAGCTCGGCCTCGACACCGTCCCGGGCACCACCGTGACCCGGTACTGCTCCTCGTCCCTCCAGACCACCCGCATGGCCTACCACGCGATCAAGGCGGGCGAGGGCGACGTGTTCGTCTCCGCCGGCGTGGAGACGGTCAGCCGCTTCGCCCACGGCAGCAGCGACAACCCGCACAACGAGAACCCCCTCTTCGCCGACGCCAAGGCCCGCACGGAGAAGCGCGCCGAGGGCGGCGCCGACACGTGGACCGACCCGCGCGAGGACGGCCGCCTGCCCGACGCCTACATCGCGATGGGCCAGACCGCCGAGAACGTCGCCCAGATCACCGGCGTCTCCCGCCAGCGGCAGGACGAGTTCGCGGTCCGCTCGCAGAACCTCGCCGAGAAGTCCCTGGACAACGGCTTCTGGGAGCGCGAGATCACCCCGGTGACCCTCCCGGACGGCACCGTGGTCACCACCGACGACGGCATCCGCCGCGGCACCACCTACGAGAAGGTCAGCGAACTCAAGCCGGTGTTCCGGCCCGACGGAACGGTCACCGCCGGCAACGCCTGCCCCCTCAACGACGGCGCCGCCGCGCTGGTCATCATGAGCGACACCCGCGCCGCCCAGCTGGGCATCACCCCGCTGGCGCGCATCGTGTCCACGGGGGTCAGCGGCCTGAGCCCCGAGATCATGGGCCTCGGTCCGGTCGAGGCCTCCAGGCAGGCGCTCGCCCGCGCCAACATGGCCATCGGCGACATCGACCTGGCCGAGATCAACGAGGCCTTCGCCGCGCAGGTGCTGCCCTCGGCCGACCAGCTCGGCATCGACATCGACAGCCAGCTCAACGTCAACGGCGGCGCCATCGCGGTCGGCCACCCGTTCGGCATGACCGGCGCCCGGATCACCGGCACGCTCCTCAACGGCCTGCGGTTCCACGACGGGACGTTCGGTCTGGAGACCATGTGCGTCGGCGGCGGCCAGGGCATGGCGGCCGTCTTCGAGCGCCTGAGCTGACCTCGCGGACGACTCTGCCGCTCCCGCCCGGACCCGTCCGCACGGGTCCGGGCGGAGCCGTGCGCGGCGCCCGAGGGCGGCCGCGCGGACCAACGATCTCCCTCGCGCAGGGTAAAAGCTGGTGACCGGGGCTTGTCCAGAACGTGATCCTGATGCAGTGTCGCAGGTAAGGTCACACGCCAACGCGCCGGAGGTGCCCATGTCGGTAACCCACTCGCCGGAGATCCACGCCAAGCTCATCGAACGCGTCCCGGCTGTCACCGGCCGAGGGCTCCCCGAGTGGTTCGACGCCCTCGACAAGGGCCCGAGCCTGCTCCGCTGCTCGGCCCGCTCGACCTGGCTCGCCGACGAGTACAGCCTGCCCCACTGGTACGCCCAGGCGATCGTCACGGAGTACGAGCGCCGTCGCCGCAACCGTTCGATTCCCACCCCTCGCCGCGACGGATCCTGACCCGTCGAGCGACGCGGCCCGCTTCCGGCAGCCGCGTCCGACGGCGAAGGGGCCACCCCCGGGCAGTACCCGGGAGGCGGCCCCTCGCCACGTCCGATCCCGTCGCCGCTACTCGGCGAAGATCGACTTGATGATCCAGAGCAGGCGCAGGATCTCGATGTAGAGCCAGACCAGCGACACGGTCAGGCCGAAGGCGAACTGCCAGGCGAACTTGGCCGGGATGCCCGACTGGACACCCTCCTCGATACCGCGGAACTCGATCGCGAGCGTCAGAGCCGCGACGACCACCAGCACCAGGCCGACCACGAGGCCCAGCGGGCTGGGCTCGCGCAGGCCGAGGCCGCCGGCGATGAAGAAGCTCAGCACGAAGTTGATGAGCAGGAGCACGAAGGCGCCCAGGACCGCGAAGGTGACGGCCTTGACGAAGCCGTCGGTCACCTTGATGATCCGGAACTTGTACAGCGCCAGCATCACGCCGAACACGGCGACGGTGCCGACCACGGCCTGGGAGACCAGGGAGGCACTCGCCCCGGCGTCACCCGTGGTCACCGCCAGCTGCGCGCCGAGCAGGGCGGACAGACCACCGACGAACAGGCCCTCCAGGGCCGAGTACGTCAGGATCAGGCCGGCGCTGGTGCTCTGCCGGAAGCCGATGATCAGGCCCAGGACGAGACCGCCCAGGGCGCCGACCACGGTCAGCAGCAGGGCGAGGCCCGGGTTGAAGCTGAAGAGGAAGTAGTTGACGACGCCCAGGACCGCGACGATCCCGAGCGACATCCCGGTGCGCACGACGACGTCGTCGATGGTCATCGGCTGGGCGTCGGCGCCCTGGACCGGGCCCGCGGGGTATCCCTGCTGCGGGTATCCGGGCTGGCCGTAGCCCTGCTGGGGGTAGGCGGCCTGGGGGTACGGCTGGCCGTAACCCTGCTGGCCGTAACCCTGCTGGGGGTATCCCTGCTGCGGGTACGCCTGACCGTAGCCGGGCTGGGCGTAGCCGCCCGTGCCGGACTGCTTGAGCGCCCGCTTGAGGACGGGGTTGGAACTCCGCAACCTCATGTCTCGTCATGGCCTTTCACGCGTGGTTTGCTGCCCACAAGGTAACGTATCGGGCCTCCGGCGGGTTCCTGCGCCAGGTCACAAGTTCGCTCCGAGGGTGTCCCGATCTCCCTGCCGAGGAGGAGTCGGAGCCTGTGACCCGCGGCGTCGGCCGGATCAGTTCCGGGTGATCACCGAACGCGCCAGGAACAGCACGTTGGCCGGGCGCTCGGCGAGACGGCGCATGTAGTAGCCGTACCACTCGTCGCCGTAGGGGACGTAGACGCGCATCCGCCTGCCCTCGGCCGCCAGGCGGACCTGCTCGGCGTCGCGGATGCCGTAGAGCATCTGGTACTCGTACTCGTCCGCCGACCGGCCGTTGGCCTTGGCCAGCTCCCCGGCGATCGCCACCATGCGCGGGTCGTGCGAGGCGACCATCGGGTAGCCGTCACCCTCCATGAGGATGCGCAGAGCGCGCACGTACGCCTTGTCGACCTCGGCCTTGTCGCGGTAGGCGACGGAGGCGGGCTCGTCGTAGGCGCCCTTGCACAGGCGCACGCGCGAACCGGCGCCGCTCAGGTCGCGGCAGTCGGCCTCGGTGCGGTGCAGGTAGGCCTGCAGGACGGCGCCGACGCTCGGGAAGTCCTCGCGCAGCTCGCGCAGGATGCCCAGCGTGGAGTCGGTGGTCGTGTGGTCCTCCATGTCCAGCGTCACCGTGGTGCCGATCGCCGCCGCGGCCTCGGCGATCCGCCGGGCGTTGTCCAGCGCGATCTTCTCGCCGTCCTGGTTGAGGAACTGGCCGACCGCCGACAGCTTGACCGACACCTCGGCGCGCCCGCCCAGACCGGCCTCGCCCAGAGCCGCCAGCAGATCCTCGTAGGCGGTGACCGTGGCGTCGGCCTGCGCCAGATCGGTGGTGTCCTCGCCCAGGAAGTCGAGCGTGACGTACCGGTCGGCGGCCAGGTCGGCGACGGCGGGCAGGGCCTCGCCGAGAGTGGAGCCGGCGACGAACCGGGAGACCAGGCCCCGGGTGACGGGAGTGCGCTCGACGATCGTGCGGCAGGTCCTGGACCTGGCGGCGAGCAGCAGGGACTTGCGAAGCATGGAGACCTCGAAGATGACGTGCGCGAGCCGATCGGCCGGCGCGGACTGCGGTGACTGCCGGAGACGACCGGCCGTACCGGTGAACTCCTCGGGGGGTGGCCCGCCCCGCGCCGCCGGGGTGGCGGCGGCGCGGGGCGGTGACGGACCGTGCGGGCGGACCCGACTAGTCCATGTGCGGGTAGGAGGAGGTCGTCGGAGCGACGAAGGTCTCCTTGATGGCACGCGGGCTGGCCCAGCGCGACAGGTTCTGCGCCGAACCGGCCTTGTCGTTGGTGCCGGAGGCGCGGCCGCCGCCGAAGGGCTGCTGGCCCACGATGGAACCGGTCGGCCGGTCGTTGACGTAGAAGTTGCCCGCGGTGAAGCGCAGCGCCTCGGTGGCCTTGGCGATCGCGGCGCGGTCCTTGGCCAGGACGGCGCCGGTCAGCGCGTAGGCGGAGCCCTGGTCGACGATCTCGAGGATCTCGTCGAACTTCTCGTCCTCGTAGACGTGGACGGCGACGATCGGACCGAAGTACTCGGTGCGGAACACGTCGTGGGAGGGGTCGGAACCCTCGATGACGGTCGGGCGCACGAAGTAGCCGACCGAGTCGTCGGCGGTGCCGCCCGCGATGATCGACAGGGTCGGGTCGGACTTGGCGTCCTCCAGGACCTTGGCGAGCTTGTCGAAGGCACGGCGGTCGATGACGGCGCCGACGAAGTTCGACAGGTCGGTGACGTCGCCCATCCTGATCGCCTCGGTCTCGGCGACGAGGTCGTCGCGGACCTTCTCCCACACGGAGCGGGCGACGAAGGCACGCGAGGCGGCCGAGCACTTCTGGCCCTGGTACTCGAAGGCGCCGCGGACGATCGCGGTGCGCAGGACCTCGGGGTCCGCGGAGGAGTGCGCGACGATGAAGTCCTTGCCGCCGGTCTCGCCGACGATGCGCGGGTAGCTCCGGTAGTTGGAGATGTTCTCGCCGACGGTCTTCCACAGGTGCTGGAAGGTGCGGGTCGAACCGGTGAAGTGCACACCGGCCAGGTCCGGGTCGTTCAGGGCGACGTCGGAGACGGCCAGGCCGTCGCCGGTCACCATGTTGATGACGCCCGGGGGAAGACCGGCCTCCTCCAGCAGGCGCATCGTGAACTCGGCGGCGAACTGCTGCGTCGGGGACGGCTTCCACACGACCACGTTGCCCATGAGGGCCGGGGCCGTGGGCAGGTTGCCCGCGATGGCGGTGAAGTTGAAGGGCGTGATCGCGTAGACGAAGCCCTCCAGCGGCCGCTGCTCCATGCGGTTCCACACGCCGGGGACGCTCAGCGGCTGCTGCTCGATGAGCTGCCGCGCGTAGGAGACGTTGAAGCGCCAGAAGTCGATGAGCTCGCAGGCCGAGTCGATCTCCGCCTGCTGCACCGTCTTGGACTGGCCGAGCATGGTCGCGGCGTTGATCGTGGCGCGCCACGGGCCGGCGAGAAGTTCGGCGGCGCGCAGGATGATGGCCGCGCGGTCGTCGAAGGACATCGCGCGCCAGGCCGGGGCCGCGGCCTTGGCGGCGGCGATCGCGTCGCGGGCGTCGTCGTGGGTGGCGTTGCCCATGGTGCCCAGGACCGCGGCGTGGCGGTGCGGCTGCACGGCGTCGATGCGCTCGCCGCCACCCATGCGGCGCTCACCGGCGATGTACATCGGCAGGTCGATGCTCTCCCGACCGAGTTCGTCGAGTCTGGCGACGAGCTCGGCGCGCTCAGCGCTGCCGGGCGCGTACGACAGAACGGGCTCGTTCTTCGGCAGCGGGACGTTGGTCACGGCGTCCATGGGCACCTCCCTGGAAAGTCTGTCCCTGTTCCACACAGGGTCGATCTGATTCAACGCTCTCAGAACCAACGTATGGGAACCTTGTGGGACAGGCCACTCTTTGCCAGGCTTATTTGTCCAATAGGACAAAATGGGGGGCATATGAGCACAGACGCCCCACTTTCCGGCCCGTTCCGCCCCGGAGACGACGAGCCTCGCCTGCCCGTGGCGTGGCGCGACGTCATGCCTGGTCATCCTGGTGAGGATGAACCGGGTGCGACGGGGATCGCTCTGCGGAGGCTCCTCCTCGTCGTCGGCGATCCGGTGATGGACGTCGCCGCGGCCCCCGCCGGGTTGGATGTCCAGGTGGACAACGTCGTCATCCTCGACCCTGAGGACCGCACCGAGGCCCGGTCGGGGGACCTCGTCCTGTTGATCGGCGCCCGCGGCGGGGCCGCCCGCAGACTCGTGCGGGCGCTCGCGGAGCGGGGCGCGACGGCCGTGGCGGTCAAGACGAGCACCCACGCCCCGCCCGAGGAGGTGCTGCCGCCGCCCGCGGGCTCGCGCGGGTCCAGGCCCTACCGCCCCGGGGGCAAGGACGAGTTGGCCGCTCTGCGCGCGGAGGCCGAGGACGCCGGGATCGCACTGCTCGCCGTGCGGCCCGAGGTGCGCTGGGACCAACTGCAGTCGGTGTGCCAGAACATCGTCGACGACGCCCGGCCCTCCCACTCCGAGGACCCGGGCGAGACCTCGGGCGACCTGTTCTCCATGGCGCAGACGATCGCGCGGCTGACCAACGGACTGGTGGCGATCGAGGACTCGGCGAGCCGGGTGCTGGCCTACTCGTCCGGCTCGGAGGTGGACGAGCTGCGCCGCCTGTCCGTCCTGGGCCGCCGGGGCCCGGAGCCCTACCTGGCGCTGTTGCGGGAGTGGGGGGTGTTCACCAAGCTGCGTTCCGGCGAGGAGGTCGTGCGCATCGACGAACGCCCCGACCTCGGCATCCGCCGACGTCTGGCGGTCGGCATCCACGCCGGGCGCCAGCCGCTGGGCTCGATCTGGGTGCAGGAGGGGTCGGAGCCGCTGGCCGAACACGCCGAGGAGGCGCTGCTGGGAGCGGCGCGCACGACCGCGCTGCACATGATCCGGCAGCGGACCCAGGCCAGCGCGGGGCTCCGCCTGCGGGAGGACCTGCTGTCGAGCCTGCTGGAGGGGCGGATCGACGCGAGCGCGCTGGCCGACACGGTGGAGGTGCACACCGACCGCGGGGCGCTGGTCGTGGCGTTCTCCCTCACCCAGCAGACGGCGCCCGCCGCCGACGCGGAGGCGGGCGGCGAGGAGCGTTCGGAGCGGCCCGGACCGCCCGACCGGCCCGAACGCGAACTGCGCCGCCGCCAGCTCATCGACCTGGTGTCGGTGCACACGGCCGCCTACCGGCGCAGCGCGCTGGTGACCGAGCTGGGGGGACGGGTGTACGTGCTCCTGCCCGATCTCGTGCGGGGCCGCGAGGGGTGGCGCGGCGTGGAGCAGTCGGTGCTCGCGCTGACCCGCAAGACCGTGGCGGCGGCGCGTGCGGCTCTGGACCTGGAGGTGCAGGCGGCCGTGGGATCGCTGGTGGAGCGGCTGGGCGAGGTCCCCGACTCCCGCGCCGAGGCGGACCGGGTGCTGGACGCGATGGGCCGCGACCTGGACCGGGGCCTGGACTGGGAGGTGGCCACCATCTCCGACGTCCGTTCGCGGGTGCTGATCAGCGAGACCCTGGCCCACCTGCGGGCGGACCCGTCGCTGCGCGATCCCCGGGTGAGCCGCCTGATCGAGTACGACCGCTCGGGCGGCGCCGACCTGGTGAACTCGCTGCTGGCCTACCTGGAGGCGTTCGGGGACGCGCGGGCGGCGGCGGAGCGGCTGCACATCCACCCGAACACGCTGCGGTACCGGGTACGGCGGGCCGCGGCGGTGAGCGGCATCGACCTGGGCGATCCGGGCGAGCGGCTCTTCACGCAGCTCCAGCTGCTGATGGAGCACCTCGGGCCAGCCCGCTGACGCCGCCGCGGCCGGGCCCGGCGCCGGGCCCCGACACGAGGCGACGAGCGCGCGGGAAGCGCAGTACCCCCGGTCGGACTCGAACCGACACTTGTGACCCTTTTAGGGGGCCTGCCTCTTCCATTGGGCTACGAGGGCGAGCCCATCATACCGGCCGGGGTGATTGCCCACTTTGACTCGGCTTGGCCGGATGGGGACACGAAACGGCCGGCTTCCCCTGGGAAACCGGCCGTTCCGTGCGCGTACCCGCGGGTCAGCTGACGCGGCGCAGGTGACCGTCCTGGACGATCTGCGGCGCGCTGGCCTCCTCGAAGGCGTGCCGCGGCTCGATCATCTCCGGCAGCGCGGCGAAGTCGCGGCGCAGCAGGAAGGCGAGCGTCCAGTCGGCCAGCACCCGCATCTTGCGGTTGAAGGTCGGGACGGCGTACAGGTGGTAGGCGCGGTGCGCGTACCAGGCGAGGCGGCCGTTGAGCCTGATCTTCCCGAACAGCTGGGCGGCGCCCTTGTGCAGGCCGAGCCCGGCGACGGCGCCGAGGTTCTTGTGGCGGTAGGCCTTGAGCTTGCCGCCGCGCAGGGTGGCGACGACGTTGTCGGCGAGCACCGGCGCCTGGCGGACCGCGTTCTGGGCGTTGGGCGGGTAGTAGCCGCCGTTGCCGTCGGGCACCTGGGCGTTGTCACCACCGGCGAAGGCGTTCTCCACACCGTTGACGGTGAGGAACTCGCTGGTGTCGACGTGGCCCTTGGGGCCGAGCGGCAGGTCGCTGGCCTCGACGACCGGGCTGGGCTTGACACCCGCCGTCCACACCAGGGTGCCCGCGTCGAACTCGGTGCCGTCGCTGAGCTTGACGCGCTGGTCGGTCGCCGACTCCAGGAAGGTCTTGAGCCGGACGTCGATGCCGCGCTGGCGCAGCTGGTTGAGCGCCTTGGTGCCGACCTCGGGGCCGACCTCGGGCAGGATCTTGTCGGCCGCCTCGATGAGGTAGAACCGGACGTCCTCCAGTCCGATGGAGCTGTACATCCGGACCGCGTCGCGGACCAGGTCCTCCAGCTCGGCGACGGCCTCGGCGCCGGCGAACCCGCCGCCGACGAAGACGAAGCGGAGCGCCTTGGCGCGGACGTCCGCGTCGTCGGTGGAGTCGGCGACGGCGAGCTGGTTGAGGACGTGGTTGCGGAGGTAGGCGGCCTCCTCCACGGTCTTGATGCCGATGCCCCACTCGGCCAGGCCCGGGATGGGCAGCGTGCGCGAGACGGCGCCCGCTGCCAGCACGATGTGGTCGTAGTGGAGGGTCTCGGGCTCGCCCACGTTGGGCTCGTAGCGGACGGTGCGCTCGGCGTGGTCGATGCGCACGACACGGCCGCCCAGGACGCGGACCCGGTCGAAGACCTTGCGCAGGGGCACCACCACGTGGCGCGGGGAGATGTTGCCAGCGGCGGTCTCGGGCAGGAACGGCTGGTAGGTCATGTAGGAGTTCGGGTCGATGACGGTGATGCGGGCCTCACCGGGACCGAGCCGCTTCTCCAGCCGCCTCGCGGTGTACATCCCGAGGTAACCGCCGCCGACGATGAGCACGTGCGGAATCTCCGCCTCGTCCCCTCCGCCGTGTACCAGTCGGTAGTTCCTGCTCTCGGTCATCGCATATCCGCCCTAACGGTGTTCTGTGGCGCCCTTGCCCAGGACGGCGAAGAGTGTCACGTTCCTCGGTCGCCCCCGTCGAAACGCCCGGTCAGGCCCTGGCGGGGACCCTTGGGGCGTTACGACCCTGTTGCTTGTGCATTCTTTCACAAGCAGCCGTCGGCAGAGAAGGCTCACAGCAGTTCACCTTCTCACCACTTTCCCACCCATGCCAGCGACGTTTGCGCAGGTCAGAGTGGTTGTGAATGCTTTCACAAGGTCTGCCCGGGTGACGCGTCTCACCCGGAGGAGCAGGTCAGGGGCCTTGCGACCCCCGGCCCGCTCGAACCCGGGCCGAAGCGCAGCGGAGCCCAGGACAAGCACCGCCTACACGACCAGACTCCAGGCGACCCCGTCCAGGATGTCGTGCTCGCTCGCCGTGAAGTGGTCCGCGCCCGTTCGCGCCAGAACCCGGGACAGCACCAGCGCGCCCGCACCGATCACGTCCACCCGGCCGGGGTGCATGACGCCGATCCCCGCCCGCTCGTCGTGGGTGGAGCGCAGCAGTCCGGCCGTGATGCGCTCCAGGTCCGCGACGTCCACCCGCGTGTGGTGGATCCGCTCGGAGTCGTACTCGGGCAGGTCGAGGGCGATCCCGGCGACCGTGGTCGCCGTCCCGGCCACGCACACCACCGAACCGGCCTCACGCAGCGGAACGACCTTCTCCACCTCGTCGAGCGCGGCGTCGATGTCCGCCGTGGCCGCGGCGACCTGCTCGGCCGTCGGCGGGTCGTCGCGCAGGTGCCGCTCGGTCATCCGCACACACCCGATGTCCACCGACAGCGACGCCCGCACCAGCTCGCCGTCCGGACCGCCCTCGCCGCCGAGCACGAACTCGGTGGACCCGCCGCCGATGTCGACCACCAGGAACGGCGGTGTGAACCCGTCGTCCTCCGCCTCGGCCTCGAACTCGGCGGTGGCGCCCACGAAGGACAGCTCCGCCTCGTCGAGCCCGGTGACCACCTCGGGTTCGACCCCGATGATCTCCTTCACCCCGTCGACGAACACCTGGCGGTTGGCCGCGTCCCGGGTGGCGCTGGTCGCCACCATGCGCACCGCGTCCGGACCGAGTTCGATGCCGTGCGCGCGGATCGCCTCCGCGTAGCCCCGCAGCGCGTCGAACGTGCGCTCCAGGGCCTGGGGCGCGAACTCCCCCGTCTCGTCGACGCCCTCGCCCAGGCGGACGATCTCCATCCGCCGGTCGACGTCGACCACCTGCACCTCGTCGCCGTCCACGTGCACGACCTCGGCGACCAGCAGCCGGATCGAGTTGGTTCCGCAGTCGATGGCCGCGACACCGCTCATGACCTGTTCCCTTCCTCGGGCACGTCCTCGTCCACGCACACACACGGTCCCCGGTCCCACCAGTCCGGGAGCTCCTTCAGCGCCTCGGCCCCGAACGGGTTGACCCCCGGCTCCGCCAGCTCGTGGGCGACCAGCGCGTGCAGGCACTTGACCCGGGTCGGCATGCCCCCGGTGCTCTGCATCCCCGCGGGCAGCGGGTCCACCCCGTCCAGCCGCGCCTGCTCGTCGCGCTCGGCCAGGTAGGACTCGTGCGCCCTGGTGTAGGCCGCCTGGAGCTCTGGGTCCTCGCCCAGGCGCTCCTGCATCGCGCGCATCCGGCCCTCGTTCTCCAGCCGACCGATGGCGGAGGCCGCGCGCGGGCAGGTCAGGTAGTACAGCGTCGGGAACGGTTCGCCGCTCTCCAGGCGCGGCGCGGTGCGGACCACGTCGGGCAGGCCGCACGGGCACCGGTGGGCGACCGCGCGCACCCCGCGCGGCGCGCGGCCCAGTTGGCGTTCGACGGCGGCGATGTCGCGCGCCGGAACCGGGCCCTGGGCCGACCGGCCGTCGCCCTCGCGCGGGACGTTCTCGTAATGCCCGGGGGCGGGCTGATCTGCGGAAGTCATGACGGACTCCAGCCTAGGGCACCGGGCGGTCCGCGGCTCCGGCCGGTGGGTCAGATCCCCGCGTCCGGCACCGGGCTGTCGGCCTCCACGACCGAGCGCCACAGGGTCTCGAACCACGGCTCCGACGGCGGCGACTCGGGACCGTCCTCGTCCTCGTCCTCGGGGCTGATGACGATGTAGGTGATCTCGTCGGGGTACTGGTAGTGGAGGCGGGTGCGCGCCTCGTCCTCCACGTACCCCTCCTGTGTGAGCTCCTCCTCCCGCTGCCGGAGGACGCGCACGTCCTCCTCCATGCGGGCGCGTTCGTCCTGGAGCTGCGCGATCTGCGAGCGCTGCAGGACGTACTCGCGCAGGGGGTAGGCCAGGCTGAGAGCGATCACGCACACGACCAGGGCCAGGATGGCCGCGCGGCTGGTGAGCATGGGCCGCACCCGACGGGTGCGGCCCCCGCTCGGCCTCGGCGCCTCCGCGTTCCGAGCACCCCTGCGCTCCGACCCGTCGGCTCTGGTGGCCTTCGTCGTCTTTGGGGGCGGCTGTTTGGATTCGCGGGACACTGGGGCAGACTAGCCGCGGTCGGCGAACCTCGGGAAGGCCGACACGCCCGCGTACACGGCGGCGTCGGCGAGCTCCTCCTCGATCCGCAGCAGCTGGTTGTACTTCGCGACGCGCTCGCTGCGGGCCGGGGCGCCGGTCTTGATCTGGCCGGCGTTGGTGGCCACCGCGATGTCGGCGATGGTGGTGTCCTCGGTCTCACCGGAGCGGTGGCTGATCATCGCCGTGTAGCCGCTGCGCTGGGCGAGGCTGACCGCGTCCAGCGTCTCGGTGAGCGTGCCGATCTGGTTGACCTTCACCAGCAGCGAGTTGGCGGTGTCGGCGTCGATGCCGCGCTTGAGCCGCTCGGGGTTGGTGACGAACAGGTCGTCGCCGACCAGCTGCACCTTGTCGCCCAGCGCGGCGGTGAGGCGCTTCCAGCCCTCCCAGTCCTCCTCGTCGAGCGGGTCCTCGATCGACACGAGCGGGTAGTCGGCGACCAGCTCGGCGTAGTAGGCGGCCATCTCCTCGGACGTGCGCGGCTTGCCCTCGAAGGTGTACACGCCGTCGGAGTACAGCTCGGTGGCGGCCACGTCCAGGGCGAGCGCGATGTCCGCGCCCGGGGTGTACCCGGCCTTGGTGATCGCCTCGACGATGAGGTCGAGGGCGGCGCGGTTGCTCTCCAGGTTCGGGGCGAAGCCGCCCTCGTCACCCACGCCGGTGCCCAGGCCGTGGGACTTGAGGACCGCCTTGAGGGAGTGGTAGACCTCCGCGCCCCAGCGCACGGCCTCGGAGAAGGTGGCCGCGCCGATCGGCGCGATCATGAACTCCTGGATGTCGACGTTGCTGTCGGCGTGGGCGCCGCCGTTGAGGATGTTCATCATCGGCACGGGCAGCACGTGCGCGTTCGGCCCGCCGATGTAGCGGAACAGCGGCAGCCCGGCCTCGTCGGCGGCGGCCCTGGCCACGGCCAGCGAGACGCCGAGGATGGCGTTGGCGCCGATCCGCGACTTGTCGGGCGTGCCGTCCAGGTCGATGAGCGCACGGTCGATGAGGCGCTGCTCGTCGGCGTCGCTGCCCAGCAGCGCGCCGGTGATCTCGTCGTTGACGGCGCGGACGGCCTTCTCCACGCCCTTGCCGCCGTACCGCTCGCCGCCGTCACGCAGCTCGACGGCCTCGAACTGCCCGGTGGAGGCACCGCTGGGGACACCCGCGCGCGCGAAGGTGCCGTCGTCGAGCAGGACCTCGACCTCGACTGTCGGGTTGCCCCGGGAATCGAGGATCTCCCGCGCCTGGACTGACTCGATGGACGCCACGGTCACTCTCCGTATCTTGGTTGGTCGGACCACTGGTTCTGGACCCGACACGAGGGTAGCGACCCCCTGACCGGCGTCGCTCGCCCACCCGGCCGGAATGGTCTAGTCCTTATGCGCACCGGCCTCCAACGCGGCCAGGGCGCAGGTGACCGCGTACTCCCGTTGGGCGCGCGGGTCCTCGTCGAGCCGGAGGACGACGCTGACGTCCTGGATCCCGCCGAGCGCGATCACCGCGCCCACGCTGGCCGCGGCTCCGGCCCCCGGGCCGACCAGCACGGCCTCCAGGCGGCGGCGCCAGGAGACCACGGACTCGACCAGCCCCACCCGCGCCAGCGCGGCCAGGTTGTTGAGCATGCCGAGCATGAGCGCGCGGTGGCGCACGCACACGTCGAAGTAGTCCGTCAGGACCGCGCGGGGATCCCGGGCGGGCCCCTCCCCGTACGTGTCGATGACCCTCTCGATCTCCTCGGCGAACGGGACGACCAGGGCGCGCAGGAGGTCGTCCTTGGACGGGAAGTGGTAGTACAGCGCCGCCTTGGTCACCCCCAGACGGTCGGCGATCTCCCGCAGGCTCGTCTTCTCGAAGCCCTTCTCCGCGAACAGCTCCAGCGCCGCCTCGCGGATCTCCGCCCTCGTGTCGCCCTCGGTCCTGGGCACGGCGGCCTCCCCTCCCTCGTCGGTGATGGGTCGATCCTATCGCCGACCTGCCGGACGGTAAGTTACTTGACGACCGGTAAGTAGCCGCCTAGTGTGAGCCCCGCACGGACAGTCCCGACCCCCCGCTCCCGCCCCACCGGAGCGCGGCAGCGCAAGGAGCACGACATGCCCGCCGTACGCCACGTCCTCATCTCCGGCGCCGGCATCGCCGGTCCCACCCTCGCCCACGGGCTCCACCGCCACGGCATCGCCGCGACCGTGGTCGAACGAGCCCCCGTGATCCGCTCCGGCGGCTACGCGATCGACGTCCGCGGCGCGGCGGTCGACGTCGCCGACCGCATGGGCCTCCTCCCCGACCTGCGCAGAGCCCGGACCGGGATGAACCGCGTCAGCGTCGTCAACGCACGCGGACACCGCGTGACCGGGTTCGACGCCGCCGACCTCACCCCCTCGGGACGCTCCCTGGAGGTGCTGCGAGGGGACCTGGTCACCCTCCTGTACCGGCACACCCGCGAGCACACCGAGTACGTCCTCGGAGACCGGTTCACCTCCCTGGACCAGGACGACGACGGCGTGCGCGTCCGCTTCGAGCACGGCGCGCCCCGCACCACCGACCTCGTCGTGGGCGCCGACGGGCTGCACTCGGGCACCCGGCGGCTGGCCTTCGGCCCCGAGGAGCGGTACCGGCGGTTCCTGCACGGCTACATCAGCTTCTGCGACGTCCCCCACCACCTCGGGCTCGCCGACGAGACCCTGCTGTACAACACGACCCGCGGCCTCACCGCCCTGTACCACTCACCGCGCAAGGAACTCGCCCAGGCACTGTTCGGTCTGTCGTCGGCCGAGGACACGGGCATCGACCGCGCGTCGCCCGAGGAGCAGCGGCGGATGCTGCGCGAGCACTTCTCGGGCGCGGGATGGGAGACCGACCGCCTGCTGGACGAGATGGACCGCTCCGACGAGTTCTACTTCGACGCGGTCGCCCAGATCCGCATGGACCGGTGGTCGGCCGGGCGCGTCACCCTGCTCGGCGACGCCGGGTACTGCCCCTCCCCCATGACGGGACAGGGCACCAGCCTGGCGCTGGTCGGAGCCTACGTGCTGGCCCGCGAACTGGCCCGGCACGACGCCCTCGCACCCGCGCTGGCCGCCTACGAGGACCGCATGCGCCCCTTCGTCCGCGTCAACCAGGACATCGCCGACACCGGCATGTCCTTCCTCGCGCCCCGCACCCGGTTCGGGATCACGGCGCGCAACCTGCTGCTGCGCGCCGCCCCCGCGCTCTCGGCGCTGCCCGGACTCGGGAACAGGATGTCCCGGGCCGCCGAGGCCATCGACCTCGACGCGCCCTCACCGGCCTCCGCCTGAGCACCCCCGCTCACCGAGGGCGCCCCGGCACGCCTTACGGGCATCCGACAGCACCGCGCCTATAGTGCGAGGACGGCGAACCTCCCCTCTCGGACCGGGCGCGGCCGCCCTCCACGGGCACCGTGCCCCTCACGTGGACGGCGGAACGGCACGACGACATGGGCAACCCTCAGCGCGAGACGAACGACTCCCACCGGGCGCTGCCGCCCGTCCGCCAGAGATCGGCGGAACTGCGCCTGCTCGTCCCGGCTCTGGTGACCGGCGCGGCCGGCCTGGTCACCGCGTCGCTCTCGCTGACCGCCGGGGTCGAACCCTCCGTCATCGTCGCCGCCGCCGTGGTCAGCGCGGGCGCGGTCGCGCTGCACGTCCTGCTCCGGTTCCTCGCCCCCTACGCCGACCCCGTCGTCCTGCCGCTGGCCACGGTCCTCAACGCGCTCGGCCTCACCATGATCTGGGCCCTCCAGATGGCCGAGGCCGAGCCCGCCCACGGCGACGCCGACCGACAGCTCATGTGGACGGTCGTGGGCATGGTCCTGTGCGGGGCCACGATCGTCCTGGTACGCCAGCCGCGCCGCCTCACCATGTACACCTACGTCATCGCCGTGGCAGCGCTGCTGCTGCTCCTGCTGCCGCTCTCGCCCCTGGGGATCGAGGTGCTGGGGGCGCGCCGGTGGATCGGGATCGGCCCGTTCACCATGCAGCCGTCGGAGTTCGCCAAGGTCCTGCTGGTCGTCTTCCTCGCCTCCTACCTGGGGCGGCGGCGCGAGGTGATGTCGCTGGTCACCCGTACGGTCAGGGTCGGCCGGACCAAGGTGTTCAGCATCCCCCGCGCCCGGGACCTGGCCCCCATGGCGGTCGGCTGGGGCATGGCGATCCTGCTGCTGGTGGGCACCCGCGACCTGGGCACCTCGCTCCTGCTGTTCGGCACCTTCCTGGCCGTCCTGTACGCCGCGACCTCCCGCAAGTCGTGGGTGGCCATCGGCCTCGCCGCCTTCGCCGCCGGAGCCTACGTCGCCTACCTGCTGTTCGGACACGTGCGCAACCGCGTGGAGATCTGGCTGAACGCCTTCGACCCCGACGTCTACGGACAGCCGGGCGGCAGCTTCCAGGTGGTCGAGGGCATGTTCGCGCTGGCCAACGGAGGCGTGTTCGGCACCGGCTTCAACGAGGGCTTCGCCCAGGAGATCTTCGCCGCCGACAGCGACCTCATCCTGGTCTCGATCGGCGAGAAGCTGGGGCTGACCGGCCTCCTCGCCGTTCTGATGCTGCTGTTCCTGCTCGCCGAACGGGGCTTCCGGATCGCGCTGGGCTGCCGCGACGTCTTCCTCAAGCTCACCGCGCTGGGGTACGCGTTCCTCCTGGCCTTCAACGTGTTCATCGTCCTGGGCGGCGCCACCCTCGTCATCCCGCTCACCGGCATGACCACGCCGTTCCTGTCCGCGGGCGGGTCGGCGCTGATGGCCAACTGGGTGATCGCCGGCCTGTGGCTGGTGATCAGCGAACAGGCGCGCCGCCCCCAGGAGACCTTCACCGAGGGCCACGCGCCCGGCGACGCCGCGACGGAGGTCATCGACCTGCGCCGGGTCCGGCGGCGCCCGCGCCGGGACGAGGGGTGAACCACCGCCCCGCCGCGGACGGCGCACCGCCCCGATTCAGGTGAGGAAGGTGATGCACAGCGACGCGACGACGAACGCGAACAGCATCACCGCCGCCGAGTAGCCGAGCACGCTGCCCGCCCGCAGCCGGGTCAGCGCGAGCAGCGGCAGCGCCCAGAACGGCTGGATGCCGTTGGTGAGCTGGTCGCCCATCGCGACCGCCATCACTCCGACCCCCGGGTCGATGCCCAGGGACTCGGTGGCCCCGATGACCACGGGCCCCTGCACCGCCCACTGGCCGCCGCCCGAGGGCACGGCGAAGTTGACCAGGGCGGCGCTGGTCAGCGCCCAGAACGGGTAGCTGGACGGCGTGGCGACGGACACGAAGGCCTCGGTGACGACCTCCAGCAGCCCGGAGCTCGCCATGATCCCCATGATGCCCGCGTAGAAGGGGAACTGGACGATGACCGCCGCGGCGTTGCGGGCCCCCTCGGCCGCCGCCGCCGAGTAACCCGCCAGCGTCCCGTGCAGGCCCAGTCCCGCGATGAGGAAGGCGAAGTTGAGCAGGTTGATGTCCATGCCCACGACACCGCCGGCGACCAGCGCGGGCACCAGGTACACCAGCCCCACGGCCACCACCAGGTAGACCAGGACACGGCTGTGCATGAGGCGCTGGGCCGGGGACAGCTCCCGCAGAGCGGTCGCGGTGCGGACCCCGCCGCCGCCCGCCCCGCCGGAGCCGTCGTCGGCGCCGTCGTCGTGGGACTCGATCTCCTCGCTGTCCTCGGCCCGGGGATGCATGCTCATGAGCAGCAGCGGGGCGCCGATCAGCATCGTGGCGAGGAAGACCAGGTTGAACGGCTGGAGGATGGTCTCGCTGAGCGGGACCAGGCCGATCCGCTCCTCCAGGAAGTGCCCGGGGGTGTTGACCAGCAGCGGCGCCGAACCGGACAGGCCGCTGTGCCAGACCATCAGTCCGACGTACCCGCCCGCCGCCACCAGCGGGAAGTGCACCCGGATGCCGCGCTCCCTGCACGACCGGGCCACCTCCACCGCCAGCAGGGCGCCCGCGATGAGGCCGAGCCCCCAGTGCAGCGTGCCCAGCAGAGCGGCGCCCAGCGCGGTGACGCCGACCGCGGAGAGCGGGCCGCGCGTGCGGCCCGCCACCCACCCGATCGCCCGCCTGGCCGGCGGCGAGGAGGCGAGCGCGTACCCGGTGACCAGCACCAGGGTCATCTGCATGCCGAACTCGAGGAGGTTCCAGAACCCGCCGTACCAGTCGCCGACCAGTTCGAGCGGAGTGCGGTCGGTCAGCCCGAGGGCCAGACCGAAGACGAGGACCGTGAGGAAGATCGCGAACACGAAGGCGTCCGGCACCCAGCGGGCACTGAACGCGGCGAGGAGGTTTCCGAACCGACGCATGAGGCTCCCATCGTCGGGCGCCCCTCGCCCGGGGGAACGGGGGAGATCCGGGCCCAGGAGGCGCCCACACCGGAGCACTGTGGGTCACGCGACGCATGGGGGTCAAGTCCCGTTGACACCGTTTCCCGCCGCCGGGGCATGTGCCGGGCACACATACCCGCGCGGTGCGCGGCGCGCCCGCTCCACCACCGGGACCGCGGCGCCGTCGCCCTCGTCGGGACGGCGCCTACACCTCGCGGTCCTCCCCGGCACGGTCCCAGTAGCGCCGCCACGCGTCCCCTGACAACTCCCGGGGGTCGCTGCCGTCCGCCCTGGCCAGCCCCTCCGCTGCCCGCACACGGGCGTCGAACCGACGCGCCGCCGCCCGCAGGTCGCCCTCGGCGTCACGGCCCCGCTCCCGCTCGGCCGCCACCGCCGCGAACAGCTCGCCGCCCGCGCCGCCGTCGTCGACGACCAGGTCCGCCGGAACGCCGTTGCGCACCGCCCTCCGCTGCAACTCCTCCGACAGCAGCACGGCGGGCTGGGCGAAGGGCACGCCGTCCAGCACCGACCCCTCGCCGTCGTGCCCCCTCGCCCTGGCCTTCTCCCGCCGCTCGGCGGCCTTGATCGCCTCCCAGTTGCTCTTGACCTCGTCGGCGCCGGACACCTCCACCCCGCCGAACACGTGCGGGTGGCGGCGGGTCATCTTGTCGATGATCGCGTCGGCGACGTCGTCCACGGTGAACCGCGCCGGGTCGCCCTCCGGGCGCTCGGCCGCGATCGCCGCGTGGAAGACCACCTGGAGCAGCACGTCCCCCAGCTCCTCGGGCAGCAGGGACGGATCGCCCTCCTCGATGGCCTCCAACGTCTCGTAGGCCTCCTGGATCAGGTACTTGGCCAGCGACTCGTGGGTCTGGCCCCGGTCCCAGGGGCACTCCCGGCGCAGCGTGGCCATCACCTCGACCAGGTGCGGCAACCGGTGTCCTGGGGCCGCGGCCCCGTCGTGGCCGGGGGTATCGCGCATCACCGTCTCCTACAGCTCCTTCTCCGGCAGCCAGCCGCCCTCGCGCAGCGCGGCCAGCACCCTGGCCGCGGACTCGAACGGGTCCTCGTCCACGGTGTCGATGACCATGTCGGCGTCGGTCGGCTCCTCGTAGGGGTCGGAGATCCCGGTGAACTCGGGGATCTCCCCCGCCCGCGCCTTGGCGTACAGCCCCTTGCGGTCCCGGGCCTCGCACACCTCCAGCGGCGTCGCCACGTGGACGAGGAAGAAGTCGCCGAACTCCTCCACCATGGCCCGCACCTCGGCGCGGCTCCGGGCGTAGGGGGCGATCGGCGCGCACACCGCCACCCCGCCGTGCCGGGTGATCTCGGAGGCCACGTAGCCGATGCGGCGGACGTTCATCTCGCGGTCCTCCCGCGAGAAGGTCAGGCCCTTGGACAGCATCAGCCGCACGACGTCGCCGTCCAGCAGCGTCACCGTCCTCCCCGCCCGGTTGACGCCCTCGCGCACCCGCTGCGCGATCGTCGACTTGCCCGAGCCGGACAACCCGGTGAACAGCAGCGTCAACCCACGCCGGGTCCGCGCCGGACGCAACCGGGCCAACTCCGCGCCCACCCGGGCCGGGGTGAACCAGGACGGCAGCTCACGGCCGTGCGCCAGCTCCACGGACACCTCCGCGTCGCTCGGCTCGGCGCGGCGCGCCTCCTCGGCCACGGCCTCCCGGGGCCGCCACATCGCCCCGGCCGTGTCGTAGCACCACGGCTCCGGCGACACCAGGACCACCGGCGGCTCCAGGGCCGCGGCGCCCTCGACGTCGGCGCCCGCCGGACCCGCCTCCACCATCATGTGCGTGGCCCCGTAGGCGGCCGCCACGTGCGCGGCCAGCGCCACGTCGCGCGCTCCCCACCGGCCCCCGAACGCCCCCTCGGAACGGGCGGCCGCGCGCGGCAGCGTGCACACGACGAACCGCGTACGCGCCGACAGCAGGGGCTCCGCCGCGAGCACGGCCGGAGCCAGGCCCTCGTCCTCCAGCGGGGCGTCCACGATCACCAGCAGATCGGCGTGGCCGAGCGCCTTGGCCTGGGCGCGGACCTGGTGCAGCGCCCGGTGGTGCAGGGGGCGGTCGGTGACCACGGCCAGCAGCGGATGGTCGGGGCCGAGCGCGCGCTGACCGCGCACCTCGGCCGGCGGCACCCGCAGCTTGCGCAGGACGCCGCCCATGGGCAGGTTGGCCAGGGACACCTCACCGGCCACGTGGCGGCGGGCCGCGCGCCCGTCCCCGCCGTCGGCCGTCCAGCGCTCGGTGACCGCCAGCTCCGCCAGCGGGAAGCCCTCGGGATCGGCCAGCACCAGCCGGTCCTCGTCCGCGAGGTGCTCGGGGACGGTCAGGGTGACCGGAACCGGCCAGCCGCCGCCGTCGGGCAGCCGCCCGTCCCGCTCGACCGACGCGACCTGTTCCCTGGTCATGAAACCGGGCAGCGGACACGCTCCGTTGAGGATCAGCTCCAGGTGCGCGAGCTCGTCCTGGGCCGGGGTCACCACCCGCGCCTCCGGCCGGCCGGCGTTCCCGACCGGTGTGCGTCCCCACCCGTTGGCACTCACCGCACGCTCCCTCATCTGTCGTGGTCCGCGATGCACCCAGCGTATGCCCGCTCCTGACCCGGGCTCCGCGCCGATCCGACCGATCCGGAATACGACCAGGTCAAAGCTGGTTTCACTCGCTGTGCGCCGTCCCGCTCCCGCGGGGCGGGCCCGCGGGCGCGCGCCCGCGGCCGCCGTCCACGGCCGACCGCGCGAAGCCGGGGGAGTCGCTAGGCTGAGAGGAACCGGGCGGCCGTTCACGACATTGCCGCCCTCCACCGTGCAGGCCGCGACCACCGCCTGATCCGGACCACTCCCATCTCCTTGGTGCTATGAGCCTCATTGGACTTCTCGCCGACGTCTGCAAGGACCCGGCGCTGCACAGCGCGATCGAGGCCGCCCGCGGCGGCCACGATCCCCACACCGACCTCATCGCCCCCGCGGCGCTGCGCCCCTTCATGGTGGGCGCACTGGCCGCCGACGCCCCCGTCGGCGCCGGACGGCCGGTCCTGGCCATCACCGCCACCGAGCGGGAGGCCACCGACCTCACCGACGCCCTCGGCTCCCTGCTGCCCGCCGACACGGTCGCGCACTTCCCCGCGTGGGAGACCCTGCCGCACGAGCGCCTGTCCCCCCGCTCCGACACCGTCGGCCAGCGCCTGGCCGTGCTGCGCCGCCTCGCCCACCCCGACCCCGCCGACCCCCTCACCGCCCCGCTGCGGGTGGTCGTGGCGCCGGTGCGCAGCGTCCTCCAGCCGCTCGTGGGCGGCCTGGGCGACCTGGAACCGGTGCGGATCCGCCCCGGCGACGAAGCGCCCCTGGAGGAGGTGGTCGACGCCCTGGCCATGACCGGCTACGCCCGTGTCGACCTGGTCGAGAAGCGCGGCGACATGGCCGTGCGCGGCGGCATCCTGGACGTCTTCCCGCCCACCGAGGAACACCCGCTGCGACTGGAGTTCTGGGGCGACACCGTCGAGGACATCCGCTACTTCCAGGTCGCCGACCAGCGCTCCATCCAGCCGTCCGAGGGCGGCGCCCCCGGCTCCGACGCCGCCTCCGGCCTGTTCGCTCCGCCCTGCCGCGAACTCCTGCTCACCGACACCGTCCGCGGACGCGCCCGCGCCCTGGCCGCCGAACACCCCTCCCTGGCCGAGATCCTCACCAGGATCGCCGACGGCGTCACGGTCGAGGGCATGGAGGCGTTCGCTCCCGTGCTCGCCGACCGCATGGAGCCGTTCTTCTCCTACCTGCCCGAGGGCGCGCTCGTCGTCGGCTGCGACCCCGAGCGCATCCGCACCCGCGCCGTCGAGCTGGAGGCCACCAGCGCCGAGTTCCTCGACGCCTCTTGGATCAACGCCGCCTCCGGCGGGGAGGCCCCCATCGACCTCGGCGACTCGGCGTACATGTCCATCGCGGACCTGCGCGCCACCGCCGCGGAACTGGGCCTGCCCTGGTGGGGGCTGACCCCGTTCGGCGCCGACGGCCACGGCGCCGCCGAGGAGGACCACGCCGTCGTCGTGGGCGCCGTGCCCGCCGAGTCCTACCGGGGCGACACCGAACGCGCCCTGGCCGACGTCAAGGGCTGGCTGCACGACGACTGGAGCGTCGTCATGGTCACGCAGGGCCACGGCCCCGCCGAACGGCTCGTGGCGATGCTGCGCGACGCGGGCCTGGGCGCCACCCTGGCCGCCGACCTCGCCGAACCGCCCGCGTCCGCCGTGGCCACCGTGACCACCGGCCTGGTCGACCACGGGTTCCTGCTCAGGTCGGTGCGCACCGTCGTGCTCACCGAGACCGACCTGGTCGGCCAGAAGTCCTCCACCCGCGACATGCGCAGGATGCCCAGTCGGCGGCGCGGCACGGTCGACCCGCTCCAGCTCAAACCCGGCGACTACGTCGTGCACGAACAGCACGGTGTGGGCCGCTACCTGGAGATGGTCAGCCGCCAGGTACAGGGCGCCACCCGCGACTACCTGCTCATCGAGTACGCGCCGTCCAAACGCGGCCAACCCGGCGACCGCCTGTTCGTGCCCACCGAGCAGCTGGGCGAGGTCACCCGGTACGTCGGCGGCGAGGCGCCGACGCTGTCCAAGATGGGCGGCGCCGAGTGGAGCAAGGCCAAGAGCCGCGCCCGCAAGGTGGTGCGCGAGATCGCCGGCGACCTCATCCGGCTCTACTCCGCCCGCCAGGCCTCCCCCGGCCACGCGTTCGGCCCGGACACCCCGTGGCAGCGGGAGCTGGAGGACGCGTTCCCCTACGTGGAGACGCCCGACCAGCTCGCCGCGATCGACGAGGTCAAGAAGGACATGGGCCGCTCGGTCCCGATGGACCGGCTGATCTGCGGCGACGTCGGCTACGGCAAGACCGAGGTCGCCGTGCGCGCCGCGTTCAAGGCGGTCCAGGACGGCAAACAGGTCGCCCTGCTGGTGCCGACCACCCTGCTGGTCCAGCAGCACCTGTCCACGTTCACCGAGCGGTACGCGTCCTTCCCGGTCACGGTCAAGCCGATGTCGCGGTTCCAGACCGACGCCGAGGTGGAGCTGACCCGCGAGGGGCTGCGCAGCGGCGAGGTCGACGTGGTCATCGGCACGCACCGGCTGCTGTCGGCCGAGACCCGGTTCAAGGACCTGGGCCTGGTCATCATCGACGAGGAGCAGCGCTTCGGCGTCGAGCACAAGGAGTCGCTCAAACGGCTGCGCACCCAGGTCGACGTGCTCGCCATGTCGGCCACCCCGATCCCGCGAACGCTGGAGATGGGCCTCACCGGCATCCGGGAGATGACCACCATCCTCACTCCGCCGGAGGAGCGCCACCCGGTGCTCACCTTCGTCGGCCCCTACGAGGACAAGCAGATCACCGCGGCCATCCGCCGCGAGCTGATGCGCGAAGGACAGGTGTTCTTCGTGCACAACCGGGTGGCCTCCATCGACAAGGTCGCGGCGTCCATCCAGCGCCTGGTGCCCGAGGCCCGCGTGGCCTACGCGCACGGCCAGATGAACGAGCAGCAGCTCGAGAAGGTGATGGTCGACTTCTGGGAGAAGAACTTCGACGTGCTGGTCTCCACGACCATCGTCGAGTCCGGCCTGGACGTGCCCAACGCCAACACCCTCATCATCGACCGCGCCGACACCTACGGCCTGTCCCAGCTGCACCAGCTGCGCGGCCGGGTCGGCCGGGGCCGTGAGCGCGCCTACGCCTACTTCCTCTACCCGCCGGAGAAGCCGCTCACCGAGACCGCCTACGAGCGGCTGGCCACGGTCGCCCAGCACACCGAGACCGGTGCGGGCATGTACGTGGCGATGAAGGACCTGGAGATCCGCGGCGCGGGCAACATCCTGGGCGCCGAGCAGTCCGGGACCATCGCCGGGGTCGGCTTCGACCTGTACGTGCGCATGGTCGGCGAGGCCGTCGCCGAGCTCAAGGGCGACCCGGACGCGGCCGAGGAGGTCGAGACCCGCGTCGAGCTGCCCATCAACGCGCACATCCCGCACGACTACGTGCCGGGCGAGCGGCTGCGCCTGCAGTCCTACAAGCGCATCGCCAGCGTCACCTGCGAGGAGGACATCCTCGCCGCGTACGAGGAGCTCACCGACCGGTACGGGACCCCGCCCGAGCCGGTGGACAACCTCATGGCCGTGGCGCGGTTCCGGGTGCTGGCCAAGTCGGCGGGCCTGTCCGACGTGGTCCTGCAGGGCAACCAGATCCGCTTCGCCCCGGTGGAGCTGCGCGAGTCGCAGGAACTGCGGCTGCGCCGGATGTACCCCAAGTCCGTGCGCAAGGAGGCGACCAGGACGCTGCTCGTGCCGGTGCCCAAGGCGGGCGGAATCGGCGGCAAGCCGCTGCGCGACCTGGAGCTGCTCGCGTGGTGCACGGAGCTGGTCAACGCGATCTTCGAACCCTCCAGGAAGACCGCCGCCAAGGGCTGACCTCCCGTCCCGGGTCCCGCCGCACGCGGCGGGACCCGGTTCCGCTCCCAGGGGCCGTGCGGCGCGAGACGGGCGGGTCGGCGTCATCGGCTGGGGGCGGAACGCTCCACCACGGCCCCCTCCCGGGTCCGGGCGTCGGCCCGGTCCGGACGAGGGACGCGCACCCGCGGCGCCCCGCCCCGGCGGTCAGGGAGCGTCGACCTCCTCCGACGAGGCCTCGTAGCTGATCCCGTACAACTCCTCGGACTCCTCGTCGCGGTGTCGGCGGCGTCCGCGGCGCTTCTCCGCCTTCCGCGCACGCCGCTCCTCCCCGCGCTGGGCGCGCAGCTCGGCGCGGGCCTCCCGACGCGCGGCGCGCTCGGCCCGCTTCGCACGCTTGGCCCTCTCCCGGACCCGTTGCCGCTCGGTGAAGCGCTCCGCCTCGGACGGCTCCCGCTCCGCGGGCTCGTCCTCCCCGTCCTCGCGCGGGCGCAGCGGCGTCACCGTGGCCAGCCCCTCGCCGACCGGCACGGGCTCGGGCAGCTCCGGCTCGGCCCCGCCGGTCCCCGTCTTCTCCGGGACCTCGGCCGCCGCCGCGACCGCCAGGCGCATCCGGCGCGTGTACCACCAGTTGGCGATCCACGCCGCGATCGCCGCCGCCACCCCGACCTCCAGCGCCGCGACCAGCCCCACCTGCCACGAGGAGGGGCCGATGTCGGTCAGCCGCTCCGCCCCGAGGGAACCGCCCGCCAGCTCGCCCAGCGCCGCGCACACCATCCCCGTGGTCACACCGCACACGAACCCCCACAGTGGCGCCGCCTCGCTGACCACGTCCGGCGCGCTGCGCTGGGTCAGCACACCGCCGACCGCGCCCGCCGCGAACGGGACGGCCAGCGCCGCCAGCGACACCACGGGCGCGGCGCCGTTGGCGGGGAGGGCGGCCAGTATCGGGAACATCGGCAGCGGGCCGACGGAGACACCGGTCGGCGCCACGATCGTCGCCGCGCCCATCGTGAACCCCGGCCCGAGCGCGTAGCAGACGGCGAAGACCACCGCGTTGGGCAGGTACGCGAGCTGGACGAGCAGGAGCAGCGCCCCGCCGACCACCCCGGGTGCGAGCGCCCGGGTCGCCTCGACCGCCTCGGGCAGGTTGGCCGCGAGCGCCGCCAGGAACAGCAGGAGCCCGCCCAGGAGCAGGGAACCGGTGGCGGCTCCCATTCCCACCAGGAGGGAGCGCGCACGCCCCGGCATGAGCCCCAGCAGGGCTCGCACCGCCACCCCCCGTTCACGCATCATCTGGCGCAGCGCGCCGAGCCCCCCGGACAGGAAGGCGATGACGAACCCCATCACCAGCGCGCGCGGCATGCTGGGCTCCACCGCGTCGGTGCGCGCCAGCAGCGCGAGCGTGCCCGCGATCGCCGCGTAGGGCCCGGCGATCGCCAGCGCCGCCCGGTGGACGTGCCTCAGCCGCCCGATCTCGCAGCTGCGCGCCAGCCACCGCCCCGACCGGTACAGGAGCAGGGCGGGGATGAGGACCAGCCCGATCGGCAGCAGCCCGAACTGGCCGTCCTGGATGGTGAAGGAGACGTGGTGGCCCACGAGCCAGGCGAGCACCGCCCCCTGGAGGAGTTCGACGATCTCCTCGCCGAACGGCGCGTGCGGCGCGGCCACCCAGCCGGCGATGGTGAGCGTCACGATGACCGCGAGGCCGCTGCCCGCCGCGGTGGCGGCGGCGATCCCGCCGGTCGGGTAGAGCGGCCGAGGCCCGTGGGAGGGTTCCCTGGGTGGGTCGGCCGGCGTGCCGCTCGGCCGTTTCCGACCGCGGTCAGGGGGAGATCCTGGCGTACTCACCCGACTTATGCTGCCAGGCACCGGAATGCTCCGGGGTATCCCGGCCGCGCGTGTCGTGGGTGAACCGGAACCCGATGGCCCGGACGGGCGTCCCAGAGGCAGGGGCGGGACACGCCCCCGCGCTCGGAGGCTCCCGCACCCGGTCCCGGCTCCGGTAGGAGGCGCGGGGACAGAGCGGTCCCCGCGGCCGTGACGGTCCGGTCGGCGGACGCGGCGCCCGTCGGCGGCGGTGCAGGGAGCGCAGGGCATGTGATAGACCGCACGGACGACCTCCCTCCCACGCACCCCGAAGGAACCCCCATGACCGGCCCCGACCACGGCTACCGACTGTCCGACGACGAGCGCGACGAGGCCCTGGAACGGCTGCGGACGGCGCTCTCGGAGGGGCGGCTGGACTTCGACGAGCACGAGTCCCGATCCACCACCGCCCTGAACGCGGTCACCACCGCCGACCTGGCACCGCTCTTCGACGACCTCCCCCCGCGCCTGCGTCCCACGACCCTGACGCACCCGGAGACGCCGCCCGCGGACCTGGCACCCGCCGAACCGGCGGCGCAGGCCCCGGCCGTGCCCGCGGCCGACGACGGACGGGAGGGCAACCGGGCGACCGGCCCGCTCATCTGGGGCGGGTTCCTCTTCGTGCTGTGGGGGCTGCCCGCGATCATCAGCGGGAACCAGTACGCCATCATCGGCTGGCTGGCCTTCTTCGCACTCGTCGTCGTCCCCGGCGTGGCCGTGGCCACCACGCGCGAAATCCGAGCGAGGAGGACCCGCCGCGAACTCGGGGGCGGGCGCGGCCAGATCGAGGGCGAATGAGGAACGGCCCCGCCCCCACACCGGGGACGGGGCCGTGACGGCGCGGTGTCCTAGAACAGCTCGCGCACCAGCTTGGCGGTCTCGCTGGGGGTCTTGCCGACCTTGACGCCGACGGCCTCCAGGGCCTCCTTCTTGGCGGCGGCGGTGCCGGAGGAGCCCGACACGATCGCGCCCGCGTGACCCATGGTCTTGCCCTCGGGGGCGGTGAACCCGGCCACGTAGCCGACGACCGGCTTGGACACGTTCTCCTTGATGAAGTCGGCGGCACGCTCCTCGGCGTCGCCGCCGATCTCGCCGATCATCACGATCACGTCGGTGTCGGGGTCGGCCTCGAACGCGGCGAGCGCGTCGATGTGCGTGGTCCCGATGATCGGGTCGCCGCCGATGCCCACGGCCGAGGAGAAGCCGATGTCGCGCAGCTCGTACATCATCTGGTAGGTCAGCGTCCCGGACTTGGACACCAGCCCGATCCGGCCCGGCTTGGTGATGTCGGCCGGGATGATGCCCGCGTTGGACTGGCCCGGCGTGATCAGACCCGGGCAGTTCGGGCCGATGATCCGCGTCTTGTTGCCCTTGGCGCCCGCGTGCGCCCAGAACGCGGCGGTGTCGTGCACGGGGATGCCCTCGGTGATCACGACGGCCAGGCCGATGCCGGCGTCGATCGCCTCGACGACCGCGCCCTTGCAGAACTTGGGCGGGACGAAGATGACGGTGACGTCGGCGCCCGTGGCCTCCATGCCCTCGGCCACGGAGCCGAAGACCGGGACGTCGGTGCCGTCGAAGTCGACGCTCTGCCCGGCCTTGCGCGGGTTGACGCCGCCGACGATGTTGGTGCCCGACGCGAGCATGCGGCGGGTGTGCTTGGTGCCCTCAGAGCCGGTCATGCCCTGGACCAGCACCTTGCTGTCCTTGCTCAGGAAGATAGCCATGGTGTCCGTTCCCCTACTTCGCCGCGAGCTCGGCGGCCTGAGCGGCGGCGCCGTCCATCGTGTCGACCTGTCGCACGGCCGGGTGGGCGCGCTTGGTGAGGATCTCGCGACCCAGCTCGGCGTTGTTCCCGTCCAGTCGCACGACCAGCGGCTTGGAGACGTCCCCGCCCTGGCCCTCCAGCAGCTCCAGCGCCTGGACGATGCCGTTGGCGACGGCGTCGCAGGCGGTGATGCCGCCGAAGACGTTGACGAACACGCTCTTGACCGCCGGGTCGCCCAGGATGATCTCCAGGCCGTTGGCCATGACCTCGGCGGACGCCCCGCCGCCGATGTCCAGGAAGTTCGCGGGCTTGACGCCCCCGTGCGCCTCGCCGGCGTAGGCGACCACGTCCAGGGTGGACATGACCAGACCCGCGCCGTTGCCGATGATGCCGACCTCGCCGTCCAGCTTGACGTAGTTGAGGCCCTTCTCCTTGGCGGCGACCTCCAGCGGGTCACCCTCCTCCGGGAAGGTGAGGCTCTCCAGGTCCTGGCGGAACTCGGCGTTCTCGTCCAGGGTCACCTTGCCGTCGAGCGCGACGACACGGCCGTCCTTGGTGAGGATGAGCGGGTTGACCTCGACGAGGGTCGCGTCCTTGCCGACGAAGGCGTCCCACAGCTTGGTGACGACCTCGGCCGCGCCCTCGGCGGCGGCCTGCGGGAGCTTGCCCGCCCTGACGATCTCCGCGGCGACGTCGGCGGGAGCGCCGGTCAGCGGGTCGACGGCGATCTTGGCGACCGCGTCGGGGTTGGAGACCGCGACCTCCTCGATCTCCATGCCTCCCTCGGCGGAGCAGATCGACAGGAAGGTGCGGTTCGCGCGGTCCAGGAGGAAGGAGAAGTAGTACTCCTCCGCGATGTCGGAGGCCTCCTCGACCAGGACACGGTGGACCGTGTGGCCCTTGATGTCCATTCCGAGGATCTGCTCGGCCTTGGCCTGGGCGTCCTCGGGCCCCTCCGCGACCTTCACGCCGCCGGCCTTGCCGCGGCCGCCGGTCTTGACCTGCGCCTTGACGACGACGCGAGGCTTGCCCGCGGCGGCGAACTCCTCAGCGATGGCACGCGCCTCAGCGGCCGTGCTCGCCACCTTCCCCTGGGGTACGGGAACCCCGTACTCTGCGAAGAGTTGCTTCGCCTGGTATTCGAACAGGTCCACGAGGGTCCGTCCTTGTAACTCGCTGGCTCAAGAGTGTCTGCCGGGGTGGCCTCGTCCGGATCGGCTGCGACTCACTGATCATGTGTCACACGACGCGCAGCCTCGTGGGCTGGGTTGCTACAGAAGACGCCGGGTATCGCCACCCGCGACATGCGCAAAGCTTAGTCGCCCGAGATCTGGCCGACGGACACCGGGGGCGTGTTGCCCAGGGCCGTTCCGGCCCGATCCGCGCCCATACGGCCCCGTGAGGCACCTCTGATGGGAATTCGTGTGATCAGAGACACGAACAATCACACCGCCACGGGAGCATTCACCCCTTGGAGGATGCGACGAACATCACCCGCGCGCGGTCGCCGGACGCACGTTCTCCCGCACCCACTCGGCGATCTCCGCCGTCGGCGAGCCGGGGGTGAAGATCCGGGCGACCCCCATGCGCTCCAGCTCCCCGATGTCGGCGTCGGGGATGATGCCGCCCCCGAAGACCCGGATGTCGGTGGCGTCGTTCTCCCGAAGCAGTTCCATGACGCGGGCGAAGATGGTCATGTGGGCGCCGGAGAGCACGGACAGGCCGATGGCGTCGGCGTCCTCCTGGAGCGCCGTGGCGACGATCATCTCGGGAGTCTGCCGCAACCCGGTGTAGATGACCTCGACCCCGGCGTCGCGCAGCACCCGGGCGACGATCTTCACCCCGCGGTCATGCCCGTCCAGACCGGGCTTGGCGACGACGACCCTGGTCATGACACACCCCCCGGGAGAAGCGTAACCCAGGGATGGCGGCCACGCTCGGGGGTATCTTCCCGGCATGGGGGAGAACGGGGAGAACTTCGAACGGCTCAGCACCGAGGAACTGCGGGACCGCGCCGTGGAGCTCGCACGCGAGCGGTGGGACGTGCGCTTCTTCTGGCGCCTGCTGAGGCTGATCCCGGCGGCCGAGGCGGTCGCGGGCAACATGGAGGCGAGCGACGCCAGCGTCGCCCAGGCGTCCGGGTTCCTGTACGAGGCCCTGTCCGTGGAGAGCGACCCGAAGGTGCAGGAGGCCCTGCGCCCGGTCTACGTGGAGTACCTCAAGACGCGGGAAGGCTAATGTCCGAAAACCGCCAGCCGAGGGTCTGACGCGTCGGTGAACATGGACACATGGACGACGACCAGCGCTACCGCGCCGTGCACAGCCGCGATGCCCGATTCGACGGCGTGTTCTACACCGCGGTGCGCACGACCGGCATCTACTGCCGCCCCAGCTGCCCGGCGGTGACGCCCAAGCGGGAGAACACGAGCTTCTTCCCGTCGGCCGCCGCCGCGCAGGAGTCCGGCTACCGGGCCTGCAAGCGCTGCCGCCCCGACCGGACGCCCGGTTCCCCCGAGTGGAACCTGCGGGCCGACGTCGTGGGCCGGGCGATGCGGCTCATCCAGGACGGCGCCGTGGACCGCGGCGGAGTGGGCGCCCTCGCCTCGGCCGTCGGGTACAGCGAACGCCAGCTCAACCGCCTGTTGACCGCCGAACTGGGGGCGGGCGCCCTGGCCCTGGCCCGTACGGAGCGCGCGCAGACCGCGCGCATCCTGGTGGAGACCACCGACATGCCGCTCGCCGACGTGGCGTTCGCGTCGGGCTTCTCCAGCATCCGGCAGTTCAACGAGACGATGCGCGTGGTCTTCGACCGGACCCCCACCGATATGCGCGGGGGCGGCCCCGCGCCGGAGGGGTCGCTCACGCTCCGGCTGCCCTACCGGGAGCCGATCGGCCTGGACCGGACGCTGCGTTTCCTGGGCGACCGCGCGGTGCCCGGCGTCGAGGAGTTCCGCGACGGCGCGTACCGCCGCACGCTCTCCCTCCCGCACGGACCGGGCGTCGTCGAACTCTCCGCCGGTGACGGGCACGTCGTGTGCCGCCTCCGGCTGTCCTCCCCCAGCGACCTGATGTCCGCCGTCCGCCGGTGCCGGTGGCTGCTGGACCTGGACGCCGACCCGCGCGCGGTGTTTGAGGCGCTGCGTGACGATCCGGTCCTGGGCCCCACGGTGGCCGCGCACCCGGGCATCCGCTCCCCCGGCCACGTGGACGCCGCGGAACTGGCTGTCCGGGCGGTGCTCGGGCAGCAGGTCTCCGTACAGGCCGCCCGAACGCTGGCCGGTCGGCTCGTCGAACGGTTCGGCCAGCCGCTTCCGGAGGGCCTGGAGGACACGGGAGGCGGGCTGACCCACCTCTTCCCGACTCCGGAGACCCTGGCCGCGGTCGACCCGTCCGACCTGTCGATGCCCGTTTCGCGGGGACGTGCCCTGGTCGGCCTCTGCGCGGCGATCGCCGACGGCGGCGTCGACCTCGGTCCCGGCTGCGACCGGGAACGGACCGAGAAGGACCTCCTGGCGCTCCGCGGCATCGGCCCGTGGACCGCGAGCTACATCCGCATGCGCGGCCTGGGAGACCCCGACGTCTTCCTCGACGGGGACCTGGGGGTCCGCCAGGCACTGCGCAGCGAGCAGATCACACCGGAACAATGGAGCCCGTGGCGGTCCTACGCCACACACCTCCTGTGGGCGAGAACGGATGCGACATGAACCAGCCAACGTTGCCACTCGACGTGGAAGTACCCCGCCCGGAGGCCCCGCCTCGACTGCTCCGGCAGGAGTTCCGCGAGGCGACGGGACCGACCCGCTACGCCACCATGGACTCCCCCATCGGCGAGCTGACGCTCTTCGGCGACGCGGAGTCCCTCAGCGGGGTGTGGACCCGGGCGCAAGCCGTCCCCGAGAGCTGGGACAGGGACCAGCCCGCGTTCAAGGAGGCGATCACCCAGCTGCGGGCCTACTTCGCGGGTGACCTCCGGGAGTTCGACCTCCCGCTCGCCCCGGCCGGCACGGACTGGCAGTTGAAGGTGTGGGCCGCCCTGACCACGATCCCGTACGGCGAGACCGCCTCCTACGGCCAGCTGGCGGAGGAGCTGGGCCGTCCGACCGCCTCCCGGGCGGTCGGCATGGCCAACGGCCGCAACCCGATCAGCATCATCGTGCCGTGCCACCGTGTGATCGGGGCCGACGGGTCCCTCACCGGCTACGCGGGGGGCCTGGAGCGCAAGAGGTTCCTGCTCGCCCTGGAGTCGTAGCGCACACGCGTCGGCCCGGGAGGGGGAGTCCCTCCCGGGCCGACGCGTGTCCGCGGCGTCCGCGGGGGCCGGGCCGCGGGGGGACGCGGGGGCGGTGGCCGTCGGCCCCCTGGGGTGAAGCGGGGCGGGAAGGTTTGCGGCGGAGCCCCTGGGGTGACCGGGGTGGGAGGGTTTTCGACGGATCCCCTGTGGTCCTGTACCAGGAGGGTTCCCGGCAGTGCTGTACCGGGAGGGTTTCCGGCGGATCCCCTGTGGTGCTGTACCGGGAGGGTTTTCGGGCCGACCCCCTGTGGTTGAGCATCCGCGACGGTGACCCTCGAAACCCCCTGTGGCCAGGCGCGCGGGGGACGCCCTGCCCAACCCCCCTGGGGCTGAGCGAGCAGGGGTGCTTTGCCCAACCCCCTGTGGTCCTGTACCGGTCAGGCCTCCCCAACCCCCCTGGGGCTGAGCGGGACAGGGATGTTTTGCCCAACCCCCCTGTGGTTGGGCGGGCAGTGAGCGTGTAGACCCCCTTTCCGGTGACGGGTGTGCGGACCGGTGTGGGGCTTGGGGCCGATGTTTGCTGGACCGTCCACCCCCCGCTCCTGGGGTCGGGGGTGTCATCACTTCGGAATCACGTTCCCACGTGGTGACCGCCGCCTGCATATCTGTGGACCGCCAGCGGTGACCATAGGTGAGGGACCTCGCCCTCCGGAACGAATTCGCTGCGCGAACACGCCCTCCGGACGAGCCACACCCCCACCGGTGACCGGGGCAGTAAAACACCACACCCAACCCCCAGTGGACCCGAGAACAGGACCACCCAACCCCCCAGTAGCTGGCCGATGAGGGACAGTGACCCTCTACCCCCCGAGGGGTTGAGCGCCCGGGAACGGTGACCCTCGAACCCCCCTGTGGCTGGGCCGGGCGGGGAGGGATTCCGGCCACCCGCCCGTCGGTGGCCGACATCGCGCGCCGATCGGCCTGACCGGCCGCCGTCCCATCTGACCCCCGGGTCACCGAGAGCCCGCCCGGGGCCTTGTGTTGCGGGGGTCGGGGGTGACCGTCCCTGGTCGGCCAACCACAGGGGGTCGGACAGAGCGCGTGCTCGCTCCGGGGCGCCGAAGGGGGGTTGGGTCGACTGGTTCTCGGGTCCATAGGGGGTTGGGTGTGGTGTTCTACCGCCCCGGTCACCGGTGGGGGTGTGGCTCGTCCGGAGGGCGTGTTCGCGCAGCGAATTCGTTCCGGAGGGCGAGGTCCCTCACCTACCGTCACCCCGGACGGTCCACAGATATGCAGAAGGCGGCCACCACGTGGGAACGTGATTCCGAAGTGATGACACCCCCGGCCCCAGGAGCGGGGGGTGGACGGTCCAGCAAACACCCGCCCCAAGCCCCACACAGGTCCGCACACCCGTCACCGGAAAGGGGGTCTACACCCTCCCCGCCCGCCCAACCACAGGGGGGTTAGGGAGGTCCGACTGGTACAGGACCACAGGGGGGTTGGGCAAAGCACTCCCGCCCGTCCAGCCACAGGGGGGTTGGGGAGGCCTGACCGGTACAGGACCACAGGGGGGTTGGGCAAAGCACCCCTGCTCGCTCAGCCCCAGGGGGGTTGGGCAGAGCGTCCCCCGCGCGCTTGGCCACAGGGGGTTCGAGGGTCACCGTCGCGGATGCTCAACCACAGGGGGTCGGCCCGCAAACCCTCCCGCTACAGCACCACAGGGCCCCAAAGGTCACCACCCCCAACCGCTCGACCACACCCCAACCACCATCACACCCGTACAACAAAAAAAGGGGGGCCGCCCCATGGGCGACCCCCTCCAAGAAAAACCGTGGCAGCGACCTACTCTCCCACCCCACCACAGGGCAGTACCATCAGCGCAAAAGGACTTAACGACCGGGTTCGGAATGTAACCGGGTGTAACCCCCCCGCCATAACCACCACGGAAACCATGATGTGAACAAATGTGCGCGAACATCCAATTACCTGCAGCGGACAAGCCCTCGGCCTATTAGTACCGGTCAGCTCCACCCCTCACAAGGCTTCCACA